>SXKJ01000304.1 GCA_005778115.1 Planctomyces sp. | reverse complement strand
GGTCCATAACGGCGGCCTGTTCGCCGGTTCGTTGCCGCTGGCAGAAGTGTTTCGATTCCGTACCGACGCCGCCCCGCTCGCCGGTCTCGATTCACTCCTTCGTCACCGCTTCATCGAGATTCAGAATCAGCCCGCTGACGGCGGTCCATGCCGCGACCTCGACGGGATCTAGCGATTCCTCTGCTTTCGATTCACCAGTGCGCAGGACTTCGACGGCTTCACCGGGATGTTCTCGGTAGTTGACGAGATGCCGTTCGAGTCCGCGCCGCAGCACGGTCAACTCGCGTTCGTTAGGTTCGCGAGTCAGTACCGCTCGAAACGCGAATCGCAAGCGACGGTCAACATCGTTGCTGCCGCTGAGCAATGTCCGCTCGGCCAACTTGCGAGCGGCTTCGACAAAGCTGACTTCATTGAGCAGCGTCAGCGCCTGCAACGGCGTGTTGGTCCGCGTCTCGCGCACGATGCAGGTCTCGCGGCCGGCGGCGTCGAACGTGACCATCATTGGCGGAGCAATCGTCCGTTTCCAAAAGACGTACATGCCTCGGCGATAGAGCGCCGGGCCGTGATCTTGCACGTACTTTTCCGTGCTTTGCAGATCGTCCCACAAGCCTTCTGGCTGATACGGCTTGATCGACGGCCCGCCGAGCTGTTCTACCAACAACCCGCTGGCGGCGAGTGCCTGATCGCGAATCATCTCGGCCGAGAGTCGCGAACGAGGGCCGCGCGCGAGCAGCCGGTTGTCGGGATCGCGAGCGAGGGATGCGTCACTACCCTGTGACGATTGGCGGTAGGTAGCTGACGTAACGAGTTCGCGGATGACTCGTTTGATGTTCCAATTCAGGAAAGTGGGATAACGGCTTTCGGCTTTCGGCTCTCGGCCTTCGGCCGGGCCGGCGAATTCGATGGCCAGCCAATCGAGCAATTCGGGATGCGAGGGCCAATCGCCCTGCGAGCCGAAGTCATCGACGGTTTTCACGAGTCCTTGGCCGAATAGCTGTTGCCAGAAGCGATTCACAGCTACTCGCGCGGTGAGCGGATTCGTGGGGGATACCAGCCAGTGAGCGAGGTCCAGCCGATTGACTCGGTCGCGTTTCGGCAGCGACGCGGGCAGTGCTTGTGGAACGCCTGGGGCGACTTGTTCGCCCGGGCGGTCGTAGGCTCCGCGCAGTAGTAGATGAGTCGGTCGAGGCTCCGGTGTTTCTTGCATGACCATCGTCGTCGGGAACGACTCGACAAACTGCCGCTCTTCCAATTCCAGTTGTCGCAATTGCGCGTGGACGTCGCGAATGCTCTGCGGAGCATGCTCCGCCAAGAAGCATTCGCGAATCTTCTTCGATTGAGCGGCCGAACGTTTGTCCGGCGGTAACTCGGCAATTCGTGAGACGGATTCCGGGACCGACAAGATCGCCAACTCGTCATCGTCCAGCGACAGGTCGAACACCCGCACCTCGTCGATTGCTCCGCGAAATGGTGGAGTCAGTCCACCGAATCCGACTCGGAACACATCCTTCGAAGCGAAGGCTTGGTTGAGTTCATCGAGCACGATGCGTGGTTTTGACAACGCACCGTTGATGAAGAACTTGACTCCGTTCGCCATTCGCGAACCGTCGTAGGTTACGCCGACGTGGACCCACTGATTCAGCGGGATCGCATCGGCGGTTTCAACTCGCATCGCGTCATCCAACCAACGCTTGATGAGGTTAAATTGCAGCTTGCCATTGTCGAGGCAAAGGTTGTACCCGTCCGAATTCGCATCGTCCGACATGCGCGACAGGATCGTGCCGGAAGCGGCGTCCGCTCGAATCCAAGCCGATATCGAGAACGGCTCGAAGAAACCGATGTTGGCCAAATCACCAACCGCGAAGCGCCGTTGTCCGTCGAACTGTGCCGCTTTGCCGAAGCGACCCTCCCCCAGTTCGGCAGCGGCCCGATCTGCGTCTTTGATGACCGGAGGCCCGGAGTTCGGTCCCAATGGCTGCGGTTGATGTTGCTCTTTCTTCGTCCCGTCTCCTCGAACCGGAGCCGGCTGGCCATCACGATCGAACGGCAGACGCAGGATCTCGCCACGAGTCACCGTCCAGTCAAACTCTCCCGGAAGTTTCTGAGTCAGTCTTTTTTCCCAAGCCGCCTGCGCGGTCGGCACCGTGGTCATCAACTTCTCGCTGAAGCCTTCGAGGAATCCTTGTTGGAACTGCATCTCCCGCAATTGCCGCTGCTGCTCGCGCGTCGGCGTCCTCACGAACGGTGGCGAGTTGCCGAATTTGATCGCACGCCCCTTCTCCGGCACGTTGTTGAAGAACGCGAAGAGCTGGTAGTACTCACGCTGCGAGAACGGATCGAACTTGTGATCGTGGCAACGCGAACAACCCAGTGTCAGTCCGAGCCACACGGTCGCGGTCGTATCGACGCGATCGACGACGTACTCGACGGCGTATTCTTCCGGGATGATCCCCCCTTCGGCATTCCCACGATGATTGCGGTTGAAGCCGGTTGCGAGGACTTGATCCATCGTCGGCTTCGGCAGCAGATCTCCGGCGATTTGCTCGATCGTGAATTCATCGAACGGCTTGTTGTCGTTGAACGCTTCGATGACCCAATCGCGCCAGCGCCACATGCTACGGTCGCCGTCGGATTGATAGCCTGACGTGTCAGCGTATCGCGCCGCATCGAGCCACGGCCGAGCGAACCGTTCGCCGAAGCGTGGGGAGGCGAGCAGTCGATCGACGACTCGTTCGTAGGCTTCGGGAGAGTCATCGCCGATGAACTCGTCGATTTCTTCTTGTGACGGGGGCAAGCCAGTGAGGTCGAGAGCCACTCGCCGTAACAGCGTGACTTTGTTGGCTGGGGGCGAGGGTTTCAGCCCTTCACGCTCCAAACGCGAGAGTATGAAGCGGTCGATTGGGCTGCTCGTAGTCCCGCCTTTAGGCGGAATCTTACTGTTTGGATGGCCGCCTGAAGGCGGGACTACAAACTGCGGCGGAATGAACGCCCAGTGGCCCTGAAACTTGGCTCCTTGTTCGATCCAGCGGCGGATCGTTTCGATCTGCTGCGGAGTCAACTTCTTGCCGGAGCTTGGCGGCGGCATCCGCTCGTCACCGACGGTGGCAATCAGTCGGCGAAACAGCTCGCTCTTCGCCGGATCACCGGCGACGAGGGTGCGATGCCCGTCCCGCTCAGCGAAAAGTTTGTCATCACTGTCGAGCCGCAACTCCGCCTTGCGTTCTTTGGCATCAGGGCCGTGGCACTGAAAGCAAACGTCGGACAAGATCGGCCGGATGTCGCGGTTGAACGAAACCGGTTCATCCTTTGAGTCGGCGAGCACGCTGGACCAACTCGCCAACACGAGGGCGAGCGAACCGAATCGTCGTGCTGATTTCAGAAACGATGTCATTCGGAATGACCTCCGCGTGATGAGCCGGCCTACGTAGCGGTCATTGCTCCGCGTGACGAGCCGAGAGCTCGCCAGCGTCTGTAAAGCATTCGGCTCGTCACGCGGAGCGATGATGGCTACGTAAAAGTTACTTTGCCTCTTTGCGTTTCAGCTTGTCGTTGTTGTCGGCCATAAACTGCTTTAGGGTTGGGATGAATTCCAGCAGCCGCGTCCATTGCTCGACATACAGCGTGACCGGCATTCGTTGCAGGCCGTAAACACTCAACCCGCCTTTTTCGCTGACCTTACAGTAGAGCCGGCCCTTAGGTGGGTTCTCTAGTAATTGCGACAATGCCTCAGCGCTTATTTCACCGCTTTCAATTCGTTGCAGGATTTCTTCTTTGGTCATGAAGGCACTCCGATTTTGGTGTCTATGGGGGAAAACTCAGCCGACAAGTCTGTCGAATGCTTTGGAGCCGCGCCCGTCAGGAAGTAGTTCCTCGTTGAGCACGCAACCGCTTCCTGACGGGCGCGGCTCCACAGCAATTTCGACGACGAGTGTAATTCCAGTTTTCGATCATCGGATCATTGTGGTTAGGAACGCTCGCCGTCGCTAGTGCCTCCAGGTCGTTGTTGTGGCCATCAAGGTGTGAGTCCTCTTCGCGAATGCGCTCGCTCGTGAGGTCAGTTGAAATCCTGCGCAGCGGCGGAGACACTCGCAATCAATCCGGCCATCTGTCGAGGCCGAGTCCGTGCCCATGTGATTCCACGGGGCTACCTCATTTCGGAAAGTCACCCACACCATGTCGCAGCCGTCTGACCTTTCCACGCTGGCAATCAACACGATCCGCACTCTCTCGATGGACGCTGTCCAAAAGGCGAACTCTGGGCACCCTGGCACGCCAATGGCCATGGCTCCTGTGGTCTACTCGATCTGGCAAAACATGCTGCGGTTTGATCCCGCCGACCCGATCTGGCCGAATCGCGATCGCTTTGTGCTGTCGATCGGCCATGCGTCGATGCTGCTGTACTCGATCCTGCACCTGACCAAGGTGAAGGCGGTGAATACGAAGTACGAACAACTCGGCGAAGTCTCCGTCACGCTGGATGACATCACGAAGTTCCGTCAGCTCGATAGCCGCTGTCCCGGTCACCCGGAATACCGTTGGACTTCGGGCGTCGAAACAACGACCGGCCCGCTCGGCCAGGGGGTCGCGAATAGCGTGGGCATGGCGATCGCCTCCAAGTGGTTGGCGACCTATTTCAACAAGCCCGGCTTCGAGATGTTCAATTACGACGTCTACGCCTTGACGGGTGACGGCTGCATGATGGAGGGAGTTGCCTCCGAGGCTGCGTCGCTGGCAGGACATCTCAAACTGTCGAACCTCTGCTGGATTTACGACAGCAACAAGATCACGATCGAAGGGGAGACGCATATCGCTTTCACCGAAGATGTCGGCAAGCGTTTTGAAGCCTATGGCTGGAACGTCGTGAAGGTTCACGACGTGAATGACCTCGCCGTCCTGAAGAGCGCCTTTGAAGGCTTCAAGAAGACGACCGACCGACCGACGATGATCATCGTCGAGAGCAAGATCGGCTTCGGTGCCCCGACGAAGGAAGGACATCACTCGGCACACGGCGAACCGCTGGGTGATGCGGAGATCGCCGGTGCGAAGCGAAACTACGGCTGGCCGGAAGACGCGAAGTTCCTCGTTCCCGACGGCGTCTACGATCACTTCCAGCAAGGGATCGGACAACGCGGTGCCGCGGCGCGGGCCGCTTGGATGAAGCTCTATGGTGAATACGAAAAGCAGTATCCCGAGTTGGCCAGCCACATCATGAAGATGCAAAAGCGAGATCTCCCGGAGGGCTGGGACAAAGACCTGCCGACGTTCCCCGCCGACCCGAAGGGGATCGCAAGCCGCGATTCATCGGGCAAGGTGCTGAACGCTCTTGCCAAGAATTATCCGTGGTTGATCGGTGGTTCGGCGGACCTGGCCCCGTCCACCAAGACGCGGCTGACCTTTGAAGGGGCGGGCGACTTCAACTACGACAACTACTCTGGCCGCAACTTTCACTTTGGTGTGCGCGAACACTCGATGGCGTCGATCGTCAACGGCATGGCGCTCAGCAAGGTGCGTGCTTACGGCTCTGGCTTCCTGATCTTCAGCGATTACGCCAAGGGCGCTCTCCGGCTGGCCGCGATCATGGAAGTCCCGTTCATTCACGTCTTCACGCACGACTCGATCGGCGTGGGAGAAGACGGCCCGACGCATCAGCCGGTTGAGCAACTCGCCAGTATGCGCTCGATCCCCGGCATGATTCTGCTCCGACCCGGTGACGCCAACGAAGTTACCGAGTCGTGGCGTTTTATTGCTCAGCAAAAGCATCATCCGGTCTGTTTGATCCTGTCGCGGCAAGCGCTGCCGACGCTCGACCGAACGGTCTTCGCGCCGGCCAGCGGACTTGCCAAGGGAGCCTACGTTCTGGCCGATGCCGCCGCCGGCCAGCCCGACGTGATCCTGATGGGCACCGGCAGCGAAGTCGGGCTGTGCGTGACGGCCTATGAAAAGTTGAAGGCTGAAGGGGTCAAGGTTCGCGTGGTCTCGATGCCGTCGTGGGAACTGTTCGAGCATCAGTCGCAGGAGTATCGAGACAGCGTTCTGCCGCCGAGCGTCACCGCTCGCGTGGCCGTCGAACAAGCCTCGACGTTTGGCTGGGAGCGTTACACCGGACTGACCGGTGCGATCATCGCCATGAAGACGTTCGGCGCGTCAGCTCCGCTGAAAGATCTGCTGGGCAAGTTCGGATTCACACCGGACGGAGTCGTGGCGGCAGCGAAAAAGCAATTAGCGAAGAAGTAGTGCAGTGAAGTCGCAGGTGCGTCGTCGTGACGAAAGTCTCGGCGATGGCTGAGTCAACTGATGAGTCGTATTGCGCCTGTGAGGGAGCGTCCCCGATCGTAATGCTCGGCCGCTTCCTCACAGGCGAAGTGCGGCTTCTTCCCGCAGGGGGTCCGCGGTGATCGAGTATCGGCCGTTTCGGAATAGCGATCCGCCTCAGTTAGTGCGGCTATGGCACGAGAGCGGATTGGGACGCGGAGCGGCTCGCGGATTCAGCTACGACGCGATCGATCGGTTACTACTGGGCCAACATTATTTTGATCGGGCGGGATTGATTGTCGCCTGTGATGGAACGCAGGTCGTCGGTTTCGTGCATGCTGGTTTTCGGGGTGATGCTTCGGGAGAGTGGATCGATCGCACGGAGGGAGCGATCTGTGTCGTTCTCGTCCATCCGACATTCCGCCGTCACGGTATCGGTCGCGAGTTGCTCTCGCGCGGCGAAGCGTATCTACGGCAACTCGGTGCCAAAACGATCCAAGTGGGAGCCGCTCCGCCGTGTGATGCGTTCTATCACGGACTCTACGGTGGCTCGCAGGTCTCCGGGTTCCTCGAATCGAGCGTGGACACCGCGCCGTTTCTCAAAGCTTTGGGATATCAGCCAGCGCAACGATTTGTGGTTTTGCAGCGCAATCTGAAGCAGGGAGACCCGATCAGCTTTCGGTTGAGCCTGATTCGCCGCAAGATGGACACATTCATTTTCGCGATGCCGGAGGCTCCGACATTTTGGTGGTTCAGCCGCTTTGGCCGGCTGGAGAATGTACAGTTCCGCCTGGTTCCCAAGGGAGGCGCCGAGGCGGTTGCGGCTGTGACGGTCAGCGGCATGGACTTGTATGTCGAGCCGTGGGGCGAGCGTGCGATTGGTCTGAGTGAATTAATCGTGAAAGATGTCTCACGACGGCAGGGACACGCCCAGACGCTGCTGATCGAGGTCATTCGCCGCATGAGACAAGAACAGGTCTCATTGGCGGAAGCGCACATCGCGGAAGAGAACACCGCGGCGATCGCCACGTTCAAGTCGGTCGGCTTTCAGCAGGTGGATTGCGGCGTCGTTTATTGCCAGCCTGGATAGAGCGAACGAGTCAGGCGACCGGGGCGGGGTCAGCCCCCCGATGCGACGCAGAATTCACCGGGGACTGACGCCGTCCTGCTCACCTGATTGGTTCGCACGTGCCTGCGGAGACCGATATCCTGCCGACTGGCAACCTCGACGACTCGGCTTGAGACCATGAGCACCTCCGACGCCAGCACGCTTCCACTAACCGACTCTGCCACCGTCGATCCGCTGGCTCCCGAGTCTCAGCGCGACTGGTGGCGACGACTGCAGGTTCTGGTTGAGCAGCGTGTGCAACTCGAACGAGAGTCGGCCGAGGAGTTCCGCATTGATGCGGTTCGCATCGAGAAAGAGTTAGCTGCCGCGATCGCCATTCGTACGGAGACTCACGAACGCGAACGCGCCGCCATCCAAGCCGAATACGACAAAGCGGTCGTCGAGGCCGGCACGCAGTTCGCCGACGATCACTCCGTCGCCAATCACGAGTATCAAGACATTCTCGTCGCGATTGAGCAGCAAGCGGCCAACGAAAACGAAGCGACGCGGAAGAAGAACGAAGAAGATCGCTGGATGGTCACCTCGTACTTCGACGAGGAAGCCGAAGGGAGCCCCAAGCAGCAATTCGAGACGTTTGAGACCAACGTCGCGAAATCGAAGGAGCAACTGAAGATCGAGGCGGATGAACTCGAAGCGGAAAAAATGCGGATCGACTTGCTGATGCTTAAGCGGCGTCAGGGCATCGAAGTCGAACCTCCCACGCCGGAGAAGACCGCGCCGACCAATGATCTCGATACAGCGGCCGCGCAATTTCGCGAAGCCTGTGAAGCCGTGAAGACGCATCATGTCGAACTGCAACGTCTCAAGATCCCGGCGCTGTTTCAGGGAAAGCGGCCGCACTTAGCGGTACTGGCGACTTGGCTCGTGCTGTGGGGATTCTCCGGATTTGCCATCGACCCCAAAGTACTGCCCGTGGAGAACAACCTCGACGCGATGGAATGGCGCGTTGTGGCTGGCGTGCTGATGCTGTTTCCAGTCGGCATCACGATGGGCATCCTGTTGTCCGTCGGACGCGGACAGTCCGCGCCGGTCTACGAAATGGTCTTCGGACGGCACCTCGCCGCACAACGGTTGCGACAGCGCTGGCAGAAACTGGCGGACTCGGAGTTGAAGCATCGCGAAGAGAAGTTCGCCGCGTGGCAGAAAGTCGTCACGGCGAAGCGTGAGGCCGGGCTGAACAAGGCCGATCGCGAATTTGAGGCGACTTCGCAGAAGGTCGAGACTCGGCGGGCCGAGCAGAAGGCCGCGGCCAATCAGAAGTACCCCGCGCTGCTTAACGCAATCACTCAGCGGCGCGACCAGCAGATGGCTTGGGCGCATTCCGAATTCCCGCAGCGGTTGACGAAGCTCAAAACTCGCTTCGAGTTTGATCTCAAGAAGTACCAGCAGAATCACGACTCGGAAGTTGAGAACAATACGAAACGGTTTCAGCAGACCTGGCTGCGAATGGCTCAGGACTGGCTCGAAGGCTGGCAGCAGTTGGAACGTGACGCCGACGCCGCGAATCAAATAGCCGACGAGTGGTTCCACGATTGGGCGACGCTCGGAAGTGCGCCGCTCAAATTGCCTGCGAAGATTCCGCCGGGGATCCGGCTGGGGCAGTTCTCGGTCGCATTGGCCGACGTTCCCGACGGTGTGCCGAAGGATTCGCAACTCGTTCCTGAACGATTGACCTTCGGGCTCCCTGCCTGCTTGCCGTTTCCAGAGCGCCCGTCACTGTTGCTCAAGGCAAGAGATGACGGTCGCGAGGTCGCGGTGGGCGTGTTGCAGAACGCGATGCTGCGATTCCTGACGACACTGCCCGGCGGCAAAGTGCGGTTCACGATCCTTGATCCCGTGGGGTTGGGTGACAACTTCGCCGCGTTCATGCACTTGGCCGATTACGACGAGTTGCTCATCACCAGCCGCATCTGGACTGAGCAAGGTCAGATTGAGCACCGGCTGTCTGACTTGACCGAGCACATGGAGAACGTCTTCCAGAAGTATCTCCGCAACGAGTTCCGTTCGATACAGGAATACAACGAACACGCCGGCGAAGTGGCAGAGCCATATCACATTCTGGTCGTCGCGAACTTCCCCGCGAACTTCAGCGAAGCCGCCTCGCGGCGACTGGTGAGCATCGCGACCAGCGGCCCGCGCTGCGGTGTATTTCTGCTGGCGAGTGTCGATGCGAAGCTCCGCTTGCCGCTCAATTTCGATCTGCATGACTTGGCGACGAACGCAACGGTCTTCGATTGGAACGGCTCTGCCTTTACGGCCGCGAAAGACGAGTTGAAAGCGCTGCCATTGATTCTCGATGAGCCTCCGGAGCCGGACTTGTTTACGAAGCTGGTCAAGGCGGCCGGGCATGAATCGAAGGACGCCCGCCGCGTCGAGGTCGCGTTTGAACGGATTGCCCCGAAGGACGCGCAGTTGTGGGCCAGCGACACGCGCAGCGGACTGGACGTGCCGCTGGGCCGAGCGGGTGCGACGAAGCTGCAACATCTGCGACTGGGCAAAGGGACGTCACAGCACGTATTAATCGCCGGCAAGACCGGCTCTGGAAAATCGACGTTCCTGCACATTCTCATCACAAACGCCGCGCTGCATTACGGTCCGGACCAGCTTCACTTTTATCTGATCGACTTCAAGAAAGGAGTCGAGTTCAAAACCTATGCGACGCACGAACTGCCGCACGCGCGCGTCATCGCGATTGAAAGCGATCGCGAGTTTGGTGTCAGCGTGCTCGAACGCCTGGACGCGATCCTGAAGGAGCGCGGCGATCTGTTCCGCGATGTCGGCGTGCAAGACCTCGCTGGTTTTCGCGACGCTCGACCGGGCGTGGAGATGCCCCGCATCCTGCTGGTTGTGGACGAATTTCAAGAGTTTTTCGTCGAGGATGACAAGCACGCGCAAACATCCGCTCTGCTGCTCGACCGACTGGTGCGGCAAGGGCGAGCGTTCGGCATTCATGTGCTGCTCGGCTCGCAAACGCTCGGCGGAGCGTATTCGCTGGCACGCAGCACGCTCGGACAAATGGCGGTTCGCATCGCGCTGCAATGCAGTGAGAGCGACGCGCACTTGATCCTCTCGGAAGACAACACCGCCGCGCGGTTGCTGACGCGGCCGGGCGAGGCGATCTACAACGATGCCAACGGCATGCTTGAAGGAAACCACCCGTTCCAAATCGCATGGCTGGAAGACGACCGCCGCGAGTTTCATCTCGACCGCGTGCAAAACATGACGGAGAAGCGGCAGGTGCGGATGCCTCCCGCGATTGTGTTTGAAGGGAACATCCCCGCTGATCCGCGCCGCAATGTCGAACTCTCGCAACTGATCGACACGCCACAGTGGGAGGCTCCGTTGCTGGAACGCGTCGCGTGGCTCGGTGAAGCGGTCGCGATCAAAGACCCGACGACCATTCGTTTTCATTCGCAAGGAGGCCAGAACCTGCTGGTGGTGGGGCAAAGCGATCTCGCGACGGTCGGGTTGCTGGCCACCAGCATTATTAGTCTTGCCTGCCAAGTTCGGCCGAATGCTGCGACAGGCGAGCCGCCTGTCGCCACGTTCTTCATCCTCGACGGGAATTTTGGTGGCGTTTCCACGGAGACTTGGAAAGAACTGCAAGCAGCATTGCCGCACTCCGTTCAGATTGGCGAGCCACGAGACACTCAGTCCGTGTTGGCGACGCTGACGGCTGAGATGGCTCGCCGCGAGCAATCCGGCTCACGCGACGACACGCCGATCTTCGTCATCATCTTCAATCTCGGCCGATTCCGCGATCTGAAGAAATCCGACGACGACATGGGCTTCAGCTTCGGCGGCGGCGAGAAGAAGGTTAGCCCCAGCAAACAATTCACCGACTTGCTGAAGAACGGCCCCAACTTCGGCATTCACACGCTGGTCTGGAGCGACACGTACAACAACGTCAGCCGGTGGTTCAGTTCGCAAACGCTGCGCGAGTTTGAAGTGCGGATCGTCTTCCAACTCAGCGCGTCCGATTCCAGCAATCTCATCGACGGCCCGCTGGCCAGCAAGCTCGGCCCGAACCGAGCGATCCTGCACTCGGTCGATCAAGGGACGAACGAAAAGTTTCGCCCCTACGGTCCGCCCACTGCCGAATGGCTGGCCGACGTCGCGTCGAGGCTGCAACCGAAGGTCGTCGCCGGCGACATCGCCGAACCTGTCGCCGTGAGTGACGACTTGTCGCAATTCACAATCCTGTAGTTCATTCCTCTGGCCCATTCGTCTGTCAATTCGATTTGGCAGACGAATGGGGCCAGAGGAATGAAGGCAGGTCGTAGGGTGGGTCGAGTCATCGAGACCCACCAAAAGAATCTCGACCTCTAAAATTCATCGTGGCTTGTGGTGGGTCTCGATGACTCGACCCACCCTACGTTTTCGGAATGCTCCTTGAGTTCCGATTGTGCCGCCGGTTCAGTGGGCGGTGACTGTCCGTGGCAGGGGTTTTGTATGGATTCCGCTTATGCCGGAGTTGCTCAAACTAGCTGTCAACGGCGGACAGTTTTGAGAACGCCGACCCGCCGGTCGGTGCGAGGCTAGGGGCGAGTGACCGCCCATTCCGAAGACGATTCCTGACGGTGTGCGCGCTGCGTCACGAGACGCCGGTGTGTTCGCATCGCCCTCGCCAGGGAACCGTCGAGATGAATTCGCGCAGAGAATGCGTCACAGCCCGCACGGGCAGGTCGTCGCGAGTCAAACTAATTGGTTGGAGCGGAGTGCTCACCGCCGCATGGCTGAGCTATTCGGCCTGGGCCGGCCCACCGGCTCAGAATCCGTCGAATCGGATGCCACGAGTCGATCCGCGAAACTCCGTGCAACTGGGGTTCATCCCCAACGAGGAACCGCAGCAAGAGCCTCAGCCGTTACCACAGCGTGTGGCAACGTTTGCTCCACCGACAGAATTTCCCGCTCCGGAGAACTCTGCGCCACTCACGCCAATACCACGTCAGCCACAGACCGCCAATGTCGAGGACGACGGGCAGGTGCCAGACTTCTCTGCCGCGTGGTGGGCGGTTTTCGTGACCGCCCCTTTGCGTGAGACGGCGACGCCGATCGCGTTGAGCATCGAAGACATCCTGGTGCGAGCGATTCGGAATTCGTCGCAGGTGCGTGTCTTTAGTGATCTGCCGCTGATTCGCGAGACGTCGATCGTCGAGGCCGATGCCGCTTTCGACTGGACTGCGTTCCTCGACACCCGCTGGCAAGATTTGAACGACCCCGTCGGTAACACGTTGACGACCAACAACAATGGTCCGGGGGGAACACCCACTGTAACTCGCTACCTCAACGATCAATTCACTGGCCAAGGAGGGCTTCGCAAGAAGACTCGTGACGGTGGCACGTTGCAGTTCAGCGAGCAGCTTGGTTGGCAGCGGACGAACTCCTCGTTCTTCACGCCGAACCCGCAGGGAACGTCGCGGCTGGTGTTGGGCTACACGCATCCGCTCTTGCGCGGCAGCGGGCAGGTTTACAACGAGAGCCTGATCTGCCTCGCGCAGCTCGATACCCAGATCGCCACTGATGAGTTCTCACGACAGTTGCAATCACATCTTCTGGAAGTGCTTCGAGCCTACTGGGGCTTGCATCTCGAACGGGCGAACCTCGCTCAAAAACTGCAATCCCTGAAACGGGCTGCCGACACGCTGGCACTCCTGAAACAACGGCAACAATTGGACGCGGTTCGCAGCCAGATCCTGCGAGCGCGTGCAGAAGTCGCCACACGGCGATCGCAGGTCATTCGTGCTCAGATGGGGGTCAAGAACGGCGAGGACCGGATTCGAGCGCTCGTCAACGACCCGGCGTTCGGCGATTACGACACCGTCGAACTGATGCCGACCGAAACTCCGACCGTCCGCGAATCTCCACTGAGCATGTCGCTGGCCCTGTCGACCGCGGTGACCACGCGGCCGGAGGTCAATCAGTCGTTGCGGCAGATCCAAGCTGGCTGCACGCGACTGAACATGTCCAAGAACGAAGTGCTGCCGCTGCTGAATCTCGTTACCGAGACTTACGTCGCCGGCCTGCAACCGAACAGTGCGTTTTCCGCGTTTAACGACTCGTACAACAACGGATCCCCTGGCTACACAGTCGGGCTGCAGTTCGAGATGCCACTGGGCAATCGCGCTCCGCAGGCGCGCCGCGAGCGGCGCGAGTTGGAATTGCGGCAGCTTCGCAATCAATACGAGACGACGCTCAACACGCTGCAACTGGAGGTCAAAGTCTCCGTTCGCGAAGTCGAGACGGCGCTGGCCGAGATGCTCTCGCAATTCCGCGCGATGGATGCCAGCACCGCGGAACTGCAATACCTCGAACAACGATTCGAGAAGTTCGCCGGTGAAGACAGCAATGCCAGCTTGATGCTCGACAACTTGCTGCTCGCGCAACAGCGGCTGGCCACGAATGAGTTCAACTTCCTGACCGCACAAGTGACCTACAACCTCGCGCTGTGGAACGTGAAGAAGGCCACCGGTGAGTTGTTGCAAACCGAACAAGTTTCGTGGGGCCGTGCCTGCGTCGACGGACTGCCGACGCTGATCGTGGACAAGTACGGCAAGCCGATCGAGTACCAGCGCGATGGCCAGTACGTACCGGCACCAGTCGAAGAAGTGCCGCGGCGCGAACTTCCCTCGCCACCGCCACCGTTTGAAGACGAACCGGCCGGCCCGGCTCTGAAGCCCACGGGCGGACGTGTCGAACCAAAAACCTCGTTCTGGCAATCCACGAAAAACAAAGTCCTGCGCCGCGATCCGTAGCGGCTTCGACCACGTTGGTGAGCGGCATGGCGCTAGCCGCCGGTTTCGTGGGGTGTTTTCCCCATGAAACACCGGCGGCTAGCGCCGTGCCGCTCACCTGAGAGTTTTTACTGTGCCACAAACGACCTCGAACGTGCAGTTGCTGCCATCCCGCCGAGACTTCGCGCGGAGTGCCTCTCTTGCGCGTGGGCTGTCGAAGAAGGAATGGGATGTCGTTCAACAGGTGAAGCATCGGGCACGGGAACTCGAATCCGCGAGCGATCGTGATCTAAGTGATCTCGCGATGACGTTGCGTGACGCCGCCGAGCGATTTGACGCCACGATGTCGTCGAAGGATCGCCAGCAGCAACAAGTCGCGGGGACGGCGATCGTTCGCGAGGCAGTGCGGCGGACACGCGGGCTCTGCTATCACGACGTTCAACTGCTCGCCGGCATGGCGCTCGCTAACGGTCAGGCCGCAGAGATGGCGACCGGTGAAGGCAAGACGATCATCTCCGCGATCCCAGCGTTTCTGGCGTGGCTCAACGGCGAGCAGACGCATGTCGCCACACCGAATGCGTATCTCGCCGAGCGAGATTGGAAACAGCTTCAGCCAGTGTTTGAGACGCTGGGACTCACTTCCGCGTTGCTTCCGGAAAACAACAACACGCGTGGCAAGAAGGCTGCCTACAAAGCGGACGTCGTGTACGGCACCGGTTACGAGTTCGGCTTCGATTACCTCCGCGATCAACTCACGCTGCGAGCACAACCGCGCGAGAAGCTGGGGGCCAGCTTGCTCGATACGCTGGTCGGTCGCGAGTCGATCGACCAGTTGCTGTTGCAACCGCATCTGCAACGGACGGTCGTGGACGAACTCGACAGCGTGTTGATTGACGAGGCGTTGACGCCGCTGATCCTCAGCGAAGGGGGGGACGGCTTAGAGGTTCCGACGCCCTACTTGGCCGCGCGTGAACTCGCGGAAGAAATGGTGCGTGGTGAGCACTTTCATCTCGATGCCGCCAACCGCATGCTGCGACTGACTTCAGCCGGTCATGATTACATCTTTGCCGAGCTGGAACGGCATCCGCTGACCAACCTGCGTCGGCCGTGGGATGCGTTTGTGCTCAACGCACTGCATGCGGAGTATGTCGTGCAACGAGGTGTCGATTACGTGGTCCGCGACGGCGACATCCAGCTTGTCGATCAAAAGACCGGCCGCATCTTCAGCGAACGCTCGTGGCGCGACGGGCTGCATCAGGCGGTCGAAGCCTACAACCATCTGGCGATCAGCAGCGAGAAGAGTTCGTCGGCCCGGATCACTCGCCAGCGGTTCTATCAGATGTACGACTCGGTGTGCGGCATGACTGGCACGGCGGAGGGAGCGGATAAGGAGTTCTCCGAGTTCTACGGTTTGAAGACGCTGCTAATTCCCCGGCATCAACCCTGTCGGCGAGTCGATTTGCCCGACCGCTACTTCGCCTCGAAGGACGCCAAGCTGCGAGCGATCGTGGCCGAAGTCATCGAGCGACATCGCTGCGGGCAGCCAGTGTTGATCGGCACGCGGACCATCGCTGACAGCGAATTGCTCTCGATGCTGCTGGGCTCGCTTAAGCTGAGTCATGAAGTCCTCAACGGTCTACGAGACGCTGACGAAGCCGCGATCATCGCCAACGCCGGCCGCTACGGAGCGGTAACGGTCGCCACCAACATGGCCGGCCGCGGCACCGACATCAAGCCGGACGCCCGCGCGCTTGCGGTCGGCGGCTTGTTTGTCATCGGTGCCGAACGGAATGACTCACGCCGCGTCGATCGCCAACTGGCCGGTCGAGCGGGCCGACAAGGAGACTTCGGCTTCAGCCGCTTCTTCGTTTCCGGCGACGACGAACTGTTGCAGCGCTACGCCCCCAAGCTGGCCAGCCGCCTTCGCAAAACCGCCGGCCGAGATGGCGAAGTCCACGACAATTACGCCCCGCTCGTTTCACAGTTCCAACTCCTGGCCGAACAGCAGAGCTTCAAACTGCGCCGCAAAATGGTTGAGCACGATCGCTGGCTGGATGACGTCTTCGCGGGAGTGCTGGGGGAGGCATCGTGATGAAGGGGAAACGATTGCAAATTGCAAATTGCAAATTGGAAGAGGCGGGGACGTGCGCACGCACGAGGCTCTGTCTTCAATTCGCAATTTGCAATTTGCAATCCCCTTCCTGTTCCTGCTTCTCCTCGGAGCGAACCGCATCGACGCCAAACGGTCCGAGGGCTTCACCGAGCCGTATCAAACCATCGACGTCGCCGCCGCCGAATCGGGCATCGTGCAAGACGTTCGCGTGGAACTCGGTCAGACGGTGAAGAAGTCCGAGGTGCTCGGCACGCTCGACGACGATGTCCTCAAGGCATCGCTGGAGATCGCGCAGCTCAAGGCCAACTCGACCGCGGCCATCGACGCGGCGACGGCGGAACTGGAAGTCAAGCAACAACGGCTCAACGCGCTGGCCGAGATCAACCGCACCGGAGGGGGCAGCCGCGATGAATTCTCGCGAGCGAAGGCCGATGCCGAATTGGCACGAGCGAAACTCAAATTGGCGGAAGAGACGCTCGCCGCAGATCGTTTGGAAGTGAAGAAGATTGAAGTTCAATTGCAGCGCCGCACGATCCGCAGCCCGATCGACGGCGTCGTCACCGACATCCATCGCGATCCGGGCGAGTTCGTCTCGCTGACCGAACCGAAACTGTTCACCGTCGTGCGACTCGACCGACTGCGTGCGAAGTTCTATGTCCCCGCCGAACAGGCCGTCCGCTTCAGCAAAGGACAACGAGTGAAGCTGGCCGGCCAGGCTGGCGACAAGCTGCCGATGGGAGAAGTCGAATTCGTGTCTCCGGTGACGCACGCCGAAAGCAGACTCGTCCGAGTCGACGTGATCCTCGACAACCGCGACGGTCGCCTGCGCAGCGGGCAACGACTGACGCTCGCCGGGGAGTGAAACGATGCCGACGGTTACTCCTCAAAACGTGGGGAACGTTTCCAACGTGCCCGCCTTGTCGTCCCGCGACGTCGAAGAGCTAACTCGACTTTCGGAACTTACAGCGCAGGCGAACAGGGCGGCGTCAGCCCCCCGGTCTGGCGATGAACGCACCGGGGCGCTGACGCCGCCCCGCTCGCCTGTGCGTGATCCTGAAGTTGTCCGACGATCGGATGGGACGGTTAAAAACCTGCCCCACGAACTGGCCGCCGCTACGGCGGCGATTTTGGATTTGAACTCGCGTGCCGCACGAGCGGAAGGGCTGACGGCCGCGAGTCGTGTCGTGGTCGAACAATTCGCCGCGCACTTGCAGCTCGACCGCGTTGCACTCGCGTGGAGAAGTTCGTCAGGGCGTTGCGTGTTGCGAACGATCTCCGGCCTGCCGACATTCGATCAACGCTCCGAGACCGTCGGCTTGTTGCAAGCGGTTGCCGACGAAGCGGCCGCGCGTCAGTCGGACGGTTCGTGGCCGCCGCTGAGTTCGGTGAATCGACATGCCTTGCTGGCGCATCGCCGTTTGGTGGAAGCCTCACGCGTCGATGCCGCCGCAACCTTTGTGTTGCAAGACCACGGCCGCGTCCGAGGAGTGTTGATCATCTCCGGTTCGCGAGCCGCCGCGCACGATCCGGCCCACATCCGATTTCTGCGCACGGCGGCCGACTGTCTCGTGAGCACTCTCTCGTTGAACGCGCGGGCCGAAGGAGGTTAGTTACGTCGTGCGTGGTGGCAGCTACGTCACGCAATCGGCCGACGTGCGCTGGCGATCATGACTGCTGGGGCTGTGATCGTCGTCGCCTTGATGGCTTGGCCGGTGCCGTATCGCATTTCGTGTCGCGTGGTAATCGAGCCGATGCAACGGCGATTCGTGGTCGCTCCGCATCAGAGCTTGATCGAGACGTCATTCGTGCAACCGGGGGACACCGTCCGTGTGGGACAGACGCTAGCTCGCATGGACGGCCGCGAGGTCCGCTGGGAATTGGCAGGACTTGAAGCTGATCGCCGACAGGCTCAGCAGCAACGGGACAGCAGTCTGGCACGCGGTGACTTGAGTAAGTCGGAACTCGCGCGATTGGAAGTTGAGCAACTCGATGCGAAGGTGGAATTGTTGCGGCGTCGTGAAAGCTTGTTGGAACTGAAAGCACCGCTCGACGGGCTCGTGCTGAGCGGCAGCATCGACAAGCTCTCGTCGGCACCGGTCGAAACCGGGCATGTGCTGTTCGAGATCGCACCGCTCGATCAATTGCGCGTCGAAGTCGCGGCTCCCGCCGCGGACTACCGCCACATCGCCGTCGGCGACTCGGTTGAGTTGCGATTCGATGGCCGGCTCAGTGAACCGGTGAGCGGAACGTTGTCGCGCATCCGCCCCCGTTCTGAGATTCGTGATTCGTCCGACGTGTTCGTCGCCGAGGTCGAGTTGCCGAACCCGAATGAAGCACTGCGCCCCGGTCAACGAGGAAGCGCGGTCGTCTTTGGCCCGCGACATCCGCTGGCTTGGAACTTGTTTCATAAAGCATTCGACCGCGTGCGGCAGTGGTTGCCGTGGTAGTTCGTAGTCCCGCCTTTAGGCGGAAAGGAATACCGCCTCAAGGCGGAACTACAAACGATGGCCGATAACCGCACCTACGAACTGCGACAGCTTCGACCGCGATTGCGGGAGGAAGTTTCGTTCACCTGGCAGTCGTACGGCGGGGCCGAATGCTATGTGCTCGAGGACGCCAGCCGAGGTGCGTACTTTCGGATTGGGTTGCCGGAGTACACGTTTCTGTCGCTGCTCGACGGACGGACGACGGTGGGTGACGCGATTACGCAAACCATCTCAGTGCTCGGCCGCGAGGCGCTGGATGAACAACAGGCCGGAGTCATCTGTCATTGGCTGGTGGAATCCAAGCTGCTCGCGCCGGACGGACCGCGCGATAAGAATGGCCAAGCTGACGAAGGGGAAGCCGCGAAGCTCGCGCGTCGGCTGAACCCGCTGAGCATTCGACTGCCGCTGGGTTGCCCGCAACCGATACTGGAAACGTTGGAAACGCTCGTCGGTGGGATGATTAGTCTGGGCGGGTTGTTGCTCTGGTTGGCGGTCATGGCCTGTGCGATGTGGCAAATCGCTCCACACACCGAGCAACTTTGGCGCGAGTCGGCGGTCGTTCTCTCGCCGCACAATTGGCTGTGGATTGCGCTGTGGGGATTGGGGCTGAAAGTCATTCACGAAACATCGCACGGATTGGCTTGCGTGCGGTTCGGTGGTCGCGTGCGTGAGGCGGGGATTGTCTTCGTGTTGCTCGCGCCGGTGCCGTATGTCGATCTGACTTCGACGTGGCGGTTGCCGAAGTGGCAGCGCATTGTCGCCTCGGCGGCGGGGATGTTCGCGGAACTGCTGATCGCGGCGTTCGCTGCCATGCTCTGGGCGAACACTCACGACGAGTTGCTGCGTCAGCATCTGCTGCAACTGATGCTGACTGCCAGCGTCGTGACTCTGCTGTTCAATGCGAATCCGCTGATGCGGTTTGATGGCTACTACATGCTGGCCGACTGGCTGGAGCTTCCGAATCTCGCGGCTCACGGGCAGCAGTGGTTGCCCCATCTCACGAAGCGCTGGTTGCTGGGTGTGAAGACAACATCGCCGACTTGGCCAGAGGGACGGACATGGTTGATTGCGGTCTATGGCGTGAGGTCAGCGATCTGGCGCATGGTGGTGAGCGTTTTGCTGATTCTCGCCGCCGCTGTCTGGTTTGAAGGGGCGGGGATCTTGCTGGCGGCGGGAGCGGTTCTTGCCTGGTTCTTGCATCCGTTGTGGCGCGGGCTGCGGTATGTGGTGGTTGGCTCCGCATTCGAGCGGCCACGACAAAGGCGATTCGTGGCCATCGCGACGTGCGTCGCCGCGAGTTTGACGTGGCTGCTGACATCAGTGACGGCCTGGCACTCGATCTCGCTTCCCGGCGTGATTGAATCGGTCGATGCCGCGACGGTGCGTGCCGAGTCTCCCGGCTTCGTCGAAGAAGTTTTGATCGAATCTGGGCAAACCGTCCATGAGGGTGATCTGCTGATTCGATTGAGCAATCCTGAACTCGAATCGCAGCGGCGACAGTTAGTGATTGAGATTGAACGCTCGGAACTGCGGAGCCGCACGTTCCAACAGTCGGGAGAATTCGCTGCGCGGAATGTGGAAGAAGAGAACCGCGCGGGACTGCAATCCAGGCTGAGAGAGCTCGACCAAATGTGCGAGCGCTTGTTGATCCGCGCCCCGCTGGCTGGCGTGATCGCCGCTTCCGATTTGACGTCGCTGGTCGGCAGTTACGTTGCTCCCGGACGAGAACTGCTGGTGATCGGCGATGCCGAGGAAAAAGAAGTCCGAGTGCTCATCTCCTCGGAACAATTTGAAGCGGCTTCATTGAGTCTCGATCGTGTCGTTCGTGTGCGTCTGAGCGAAGATGGATTCACCGCGGCCGGCACGCTGCACAAGCTCGATCCACGAGCGACGGTGCAGGCACCGCATCCCGCGCTGTGTGCTGGCGCGGGGGGACCGATTGCGACCAAAGTCTCGTCCAGTCAACCCGCACAGCAAGGTCGTGATTCCCAAGAGTTACTCGAACCGCACGTCATCGGGTACGTGTCGTTGGACCGCGTGACGAGCCGCTCGCTCGGTCCCGGCCAACTGGCGACGGTGTCGGTTGCCGAGTCACCACGCCCGCTCGGCCACTGGCTGCTGGAACGGAGTGAACGCTGGCTGACAGCCCAGCGCGAGTATCGGACTGGAAAACGCGACGAGAGATTGCTCGCGAATCGCCCGGCACCGTTTCGTGATTTTGAAGTTGTGGAACGCCCCATCTTTCAACGCCAAGCCGAACGAGTTGTGTCGCCTTCCGAGTCAACGACGCGGCGGTAAGGTGCGACTGGCGAGCGGGGCACACTCAAGCGGGCTTCCCTCGCGGACAGGCTTGAGATATTTACGCGATCGACAAATTGAAGTCGGACTATGTTTGGGAGGGAGCCATGTTGAATCGGCGTTGGTTGGGATGCTTGTGTCTGAGCTTGCTGATCGGTGATCTGTCGCTGTTTGCGGCCGACAAGATCGAACTCGTGGAGCCGGAGACCGACGCGCGGATCAAGCTGGTGCGGAGTCATGTGAAAGTCAGCGGTCAGCTCAAGACCGCGGCGGGGGGCGGCAAAACGATCCCTCTGAAATTGAACGCGGACGCGCAATATCGCTTCTTTGAGCGCCGTCTAAGTGGAACGGGCCGCGATGCCGAAACCTTGCGATCCGTTCGGCTATATCGCTTCGCCAGCAATGACACCGAGGTCGCTCCCGCTGATGCTCCGGCGGGAACCGCGCCGAAGAAATCGACACTCAAGTTGCCGGAGACACGGCATTTGATCGTGGCTCAAGGACGCCGCGAAGGAGCGTTTCTCTACAGCTCGACGGCCACGCTGACCTACGACCAACTCGATTTACTGCGCACTCCGGGCGATAGCTTGCCGCTCTTGAGTTTGCTGCCGCGCGAAGAGGTCGCAGTTGGAGAATCTTGGAAGCCGGAAAGCTGGGCCGTGCAGATGCTGTGTGGCATTGAGGCGATGACCAAGGGTGAGATCAACTGCAAGCTGGAAGAAGCGGACGCTGCTTCTGCTCGCGTGACGTTCACTGGCAGCGCGGATGGTGCAACGCTTGGAGCAACGACAACGGTGCAACTCGCCGGCGAATTCACGTTTGACCGGGCCACGAAAATGATCTCGCGTGCTCGCATCACGCAGACGGAAGGCCGATCCATCGGTGCGGTCATGCCGGGCATGGAAGTGACCGCGAATGTCACGCTGGAACGGTCGCTGGCCGATGGAGCTTCTGAGACCAACTTGCTCAACGATAAGGCGGCCGCCGATGTGCCGCTCGAACCAGCGGCGGAGATGCAGTTCTTACGCTTTGAGTCCTGGGGGCTGCGGTTCTATCACGATCGCAATTGGTATCAGTTCCACCAAACCAGTGACGTCGCCGTCTTCCGGTTGATGGAACAAGGGAGCTTGCTCGCTCAGGCCAACGTCTCGCCGATTCCAGCGGCGGCGACGGGCAGCCACACCTCGGAAGAGCAATTTCAATCGGACATCCGCAAGAATCTCGGCAAGCGGCTGAAAGGAATCAAAAAGACCGAGCAGCTTCAACCACGCAACGCCAACGACCGCCGCTTTCTGTTTCGCGTGACAGTGGAAGGGGAAGCGGATGGAATTCCGATGACGTGGTTCTATCACCTCTCCGCCGCACCGACCGGCCAGCAGGTTTCGTTCGTCTTTGCCGTCGAGACGAAGAATTTAGAGAAATTCAACAACCGCGACCTCGGACTGGTCCGCTTGCTGGAGTTCATTCCCGCTCGGCAAGCAGCCAAGTGAGACAGTCGAGCGGGGCGGCGTCAGCCCCCCGGTCCTTTGGCGAATGGCGAATGCACCGGGGGGGGCTGATGCCACCCCGCTCGCCAAGATGTACGAACTACTCCGTCTGCTCGCTCGCTTCGGCGGTTGCAGTCGCGTCGCCAGGGGTCTCTTCGGTGGCCATACGGTGCTCGTACAGCGGGCCGTTGATGCGGATCGGGCGGATGTCGAGGTGAATGTCGAGCACCGTATAGTCCTCGCCGCCGAAGTCTTCGGTGTACCAGCCCTTGCTGTCCGGGCCGCGATAGAACCGGAACTCGAAGCCGTCGGACGGCTCATGTTTGGAGTCGAGTCCGCTGAAGGCCAGGCCGATCGCTTCCGACTCTTTGTTGTCGATCAGTCGTCCGAGCAAATCGGCGACGGCCGCGTTGCCCAGGATGTCGGTGTAAAACATGCGGTGATCGAAGTACGGGCTGTAATCGTTGGCGTTCGGATCGAGCTTGATGTCGTCCAGTTTTTCTTCCGCCGGTGTGACTTCGCGAGTCCGCAAGTTGATCGAGTCGCCACGGTCGAGATAGCTAAGTTTGACGTTCTTCAGGCTGAAGCCGTCCATCTTCGGATCGGCCTTGACCTGCGAGATGTCCATGATGAGGACTCCCTTGTAACCGATCACAGTCGCTTCGACTCCCCGCCGGACGACCAGAGCCGTGTTCTCGTCCACACCAATGCCGAACGGAATCTTCTGGGAGTGCATCGCGACTAACGCCCGCGCGAATCGGCCGCGGACCAGACAGTGCTGCTCGACAAACCAGTCCTTGTCCAGAAAGCCCAGGCCGTCGTCGACCTCATCCCCCATCGTGACGCCATTCCGCAGAATTTGCAGCGGGGGTGGAGCGTCGCGAAACATCACATGACTCATGATCGCCGCGCCCGCGCTGGTGCCGGCGATGACCCCTCCGCGACGATACACCTCCCAAATGGCTTTGAGCATCGGAGTCTGGTCGCGATCATCGTCCAGCAGAGCATCCACGATTCGCCCTTGAGCTCCGCCGATAAAGTAAACGCCGGTGGCGGATCGGACTCGCTCGACCAATTCGGGATCGAAGACCGCTTCCTGCACGTCGCGATCGACTTCGCTCCAAGCGACGGGGACCACAAAAGAGTCCGCTCCCGCGCGGTTCAGGGCTTGTACGAGCTTGGCACAGGTCTTGATCGGTTGACCGCTGGCCGCCGTGGGGAAGATGGCGATCTTCGCGCCGTCGCCGCCCGCCAACTCCACGACCGTGTCCCACAGCTCCCGGTCTCGAAACCGCTCCGACCCGCCGATGATGACCAGCGAGCCTTTCGGGGCGTCGGCGTCTTTCATCGCCGTTCTCGCGGACTCGGCAATCACCGGATCCGCCGCCTGAGCAACGGACACGCTGAGCATGAGCAGACACATCGAAAACGTTGCGAGTTTCACAGCCTCATCCTTTCGAGGGGAGCTTCACCCTACGCGAACCAGCCTCTTGAGCGTGAGGGGACCGTTCGTCAGTGCTCCACGGACCACGTCCTTGCGGTTCGAGCGAGCCATCGAACGACTCGCCAAGAGAGATGTACCCCGGCGTTCCAACTCCGTCAATCGGTTTCCCCAAGCTCCGGCAATGTCCGCTGAACTCATCAGACACAGCATCGGGTGTCGCAGTTGTGAGTCCTCGCTCGACATATTTTGAGCGAATCGCGGCGGCAGGCAAGGGCGAGGTTCCGCTCACGAGGCGACCGGTGGAGTCTTTGCCGCAGCCGGAATCGCGACGCTCGGTGTCGCCGCAGTCCCTACTTCCACAGCGCTGGGAGCATGCAATTCCGTCAGCAACTCTGCCCGGCGAGCCGCGACCTCTGCATCAAACGAGGCGACCACGTCGATCGCCTTGTCGCGTGACGTTGCCAGTCCAATGACGAGGTACTGGACGACAGCCAGGCCGTAACAGACCCAGCCCGCAGTCCCCAGCTTGAAGACAGTGACGATCGCAAACACCGGTGAGGCTCGGCTGAGATGAATGCTAAACACACCCCACAACCACGCTCGCCAGTTCTGCCGTAGCTCGCGGCATACGGGCAGGAATCCTTTGGACTTCAACTTGGGCGGGCCGGGATGAATGAATCGGAATAACTCTTGATCCGGCATCCCTTCGATGCAGCCGATCGCCAGAAACAGCCGCAAAGCAAACACCACCACGTCGTCGAATCTGCGGTCATCCAACTTGGACTGAAAGAGAATCAGCTCCATGTTGTTGGTGGCGAACAGCAGCAGCACCGAAGCCCGAAACCATTGCGACAGGTCCTTCTCAAGTTCCGTGCTGATGACTTCGATCCGCAGCAGGTACTTCAAGAGGAACTTGAAGATTGGGATCGCGATGAGCTTCAACAGGAACCGAGTGACCGGCTTGGTAATCTGCCGCACTCCCGGCAAGTGAAACAGCCAATTGACTAGGTTTCCCACAAATCACCTCGCACGAGTCGGACGCTACGGGGCCGGGAGTCCTTTTCAGGCCGCCATGGATTCTTGGCGATGACAAGCGATCTACCAAGCGGCCTGAAAGAGACTCCCGACCCCCTCGAGCGACAGCATCTTGTCAATCGCACCTCAACGCCGCCAGTCGATCTGCTCAAACAGCAGTCGCAGCTTCTCGGCTCGCGCGGGATTGAGCTGCCTCACAAACGCGATCCGCCCGCGCAGGTGCGCAGCGAAGTCAACGCGATCGTCCCGATTCTGCGATGACGGGCCGTGCTTCATGCAGTTGTGCAGAATCGCCTTCAGCCGATCGAACTCATCGCGCGGGATGTTCGGCTTCGCATTGACGACGACTCCCGTCACGACCTGCCGATGCCCGCGCCGGATGACTTTGCGTTTGCGGTGATTCAATCGAAACCGCTCCGAGCGAACGATCTGCTCGGTGAGTGGAATCACGCAGCGCATCGCATATCGAAAATCGTCCGATCCCGACAAAGTGAGGTCATCGGCATACCGCGTGTAATTCCCACCGAACTTCTTCAACAGTCCGGACAGCCGCACATCCAACCCAAAGGCCGACAAGTTCGCGAGCGCCGGCGAGGTCGGCGCACCTTGCGGCAAGTGCCGGCGAACGTAGAGCGACTTCAGAGCCTCGTCATCCCCCGGCACCGCCAATGACCACGGCACGGCGGAGGTCGTCAACCGGCCCAACCAAATGGCCGCCTCGCGGCAGTAACCCATCGAACGAAAGATCGCGACGACTCGGCTGTAGGTCACGTTTGCATAAAAATTCTGCAAGTCGAGCTTGATGACCACCGCCTGCCCGACATGCGGTCGAGCGTTCGAGATAATCGACCTCCCGCGCGCGAACCCATGTGCCGCCTGATGCGCGGGAATCCTGTCGAGGATCTCTGTCAGAATCTTTCGCTGTGTCCGCTTGAGCGTCTGCTTCGGAGCCTCAATCAACCGCCACTGCGTCTGTACCGGGCGTGTGTTGGGCGAACCAGCTTCCAAACTCGCCGAGCGTTTCTTGACCCAGCGATAAACGTAGTGCGACCGCTGCTCATCCGCCGGACGCCGATCCGAAGTATTGCGATGCACGAGCCACGCGAGTTCGCCAACACGAACGCCAAGCCAATCGGCGAGTTCCTGAGGAGTATGAACGATCGGCAGGTGATAACTCGCCAACAGCGAGTCGTCACCATCAAGGCTGAGATCGAGAAAGTGCCGACGATCCGGAGCGTAAGTCGCAAACAAATACGGAACGGTTTTGGTCTTAGGCGGCTTCGGACGCTTCGACGGCAGAATAACATCTGCCCAACGAGTTCGTTTCCGCAGCTTGACGGGCCTGGCGGGTTTCAATCGCGGTTTCGCTGGTGGATTGGACGCAGCGAGTTGCCTTCGCAACCGACGTCCTCCGCCAAATAGAAACCAGCCTAGAAAGCGAAGAGCTTCAAGAAGACGTTTCATCCCTGACCCGCCTCAAACGCTGCTGGCCGAAAAGCAAAATGGTCGGCGGGTTGCTCAACGGGTCCAGTAGCGTAGCCAGGACCGGGAACATCGCTTCCCGGTATTGGCTACGGCAACGAAATCAACGCAAGCGAACAGCCGCGGGGTATCCCCGTGGCGTTGTTGAGCCGCCATCAAAGCAGCTCACCAACAAGGCTTGGGCAACCCACCGACCACATCACGAAATCTAAATCTATCGGTGAGAAAATGAACCGCAATGGCTGACAGAAATATGGGGGCAGAAAAAACGAGTCAGTCCCAGGACAATCAGCGGTTGCACTTCTTTTTTCTGCCCCCATTTTTCTGTCAGGCCGCATTCCTCTTCTTTCAACCACCTACTTGCTATCCGCAGCTGCTTCTTTCTTTCGAAAGTCTCCCGCCTCGACGATCACCAGCTTCTTTGGATCGAGATACTTCCGACAGGCTTTGACGACATCGTCAGCCGTGATCTTCAAGACGCGAGCTTCGAGGTCGGCTTGAAATTTCAACGTCCGATTCGCGTTCAAAGACTCCTCAATGATCGCGGCGAGTTGCGGGTCGTTTGTGCGACCGACTTGCTCCCCTTGCAGGAAGCCTTGCTTGGCCGCATCGAGTTCTTCGGCCGTGATCCCTTCCTTGAGCAGCAAGTCCAACTCTTCGCGGATGGCTTTGTCGACCTTCGGCATGTTTTCCGGGTTGCAGATGGCATACATGTAGAACAGCGTGCGGTCATCGACGGCCGGGACTTGCAGGCCGCTGCCGACGCCGTAGCTCAAGCCATCTTTCTCGCGAACTCGATTGCCCAGCCGCGACGACAGCGAGCCGTGGCCAAGAATGAAATTGCCGAGATTCAGCGCGGCGAAGTCGGGATGATCGTCCTTCATCGGGAAGACCAGGCCGGCGAAGTACATCGCACTGGCCTTATCAGGAGTCTCGATCTTCTGCGTGTTCCCTTTCACTTTGACGTCGCTGAGCCGCACGATGCGGTGATAGGGATCTTTCTGCTGCCAGCCATCGAACATCTTCGCGACGAGCGGCCGGATCGTGTCGGCATCGAAATCACCGATCAGGGTCAGCTCGCCGGCTTTCCCGCCGAACGAGGTTTCATACAACTCGCGAATCGTGGCCAGCGTTGTCCCTTGCAGCATCTCGACCTCTTCAGTCGCCGAGGGGACATAACGCGGATCGCTGCCGGCATAGGGGTTGAGCTGCTTCGAGACTGCATTGCTGGCCAAGGCATTCGGATCGCTCTTCTGCTTTTCGAGTCCCGCAAGCTGCGCGGATTTCAGTGTCTCGAATTCCTTCTCTGGGAGCGATGGCTCACGCAACACTTGCCGCAGCAAGTCGAGCGCCGCGGGGAGGTCTTTCTTTTTCGTCGTCAGCGTGAATGAGGCAACGCCCGGCTGACGCAACATCGAAGAGACGTGCAATTCGCCCACTTTGCTGAGCGCGTCGGTCAGCTCTTGCCTCGACAGTTTCTTCGTTCCGCGAGCCATCAGTTTCGGCAGCAACTCAGCCGCCTTCGCTTTGCCGGTGAGCGATTCCTCGCTGCCAAACCGAAGCGTCAGCCGCATCGTGACCGACTCGCCGCGCGTCTTCTTCGGGAGAAACGCCGCCTTCAATCCGCTGGGCAACACGACGCGCTGCGTGCGTGCGTCGATCTTCAGCGGATCAACATCGAACGCTTCCCCGGATGCGATGTCCGCGCGGCCTTTGTAGTCGCCGATCATCTCGGCCAGTTCGGGAGTCGCCGGGACGCTGATCCGTTCTGCCGTCTTCGTCGGCAAATACATGCCGACCGTGCGATTATTCGACCGCAGATAAGACTTCGCGACCTGATGCACGTCTTCTTTCGTGACTTCTTCCAACCGGTCGCGATAGACGAAGTACAGCCGCCAATCTCCTTGAGCGGCCCATTCGGACAATTGAACCGCGAGGTCCGAGCTATCGGCCGCTTGTAGTTCGCGTTGCTTGAGCAACTTTTGCTTCGCGCGATCGACTTCCTCGTCGCTGACTCCGTTGGTCACGACTTTGTCGATCTCGTCGTGCATGGCTTCAAGCACGATCTGCGGATCGTTTCCCTTTGCGACCTCGGCCATGAACAGCAGCACGCCGGGATCATGCAGCGCGAACGCTCCGCCGGAGACGTTGGCCGCTTTCTTCGTTTCGACCAGAGCCTTGTACAACTTCCCGGCCGGAGCTTGGGTGAGGATCGACTCCAGCACGTCGATCGCGACAAACTCCGGGTGCGGCCCGGACGGAATGTGATACACGCCGCCGACGACCGCGACATCGCCCACTCGCCGCAACGTCACGATCCGCTCGCCATCCTGGGCAGGTTCTTCGGTGTAGGTGTTTTCGAGTTTGCGTTCGGGCTTAGGCATCGAGCCGAAGTGTTTCGTCGCCAGTTTGAGTGCGGTTTCCGGATCGAATTGCCCGGCGACGACGAGCATCGCATTGTCGGGCTGATAATATTTTTTGTAGAAGCGTCGCAGGTTCTCGACGGGGACACGTTCGATGTCGGCGCGGTTGCCGATGGTCGATTTGCCGTAGTTGTGCCACTCGAACGAAGCGGAAAACATGCGCTCCATCAGCACGTTCTGTGGGCTGTTCTCGCCCCGCTCGAATTCGTTGCGAACGACGGTCATCTCGGACGCAAGGTCTTCCGCCTTGATGAAGCTGTTGAGCATCCGATCGGCTTCGAGCTTGATCGCGAACTCCAGGTTGTCGTCGCTGGCGGGGAGCGTCTCGAAGTAATTCGTGCGATCGAGCCACGTCGTGCCGTTGTAGACGGCCCCGCGATCCTTGAGCACCTTTGGGATGTCAGCGGTGGTCGGCGTCCCCTTGAAGACCATGTGCTCCAGCAAGTGAGCCATGCCCGCCTCGCCGTACCCTTCATGCCGCGAGCCGACAAAGATCGTCAGGTTCACCGTGACGCTGGGCTTCGACGGGTCCGGAAAGAGCAGCACCTTGCAGCCGTTTTCGAGGCGATACTCGGTGATCCCCTCAATCGAAGTGACGAGCTTTGGCGGTGCATCCGCAGCGCGAGTCACCGTGCTTGCGGTCAATAACAGCCCGATCACGACCGCGACAATTTGCAATTTGCAATTTGCAATTCTCAATTTGCAATCACTCATTCCCATGACGCCATCCTCCGTTGAAGTGCCTCACCAAACCGTGTCTTGCACGAATGAGGGCGGACTCTAACAGCGTCGTGCTGTCACGAGAACAGTTTCGAATGGGTGACGATGTGAGAAGAGCTCGGTCGTTGCGGCCATCTTTCTGTCCAACATCTTTCTGTAAACGCTGTGTTGGTGGAACAGAAAAATGTGGGACAGAAAAATCCGCGTCCCGAGTCACTCATCACAAGCCAGCCGAGCGAAGAACGTTGATCAGCTTCTGCTGGCGATCTCCCATTCGGCTACTGACGTCGAGCCAACCGACTCGCTTCCTGAGCGGAGCGGCCCAAGAAGGCAACGGGCCGGAGTCCAATCGCACAAGCAATCCCTCGTCGCGATCGCTGATTTCGTCGGGCTGCCGGATGCTATGCAGCTTGGCATCAGGAAACGTGGCCTGCAAAGTCGGCAACAATCCATCGGTGGAACGTGCGAGATCCAGAATCGAGACATGCAACGGCCGAACCATCAATCTGTCACGCAACTCCGCGATCGTCTGCTGTTTCACTGGGTGCACAAAGGTTGGAACCAACTCACACAACGGATCGAGTACGAACCGCCGATACCAGCAGCCCGAATGCGGCACATGCAGCACTGGCGGATCGTTAATCACGTCATCGCCGAAGAACAGCAAATCCAGATCGAGCGTTCGCGGTCCCCACGAGATGGTTCGTTCTCGCCCGAACTCGTTTTCGATGGTGAGCAGTCGTTCGAGGAGTTCCCGTGCGGGCAATGATGACTCCAGCATGGCAGCCGCGTTGGTGTAGCTGCCTCCGGCGGATTCACCCACAGGCGCGGTTTGATAGAGCGAACTCCAACGCCCGACCTGGATTCCCGGTGATTGCGCCAGCGATTGCAAGGCACCAACAATCGTCTGTGGGACGTTGCCGAGGTTGCCACCGAGTCCAATCAGACAGTTCGTCATCGTTCACCACGTTCGTGTGTGGGACCAGATTATTGTGCGAGGGGACCGCGAAGTCTGTGGCTGGCAAAGCACTCGCGCGAACGCCAGAATGCCGCCCACTAACTCTGGCTCTGTCCAGAACGTTCGTTGGCTCTCGCGCGAGATTTATTGAGTATGGCCAAAGAAGAGGCAATTGAAGTTGAAGGCACGGTCGTCGAGGCGTTGGCCAATACCCAATTCCGCGTCAAGCTGGAGAACGGTCATCTGGTGATGGCTCACGTCGCCGGAAAGATGCGGAAGCACTTTATCCGGATCGTACCTGGGGATAAGGTGAAGGTTGAAGTCTCGCCGTACGATCTGAATCGCGGCCGCATCATCTTCCGCGAACGGTAAGCCGCTCGTATTGACCGCATTCATGCGGTCTGGCCAAAGACCCGATCAATCGGGTCACTACCAGCGCGAATCAGGTTCTATTCGCCATGCCCAACGAATCGACTGCCGCCGAAGTTCAGCTCTTCTCTGACGGCGCGTGCAGCGGCAATCCTGGTCCCGGTGGTTGGGGCTGCATTCTCCGTCATCGAGCCACCGGCACTGAGAAAGAACTCTCTGGTGGTGCCGCGAACTCAACCAACAATCAGATGGAGATGATGGCGGTTATCTCCGGGTTGGAATCGCTCACGCGGCCGACAGCCGTTGAGGTCATCACCGACAGCAAGTATGTCGCCGACGGATGCACCAGTTGGATGCCCAACTGGAAGAAGAACGGTTGGAAGCGCAAAGACGGCACACGTTGGGTGCCGGTCAAAAACGTCGAACTCTGGCAGCGGCTTGATGGATTACTTGCGAAGCATCGCGTGCGCTTCACCGTCGTCAAAGGACACAGCGGGCATCCCGAGAACGAGCGTTGCGACGAATTGGCGGTCGCGGCCGCTCGGCAATTCGCATGAACGGCCCGTAGCTGCACTCGCCAGAGTGCGGGCATTTCCCGCGTGCTGGCGAACGCGGCTACGAATCGGAATTACGGACGCTTTGCTCCGCCGCCCATGTAGCGTGCTCGCTCTTGGAAGATCTTCTTCATCCGCTGCTTCGGATAGATGCGAACGACTTTACCTTTGTAAGTCAGACGTCCCTGATCGTCGTGGTCGAGGTGCTCTTTGACGTCCGGGATTGCTTCACCAGCATAGAGCGCGGCAAACGTTTCCGGGTCAACGCCGCGCCCATCTTCGAGGTCTTGCTTCGCATTGAGTCCGCCGGCCATCACCGAGAAGACATTGAGCGTCGTGGTGGCGGGGACATAGAGATTCTCTTGTTCGAGCGTCTCTGCGGCCGATTTGATCGCCGTGAAAGCGTCTTGCAGTTTTTTGCGTGAATCTTCGGACGGCCCCCCTTCCGCAGGAGCAGCTTGTGCTCCGAGCGGCTTCGTGGCGAATGTCCCGCTGGCTCCCAAGACGTAGCCCATGCCGAGCAGTCCCAACACGGACGCTGTTTTCCAAATCGGACGCATGACTGATCTCCTTCCGCGCGGAGGAACTTTGGTTGTCTTGCTGACACAGCACGAGTATGTCTTCAAGACTTGGATCATGGGTAGTGAGCGGCCAGGCGCTAGCCGCCGGTCTGATTTGGTCGACACCGGCGGCTAGCGCCTGGCCGCTCACCCACACGAACCCGATTCGTCGAACTTAGGCAACCTTGCGCTTCTCAGCTTCCGTCGCCTGCACCGCGCGGTTTTCGCGAGCGATCAGCGACAGCGTGCGCTGCGTGGCTTCTCGCACCTGGCCTTTGCGGTTCGAGCGGCTGAGGAACACGCTGACGTACATCAACGCGGCCGAGGTGACCAATGCCACAAAGCATCCCATCAACGCAATTTGGTCATCCGTGGCATTCTGGAAGAAGTCCATGAGTACTTCGCCTTTGAAGAAGAGAGACAGTGACGAGCGAACTCGCGCCGCGCGCTACCCTCTTCCTTTCGGACGCCACCGGCCGGAGCCTTCAAAATCCCTCTGAAAACCGGCGGATATTGCCGACTCCGTTGTCGGCACTGGCAGTCAGTAAAGCTGTGCGTTCCCTGACGGCTCATTCAAAGGCGAAGAGTGTGGTGAATGTTTCGTCAATGAGTTCGGCGGTGATGATGTCTTCGAGTTGGGCGACGTAGACGAACTGGTCTTCGACGCCGGGGCTGCCGCGGTCGTGGCCCCAAGAAGAACAACACGGGGCCGAGGCAGAGCCAGTGCTCGCCGGCCAGCGGAGGATGGCCGCCCTCGGCCGTCTGTCTTTCCCCGTTGGTGGTTCGTCTCTACGTCGAACCCGACCATGCCGTAGGCGTTCGTTTTTGGTTGTGTCGCGGAGCGACATCCGATGGTAGCCGTGGGTTTCAACCCACGGTTGCGGATGACGTGAAGCAGATTCGTCGCGGAGCGACGATTGAATCGTGGACGATGACACGCATCCAATTGGCGGTTGAGGACGTGGCGAAGGTTCAATCGTCGCTACGCGACGAAATTGATTGGGCGTGTTCATCGACCGTGGGTTGAAACCCACGGCTACCGTCGTGCGGTCGCTCCGCGACCAAAACAACTGCGTTCTGACGAACGCCGCTACGTTGTGGCGGCACCGCCTTGATGGCGCGGCTACTTGCCGAGCAATTCGGCCTTCTCCGGGTCGTTCTTCCAGTTGAACTTCTCGGCGAATTCGGCGGGGGTGTAGGTGCGTTGGGAGCCGTCGGGGTGCAGGGCGACGTAGACGATTTGGTCTTCGACGCCGGGGCTGCCGCGGTAGTGGCCCCCCAAGAAAAACAACACAGGGCCGAGGCAGAGCCAGTGGTCGCCGGTCAGCCACGGGAAGAGGATTCCTAACCGGCGGTTCGTCTCCACGTCGAACCCGACCGTGCCGTAGCCCGGCTCCCAACCCAGGAAGCGGCGGCTGTCGGGATGCCACTGCGCGGTCCAGCCCATGTGTTGGCCGAGCAGGCGGCGGTCCTGAGCGTCTCGGCCGCGGACGAACGTCCAACCGTAGCCTTCCCGCGTGAGCAGTCGCTGACCGTCGGGAGACGTGTTGAGGAACGTAACCCAGTGCCCGTTACTTAAATTCTGGTTCAACGGGACTCTTGGGGGCTGTTGTTTGAATAAGCGGACATGCTGATTTCCAATCGGGTTGTGTGTTTCTTCCGAATCCCGAAAGGAGAGAGCAGCATGTCCGCAGAAGTGTTTTATCGAGCGATGGGGTTGC
>SXKJ01000303.1 GCA_005778115.1 Planctomyces sp. | reverse complement strand
GCTTGCCGAGGATCGTTTCGGCCAATCCTTCGTTCATTCCGGGAATCGTCAGCAGTGTTTCATAACGAGCTTGAGCCGCGTTGATGCGACCGTCGGTGAACTCGTCCGTGTTGGTGGTCAGCGTGTCGAGCAGCGACGGCAAGTAAGTCGTCATGCTTCCGCTGTCCGCCAACCACGGACTTTGCAGCGTCTGCACCGAGCCATTGACTGTGGCTTGAGCCGTGGCCCCGATCAATTCGTACAACGAAGTGATCTGTTTGCCGCCTCCCTTTGATAAGTCCATGCCACCGCGAGTGACCGTGCCGCTGCCACCGCCGATCAGGCCGCCAAGTCGCGTGGCGGCTTGTTGCAGTTGCGAATACTGTTGATTGAGATTTGCCGTGGTCCCGTTTCCGCCGCCGCTCGCTCCACCACTCGAAGGGGAACCTCCGGAGCCGCTGGTATTGGCTCCACCCGCAAGCTGATTGACGGTGGCCTGAGCTTGGCTGGAGACACGGTACGCGATCACGAACTGAGCGACCGTCGCGTCGAACTCTTCTTCGAGCTTGTCGTACAAGTCGGCGAGGTTGTTGTCGTTGATGTTGATCCGATTGGTGCCATCCCAGCGCGTGTTCTTCTCGCGGCCATAGACGGTGAGGTACGCCGACCAGCCGAGTTGCAGGGCACCGTCGGCATTGTCCGGCGGCCAAGTCGCGTCACCGTCGTTCTCGTTCGGGTCGAGCAGTCCATTGCGATTGAAGTCTTCGCCGTACAGTACTTCTGAGGTGACGCCGCGGACCAGCAGCAGTTCATCAAGCGACTCTAGCGGACTGTTCTTGGCGGAATACGCCGGGCTGAGTCCCGTGTAGTACTCGGACTCGCAGCCATTCGTGCGTGGCATGTCATCGTTGTCAATGAAGTCGAGGATTGCGTCTGCCAACTCGTAAGTCATGCCAGGGATCACCATCAGCCGGCTGGCCGGATCGGACTCGGAAACCGCGCCGGTTGTGTCGTCCGTCGATGAGGTCGAGGAAGAATCTGTGGAGGAACTCGAACCGGAACTTGCCGGTGTTGAGCTACCACCTGTCGCCCCAGAATTCCCATTTGCACCACCCGTCGTGTCTGCGGGAGTGGTGCTGCTCCCACTCGTCAGTGATGTGCTGCGCGATTGCTGCTTCTGTTCGGCGGCAACCAACGCGTTGATGTTCAACTTGGACGATTCGTCGATCAGACCGAATCGAATCGTGGTACAGGTCACATCGCTTTCGTTGGGAGCAATCAGGCTGAACCGAGCACGTCCGCGCGGGCCGTCGGCGTCTTTGATCGTCTGCACGAAATTCTGCGGGTCGTGGACGACATTTTCATAGGCCCCCTCTTCCGTGGGCAAACCGAGCACCACCGCCGCCAGTTCCACTCCCGAATCCGCCGCCGCGCGGGCTTGAGCTTCACGCCCGAAAACTCCTGTTGCGTGACTTTCTGAGACCATCAACTCCGAGAACGAATACGCACCCAACGCCAGCAGCGCGATCACCACCAGCACCACCAACAGCACGCTGCCGCGTCTGGGTGACAACCGCGAATGAGTTGCGCGACGCATGACAAACCTCCTCGGGACGGGCTCTTCAATCCCTGGCACCAGATTTCTGACTCCACTCTTTATCCAGAGCACCCCCCGCACAGCAATGCTGACCCTTGTCGCGGATCATCAAACGGGTGGATCGTCTGCGGAAATTGCGGGCGGGCGGACGCACCACATCCCAAGGCAGGCCAGGCCAATCAGCCATTGCGCGGAGGTGACCCACAAGTAGATGCGGTGCTCATGGTAAAACGACTCGTCGGAATGCAGAGACGACGAGGCTGTCTCCATCCAGCGACTCAGTCTTGAATGCAAGAACCACAGCCAGCCTTGTAGGGCGAGCGAAACGCTCGCCATGACAACTTGATGATTTCGCGGCTTGTGACGCAGTGCGTCAGCCAAGAGACAGGCTCCGGCAATGGCCCCAGCCACGTTGAGTCGAAACGTCACGCGCTGAGTCAGCAATCCCTGTTCAAACCCGCCGAACTGCGCGATACCTAGTGGCACCACGATCCCGGCATAAAAAGTCAACCCGCCCCACCACACGGCCAGAATGACCGTGACGGCGAATCGCCACAGCCAAAGTTTCCAACGGGATTGGGGCATGACATCCTGCTGAGGAGGCCGAACCGTCGAACGAGGAGGCGAAGCGTATTCGTTGGCGAAGATCATTCGGGCGCGATGACTTCGTTTGCATTCATCGTACACATCGCGGCGAACACGGCGAGGTTGATGGATTGGTTCACGAACTTAACCCGGCCATCGACGAACAAGAAGTTGCCGCCACCGGAGTGAAAGCTGTAGGGTTCGTTGTCGTTCTTCACGTTCATCGGGCGGTTGCAGTCGCCAGCTAGCCCGCAACCCTCTGCAGAGCCATCGGCCTTCCCGCCATCGAGGCTGAATGGTCCTTCGCTGTCGGCCCAACATATTCCTTGGTCGTTCGAGAGCGTCGGGTTCTCCGTTTGGCCTCGATAGACCCTGGGCCGAGCGGCGCATTCCACCACCGCAATGGTGGACGAGGTTCCGTCACGCACATCCCGAAACCGGAACGTGGAGTTGCGCGACATGATCGAAAAACGGTTCGTAGCGTTGTAGAGCGCCGTCGGGAGATGTGGGTTGATGGACGCCGGATTGACTCCCATGATGGCTTCATAATCCGTCGGCGCGACTGGGTTCGCTAACGTCAGTGCTGGGCGGAATGATTTGGCCACGGCCGTTGTCACGCTCACCCGAGTCGGCGTGCTGGGGCATACAAACTCCGTGACGGGCACCGCCGCCGTCACCGGGTTTGTCCCTTCCCACCAGTTACTGTTGATGTCGTAGAGCTTTCTCAGATTCGCTTGCTCGATGTATGGCAGAATCAGCGGACGCCATCCGACGAACTTGCCAGCCGGGTTGCCCGGACCAGCCGTGGTCCAACCCGAAGCTGGGAACACGTTGTTTGTCTCATGGAAGTTTTGCAGAGCCAGTCCGATCTGCTTCTGATTGTTTTGACATTGCGCCTTCGCCGCGGCACCGCGAGCCGACTGAACCGCAGGCAATAGCAAGGCCGTCAGGACGGCGATGATCGCGATCACCACCAACAATTCGATGAGCGTGAATCCACGGCGATAATTGTGGTTCGATTGGGAAACGGTCATTCCGGTCATTGGAACTTCTCCGATTGAACGTCGCCGGAGACTCCCTTTGGCGCAAACAGCGATCCGCCGTGATCACTGCGGCCATATGGAAATGGGAGTCGGTCGGCGTGAATTCTCATTTGAGCGTCGGCTCGTTCGCGAATGGCGTACGAATTTCCGTGCTATTCTTGTCGCCTAGATCGTGACTCGAAGTCCATTTCGACTCTCGCCCACTCAAATCCCTTGAACCATGAACCATCCCAAACGACCGTAACGATGGGGCCTCGAATAACACTCTCTCTGGACCACGTTTCGCCAACAAAGTTGTTGCCGGTATTGTCTTCGTCGTGGTCTCACTGAAAAGGAATGTCTCACATGAAACAGCGAGCGATCGTAGTGGTTGGTGCTTCCGTAGCGTTCATTCTAGTTGCGGCGGTCTGGCTGGAACCAACCCAAACGGTCTCCGGCTGGATCGGTGGCGATTCTTTCCTGGCCAGCCGGCCATCGAGGTACTGGGCCAAGCAGCTTCAAGCCGGTCCTGGAAAAAGCGCCGCGGCACTTAAGATTCTGGAAAAACAGGGAGCAGATGCGGTTCCGGTTTTGTCAGAGATCTATCTGAATTTTCCAGGCGAAGCGAAGTCTGAACTGCGTTGGACCGCACTCGAGTTACTGGCCAAGGCGTCTCCACTCCCCGCGACGGCCAAGAGCACCGTGCTGCGTGCGTTGAATGACCCCGACCCACATGTTCGATCCGTCGCCATCGCGGCCGTTCCGAAAGCGGGAGTTCCGGCCGAGGAAGTGGTGCCGAAGCTGAAGGCGTTGCTCCATTCGGAACACAGCGTCGTGGCCGCGCGAGCATTGAGCGAATACAAGGCGGCGGCCGCACCCGCACTGCCGGAACTTATCGCGGCCATGCACGACGAGAAGCTGCCGACGGAAGCGCGGTGGAACGCAGCACGCACCATTGGCAAGATCGGCCCCAACGCCGTCTCAGCGGTGCCTGACCTGATCGACGAAATGGATGACCCCGAAGACACGATTCGCGAGCACGCCGCGGAGGCCATCGGCGATATCGGCCCCGTTGCCGCCGAACTGGGTGTTCCCGCCCTGCGAAAAGTGCTGACCGATCGCTATCTGAAAGTTCGCCGAGATGCCGTGCGATCGTTGGGCTACATCGGAGCCGATGCGCTTCCAGCGGCGGAGGACATGGTGCTGTTGCTCAAGGATCCCGAAGCGCTCGTTCGCGATGCCGCCGAGGCGGCACTGAAAATCGTGGCTCCCGACCTTCTGCCGAAGAAGGCCGAACCGGACGACAAGCCGGCACCCGACAAAAAGACGCAAGAGAAATGACTTCTCGCTGATCCCGACTGTGGCGATCGGGCACACGGGAGAGAAGTCTCCTGTCGATTGCACGAGCACCAAAGGTGCGTCACTCGAAAGCCCAGGCCAACGGTTCGATAAAGACTCTTCAGCCCCAACGGG
>SXKJ01000025.1 GCA_005778115.1 Planctomyces sp. | reverse complement strand
GGCGTTGGAGAGGTTGGATTCGGAAAGGTTCGCATGGCGTAGGTCAGCACCCTGGAGAATCGCCGAAACGAGATTCGCTCGCTCCAGATCGGCTCGTAGTGCTTCGTGCGCGACGCCACATCCGAAAAGAAACTAATCATGAATGTTTTCTCCCGCAGAACGTTTCTTCGAGGCGTTGGAGTCTCGATGGCCTTGCCGTGGTTTGAGTCGCTGACCGTGTGGGGGGACGATGAGTCCGGCAAGCGAGCCAGTCAGGCTCCGATTCGCACCGCTGTACTGTTCTCCGGCAACGGATTCCACAGCAAAGAATGGTGGGCGAAGGGGGAAGGGGCGGGCATGGAGCTTGGCCAGGTGCTCGCGCCATTGCACGACTTCCGCCAGAAGCTGCTGTTCATTCGCGGGCTCTACAACGAGCAGGCGTTGAAGGGAAACATCCACAGCTCGCAAACCGGCAATCTGTTGTCAGGCGCACCGCTCGCGCCGGGTGGCGAGATTCGGTCGGGGACCAGCTTCGACCAGCTCATCGCTCAGAAGTACGGCCGCAACACGAAAGTCCCCAGCCTCGTGCTCGGCTGCGAGAAGGCGAATCCGTCGGTCCACAAAAACTATTCGATGCTCTACAGCTCGCACATCTCGTGGAGTTCTCCGACCACGCCGACCCCGCTAGAAGTTTATCCCGCGTTGGCTTTCGATCGGCTCTTCAAGGACGAAGTGCAAAAGGGCGACAAGAGCGTGCTCGATGCGGTGCTTGCCGATGCGAACGATCTGCGGCGAGATATCAGCAAGAACGATCAACGAAAGCTCGACGAGTACCTCGATTCGGTACGCGACGTCGAACAACGGATCGAGCAATCCGGCAAGCGCGGCGAGCTGCAAGGTTGGCGGCCGACGCTCGACAAGCCGAACATCCCGCGTCCCGCCGACGGAATTCCGCAGGACGTTGCCGAACACATGAAGCTGATGTGCGACATCATGGTGCTCGGCTTCCAGACCGACACAACTCGCGTCTGCACGCTGAAGCTCAACAACGATCATTCGTCGCTGCGATTCCCGAATCTCGGCGTCGATTACATGATCCATCACTTGCTGTCGCACTCGGACGGAGCGGATTGGCTCAAGGTCAATCGGTTCTTCCTGGAGCAACTCGGTTACATCGCCAAGAAGCTCGACGCGATTCAAGAAGGCGAGCGGACGCTGCTCGACAATTCGATGATCATGTATTGCTCAAGCATGATGACCGGCCACCACGATGCGACGCAGCTTCCGGTCGTCGTGCTCGGCGGTGCCGGCGGCCAGATCAAGGGTGGCCGAGTACTCGACTACCTCGGCAAACCCGATCGCCAGATGTGCCGGCTGTTCCTCTCGCTGATGAACAAGACCGGCCTGCACGCCGAGAAACTCGGAGACGCGAGCCAGCCGCTGGCCGAAGTGTGATCGCCTGTAGCCGGAGTCGTGAGACTTCGGTTCGGCCAAGTCCTTCGGTCCCGAATTCTCACGAATTCGGCTACGCCAAGATGTCATTGATCACGCTGCCGGCGACATCGGTCAGTCGAAAATCTCGGCCGTTGAAGCGGTAGGTTAGATTCTCGTGATTCAGGCCCATCAGGTGCAGCAGAGTCGCATGCAGATCATTGACGTGGACTTTCTTTTCGACCGCCTTATAGCCGAAAGGATCGGTCGATCCGTAATGCAGACCGCGCTTCACGCCGCCGCCGGCCATCCAGATGGTGAAGCCGTTCGGGTTGTGGTCGCGTCCCTTTGCGCCTTGAGAATCTGATGTGCGGCCGAACTCGCCACCCCAGATGACGAGCGTGTCTTCCAGCAAGCCTCGCGTCTTGAGATCGGCCAGCAGCGCGGCGGCCGGCTGATCGGTGTGCAGGCCGTTCGAGCGGTGATTTGTCTGCAAGTCAGAGTGACAGTCCCACGGGACATCGTTGACACTGCCGTCACCGCCGACCCCTTTGCCGGCGAAGATCTGCACGAAGCGGACGCCTCGTTCCACCAATCGCCGAGCGATCAAGCATTGCCGTGCGAACGTGGCGCACTCCGGCTTATCGAGGCCGTATTGCTTGTGAGTCACTTCGGACTCCTTCGCGATGTCGAGCGCTTCGGGGGCGGCCATCTGCATGCGATAGGCTAGTTCGTAGGAGTTGATCCGAGCAGCGAGATCGGCTTGCGTCGCGCGAGTCGCAGCGTGCTCTTGGTTCAACGTGCGAATCAGTTCGAGCTGTGCTCGCTGTTGCGCGTCGCTGTGTTTTCCGTCGCGGGCGAGGTTGTCGATCGCCTCTTTGCGGCGGGCGTCGAGCGTCAGAGCTTGATAGGTCTTCGGCAGGAATCCGGCCGACCAGATTTGGTCATCGCCGCGCGGCCGAGTGTCATGCAGTACGACGTAGGCCGGCAAATCCTGGTTCTCGGCACCGAGTCCATAGGTCATCCAGGCTCCCATCGCCGGCAGGCCGGGGCGATTCGTGCCGCACATCAATTCGATGGCCGCTGGAGCGTGATTGTTCTGTCGCAGATACATCGAATGGATGAAGGTCATCTCATCGACGTGCTGCGACAGGTGCGGAAAGATGTCCGGCACCCAGGTGGCCGATTCGCCATGCTGCCGCCACTCGAACGGCGACTTGAGGCACTTGCCGCTGGTGGTAAAGAAGCCGGTCTTGGGGTCCGCTCCGGCGAGATCCTGGCCGTCGCGTTTTTGCAGTTCAGGCTTGTAATCCCAGGTGTCGACTTGCGAAGGACCACCGGTCATGAAAAGCCAAATCACGGACTTCGCCTTCGCGTCAAAATGCGGCTGCTTCTGAGCCAGCGGATTCGCACTCGTCTCTTGGTTGAGTAGCGAAGCCAGCGCAAGTGAGCCGAAGCCGAGGCCGGAGTCTTGGAGGAAGCGGCGGCGTGTGGGGAGTTGAATCATGTTTGTTTTTGGCAAATTCATGGGGCACAGAATCATGAAGACATGATTTTGTGAACCATGATTTTGCCACCCTTCTTCTAGTCCACGTAAACGAACTCGTTGAGGCAGAACAAGACTTGGCAGAATTCTGTCAGGGTGACGTTGGCGTCAGCCTGTTGAGTGATGAAGGCGAGCATCCGGTCGCGTTCTTCTTTTGATGGCTGTCGGGCGAATGCGAATTGATAGGCTCGATCAACGGCGGTTTCGAGCGGTACGTCGGCGGAAGGCCGAATGCGGGCGACGAGCTTTTCGGCCTGCTGGCGGACGAACGGCGAGTTCATCATCGTCAGCGCCTGTGTGGGCAACGTCGTGCTGACTCGTTCGCCGATGCTTTGCGTAGGCTCGGGCGCGTCGAACATTGTCATAAAGGGAATCAACTCACTTCGTTTCACGCGGAGGTAGACGCTGCGGCGCGGCGTGTTGTCGAGCAGGCTGGGGCCGTACATCGTTGTGTCGAGCGATCCGCCGACGGCCAGCAGCGAGTCGCGGATGATCTCGGCTTCCAGGCGGCGTGGCTTGTGATGCCAAAGAAAGCGGTTCTGCGAGTCGATCTTCAGGTTGTCCGGCGAGGCGTCGTTGGATTGCTGATAGACCGCCGTGAGCATCATCGCCTTGTGCAACGGCTTGAGCTTCCAGCCTCCTTTGACGAATTCGGCGGCGAGCCATTCGAGAAGCTCTGGATGAGTGGGCCGTTCGCCTTGTGCTCCGAAGTCGTTCGAGGTGCCGACGATCCCCTCACCGAAATGATGCTGCCACAGCCGATTGACCATCACACGAGCCAACAGCCCACCCGCACCTAATTCGGCGTCGGTCATCCAATTTGCGAGACCAATACGCGGGTCGATCGACGATTTGCCCGCCGCTGGCTTCGGCAGCCAGCGAGCTTCTTTGTCAGCAGCGGTCGCGACGACTTGGAGGAAACTCGGCTCGGCCTTGCCTTGTTTGTTATCGACCTCGCCGCGACGCAGCAGGAAGACATCCTGTCCTCCGGCGATCGTGGTGTAGACCTCGGTCAGCGGCGGTCGCGGTTCGCGGTTCGCGTGATCGCGCACGGTGTTGAAGACCTTGGCGGTCTCTACATCGAATGGGCTGAACCAGCGGGCCAGCGGTTCGCGTGCGGATTCAGGGATTTGATTGTTGTTGGCGGCCAGCGTCGCACGGATCTCGGCGAGATGTTGCGGTGCGACGTCGCCTGCCCAGGTGGCGGGGTTGGCTTCGGTGCTCGTTCCGAAGCGGACTCGGCCGATTCCCTGGTCTCGGAAGTTCAATTCAAAAGTCAGTTCGGTGCCGCTCGCGAAACCGGGAAGGCCCCCTTCAATCTCGAAGATCGCGGCGTTGTCTTTGCCGGCGTTGACTCGCACGACCCAGGCGGTCGCGGGCTTGCCATCGACGGCGTTTGCCAAAGGTTGATTGGCGTCCTCAAACGCGGCGAAAACCGGTTTGAGTTTCAATTCAATCGGCTTCTCTTTTTCGGCGGCGGTACGATCGAGCGGGCGGGCCGTGACCTTTAGTTCCAGCAACTCGAAGCTGCCGTCGCCACTGACGCCGGGGCCGCGCTTTGGCAACGACTTCTCGGTGAAGGCATCGAGTCGCAATGACGTGAGGTTCTTCTGAAACGTGTGCGTCGTGATGGTGTATTCCTCGGCGGCTCTCGCGGCACGTTTGCGGCGGCGAGCGTTGGATTCGATCGCGAAACTTCCGTCGTGGGCCACGATCCCGTTGGGGAGCATCTTCAACCACGAACGCTCGGCCTCGACCGTCACCGGTTCGAGCACTTGCCAGCGCGGCGTCTCCGGCTGTTTGGGGAGTTCCGTCTTCTGCCATTCGGCAAAGCGTTTCGGCAGTTCTTCGGCCGCAAACTTTTTAAGTGCTGCATTGAGCGGTTCGCCTTCCGCGCGGTGTTTCTCGACAGCACGCTGAGTGGCCTCCGGATCGGGGTCATACGTTTTGGAGCCGTGCGCGGTGCGTGCGAGCGAGGCCGCGACGCCGTAATAGTCCTGGGCCGGGATCGGATCGTACTTGTGTTCGTGGCAGCGGACGCAGCCGAGCGTCAGGCCGAGCATCGAACCGCCGATCGTCATGATCATGTCGTCGAGCTGGTCGTATCGAATCCGCTCAACCGTCTTCGCAGTAATCTGGCCGGGATATGGTCCCGCGACCAAGAAACCGGTGGCAGCCGCGCCGCGATAGTCGTCCGGCAGGAGCTTGTCTCCGGCGATCTGCATTCGCACGAACTCGGTGAAAGGCATGTCGCCGTTGATCGCACGGATGACCCAGTCGCGGTAGTGATACGCGCCGGGGCGGAAGCCGTCGAACTCGTAGCCACCACTCTCAGCGAATCGGGCGACGTCGAGCCAGTGCCGGCCCCAACGCTCGCCATAGCGTTCGGATTGCAGAAGTTCATCGATAACTTTCTCGAAGGCGTTCGGCGAGGCGTCCTGCACGAACGCGGTGATCTGTTCTGATGTCGGCGGCAGTCCAATGAGATCGAAGTACGCTCGGCGGATCAGCTTCTCTTTGCTGACGGGGCCGTTGGGACGCAGTGACTTCTCTTCGTGCTTGGCCGCGACGAAACGGTCGATGGCCGTGCGGCTCCAGTCAGCGTTCTTCACGTCTGGCGGCGTGATGTTTTTGAGCGGCTGGAACGACCAGAACTGACGGCCTTCTTCGAGGTTGATCACTCGCTTCGCCGCTCCGGGCTTGCGACCTTCGCGCGGATCGGGAGCCCCCATGTCGATCCACTTGGTGAAGTCGGCAATGATCTCATCCGACAGCTTTCCGGTTGGCGGCATCTCCAGGCCGTCGTATTTCAACGCTTTGACCAACAGGCTGTCGGCCCCTTTGCCTTTGACGATGACTGAGCCACTCTCGCCGCCATCCAGCAACCCTTCGGCCGAATCGAGGTACAGCTTTGCCTTCAGCTTCTTGGCGACGCGAGCCTCGTCCGAATGGCACGAGTAGCAATGCTGCGCCAGCACCGGGCGGATCTTCTGCTCAAAAAACTCGATCCCTTTGGGGTCGGGGGCTTGAGCCTTGGCGAGCGTAGGGGCGATGAGCGATGTCGCGAAGAACAACGCGGCGACGGTCGAAAAGGGGGGCGGTTTCATCATGGCTGAGATTTCAAACGGTTGTTGGTGCGTTGGCAATGATGAACGAGAGAGTGATTTTGGGAAAGTGAGGCTTCCGTGTGTGAAGCTCAATAATGCTTTGGGTGCGGCAAAATGTTCCGGCATAGCCGCAGTACCGCGACCGTTAGGGAGCGGCCCGATCGTCAGACGGATCGGCCGCTCCCTAACGGTTGCGGTACGGTTTGCATGCCCTCGATCCGTCGTCCTCGTGGGAATTCACCGAGCCAGCACAATACACTCATCCCGCGAGCAGCTTGAGATCGAACCTCGATTCCTGGGAGACGTATCAATGCGGACTTTCATCCTCATCGCAGTGGCGGTGTTGTTCGGCGGTTCGGCCAATGCCGACGAGGCGTTTCCGGGACATCGCGTCGTTGGCAACACCTACTATGTCGGCTCGAAGGCTCTGGCGACGTATTTGATCACGACGCCCGAAGGGCACATCTTGATCAACAGCGGCTTTGAGGAAACCGTGCCGCTGATTCGCGCGTCGGTTGAGTCGCTCGGCTTCAACATGCGTGACGTGAAGATCATCCTGGCGAGCCATGCTCATTCGGATCACGTTGCCGGGCACGCTCTGCTGAAAGAGCTGACGGGGGCGAAGGTCTTCGTCATGCGCGGCGACGATGGCGTGATCTCATCCGGCGGCAAAGGGCAGTACCTCTACGAAGACAGCCTCTGGAAAGAGTGCGAAGTCGATCGCGTGCTGAAGGATCGTGACGAAGTGAAGCTCGGCGGCACGACGCTGGTGGCGCGTCTGACTCCCGGGCACACGCGCGGTTGCACGACTTGGGCCTGGAGCGAGACAGACGGAGACAAGAATTTCAACGTCGTCGTCATCGGCAGCCCTAACGTCAATCCTGGATATCGGCTGGTCGAGAACAAAGAGTATCCGGAGATCGCCGCCGACTACGCCAAGACGTTTGAGGTTCTGAAGTCGCTCCCCTGCGACATCTTCTTGGGCGCTCACGGCGACTATTACGGGATGCTCGCCAAGTACGAACGCTTGAAGGATGCCGAGAAGAATCCGTTCCGCGACCCCGATGGCTATCGGGACTATGTCGAACTGAAAGAGAAGGCGTATCGGAAGACGCTGGCTGAGCAGCTCAAACAGAAATCCAACCCCTGATTCGTCGGGCCGCTTCCTTTTAAGCCGGGCTAGCGAGGTCATGCCGTGTCCGTTGCCCAACAGCCTGCGCCTACGAATGTTCGCTGGAGCGTGTTCTCGCTGGCGTTCGCGACTTCGGCGTTGCTGTATCTGCACCGGTATGTGTTCGCGTTCATCAAGCCGACGCTGGCGGAAGAATGGGGCTTGAGCAACTCGGAGTTGGGACAACTCGATAGTGCGTTCTCGGTGTGCTACACGCTGTTCCAGTTTCCGCTGGGAGTCCTGGCCGATGTGCTGGGAGTTCATCTGCTGCTGACAGGTTTGATCCTGGTGTGGTGCGGCGGCATGGGTTTGATGGCGTGGGCTCCGTCAGTGAAGTGGCTGTGGATTTCGCGAGCGACCTTGGGAACCGGGCAATCGGCGGTCTATGCGTGTCTGAACCGCGTTGCCGGGTTGTGGTATCCGCCGGCGATCCGCACGACTCTGCAAGGTTCGGTCGGAGTCCTGGCGGGACGACTGGGGGCGCTGAGTTCGTCGGTGGTGTTCTCGACTTTGTTGGTCGGCATGTGGGGACTGAATTGGCGCATGGCCGTTTGGATTCTGGTCGCGGTCGGGATCGGAACCCTGTTGCTGTTTGCGATCGTGTTCCGCAACTCACCGCGAGAACATCCTGGCGTCAACGAGGCCGAAGCCACGCTGATTGAAGGAGACCGACCCCCCATCGGCCTCCAAGGGAAGAAGGAATCGCCCGGCACGATGGCTCTGCTGCGGACGATGACGCCCCGTTCGATCATGAATCTGATGTGGCTCAGCCTGCAAAACGTGCTGAGCACGTTCGCGGACAACATCTACTCGAATTGGATTCCGTTGTTTCTCTCACAAGTGCATGGACTGAAGTTCGCACAGATGGGTTTGTATTCGGCCCTGCCGCTGCTGGGTGGCGCGCTGGCGGGTGTGACAGGCGGGATGCTCAATGATTACTTGATCGCGCGGACCAACAACCGCCGTTGGTCGCGAGCGGGGGTGGCGATGGTCGGCAAAGGTCTGGCTGCCGTGCTGATGTTTTTGGCGCTGCTCGATTACGACCGGCCGTATGCGTTCTGCTTGTATCTGTTCTTCGTGAAGCTCTTCGGTGATTGGAGCCTGACGACCTCGTTGGGTGTCGTATCGGATATCGGCGGCAAAGCGACGGCGTCTGTCTTCGCGTTTTCCAACACGGTGGCCGGGATCGCGATCATCACCGCGCCGCTCGTCTTCGGTTACGTTGCCGAGCACTACGGCTGGAGGCCGGTGTTTGTGATTGTCGGCGCGACGTATGCGCTGTGTGCTCTGTCGTGGCTGGTCATCGACTGCACGATCCCCGTTGTGCGTGAGGCGGACGATTCGTAGACCGGACGCCTACGTCCGATCGCAGTTCGTGCATGGAGACCGGACGTGGGCGTCCGGTCTACTTCTCTTCCGCCATCAACATGGCTTTTAACTTCAGTACGCGGCGCTGGCCGTCATCGACTGCCTTGTCATCCTGGCCGTCTTGGATCACGAGCAGCCAGAGATTGATGGCTCCCTCTAGCATGTCCTTCCGCTGGTTCGCATATTGCGGCGGCAGTTCGCCAGTGGCATAGGAATCCAAGCCCCGAGCGCGGGCGATCAAGAAGCGACGTTGCTCGTCGATGTCGTCTTCTTCCCACGGCTTCTCCGGACGAGCTTCATAGTCGAGCAGAATCCGCTTCGCGTCTTCCGCCGCTTTGAGATCCGGCCAACGCTGCATCGTCCCCTGCAACTGCATCAAGCCGGAGTACAGAGTCTTGGGATCTTTGAGTCGCGACTGTCCCTCGGCAAGCAGCGACTTCGCCCACTCTTCACGAGTTGGCGTTGCGTCGGGACCGATGCGGCTGGCGGGATGTTTCGCCGCCAGCTTCCGCCGATCCGCCGCGCCGGCATCGAGCCACTCGATCACCTCCGACAACGTCTTGGCATCGGGAATTCCATGTCCAAGTTTCTCAACAGTCGTGGCCTTCGTGCGCACGCCCATTTCGGCCAGCATCGGGCCACGGAAGCGTTCGACTTCGCCTCGATTGAAGTCCCCCGTGCCGGTGATCATCGCCACGCTCAGTCGGTCCATGACGCGATGCCGCAGCCACGGCTCTTCACGCAGGTCGCCTCCCGCACAGACGGGGATCACTCCGCCAAAAAGTTCGGGGAGCGCGAAGGTGATGCCGCAGGCGACTCGGCCTCCGCCGGAGAATCCCGCGAGATACGTTCGATCGGCGTCGATGCGATGTCTCCGACGGAGATCATCCAGCACGTCGAGCACGATGCGGATGCGGCGCGGCATCGGCGTGTTGTTCCCGGCGTTGTAGGGACTCGCGAAGGCGATCCCTTTTTGCTGGCAGACCGATTGCAGCGAGCCCCAACCGGCCGGTTGGTCTCCCGCCGAGATGAATAGCACCAGCGCCATTCCGGGATCGGCCGGCTCGGCAGTCTTTGATTTCACTTTGGTCTTGGTTTTTGAAGCCGCTGGCTTCGCCGCCGCAGGCACGAACGCTTCATACCGCTGCTTGGTCGAATCGTATCCCTCCAGCCATTCGGCCGGCGGATTCGTCACGCTCTGATTGGAGTTCGCGAAGACCCAATCCAGCCGAGTCGCCTCGCGGACGGTGACTTCCTTCTGATAGCCGAAGTCCTCGGCAATCAGCGAGCGGCCGAAGGACACAACAGCGAGAATGAGACCGAGCAGTCGCAATCGAACAGGCGAGCCGATGGGCGTTAGCCCTCGGACAGTCCGGGGACTGACGCCCTCCGGCTCGCCATGAGTTTTTGCGCGGCGAGAAAATCGGAAGCGTTTGGAGAGCATGGTGTGCCAATCACGCTGGAGCAGAATGTGAATTCGCATGAACAAAGACCGCCGTCCCGTAGGCGAGCAACTCCGTGATCCCCGGCGAGACTTCGGTGGCATCGTAATGCGCACCGATGATGGCGTTCGCTCCCAGTTCGCTCGCATGTTTGAGCATCTGGTCGAAAGCGTCCGCTCGCGCCTTTTCGCACAGATCCTGGTAGGCCGTGACTTCGCCGCCAAAGAAACTTTGAATCCCGGCGCTGAAGTTTCCCACCGCACTGCAAGACCGGACCACCAGCCCGCGAACCAGTCCCATGTTTTGGCGGACTCGATAGCCCAGAATATAGAAGGCCGTGGTCACCAGCTTCGGATCAATTCGACTCATGTTGGCTTCCTGTAGCCACGTTCGCCAGAACGTGGGGAGTCCACCCGCTTGCCCACGTTCTGGCGAACGTGGCTACGGATCGGCAACCGCTTTACTTTTCCTCAAGATACGGCCGAGTCAACTCCGCGCGGACTTTATAGCCCTCCGCGTTGTGGTGCAGTTTGTCGGCGACGAATAGTTCGCCTCGCGGCATTCCATCGGGGCCGATGAACGCATCCCATGCATTGATGTAAACCATGTTTTTGCCGGCGGCGATCTGTTCTTGGATGAGCTGATTCCCTCGCTTCTGTTTCTCAGCCTGAGTCCACCGCGCCGGAGCGGGTTGCATCGAGAAGTACGCGATCCGCGTCTCCGGCAGAGCGGCCCGCACTTTGACGACGAACGCTTTGAAGTCGTCGGCCACTTGTTCGGGAGTCTTTCCGGCGTTGATGTCGTTGCCTCCCGATTGCAGCACGATCAGCTTGGGCTTGTACGGCACGACGATCCGATCCGCGAAGTAGGTGGCATCGGCAATCTGCGAACCGCCAAACCCACGGTTGATCACCCGATGATTCGGAAAGTCCTTCTCCAACGAGGTCCACAGCTTGATGCCCGACGCTCCGATAAACAGCACGCCCCCTGACGGCGGTGCGTTCTTCTTGTCCGCCGCTTCAAAAGCTTGGATGTCCTTTTCCCACTTCGCGCTGGGCGATTTATCCTGAGCCTTCAGCGGAGCGACCACAAAGACCAACGCCAACAGCAACCATTGAGCGACACATATTCTCATTTCGGTTCTCCGGAAGAGGATTTGACTATGGCCGGGTGCGGGAAAAGGTAAAGGCCGTGTCGTCATCGCGTCGAGTGAAACGAAACATGGCGGCAAGTCGAACTGTGCCATCAATGGATCGTCCGTGTCTTCCGCCACAACGTGGCAGACCTATGTCAGCCCAGGCCATCGGCCTGGGCTGACAGGCCGCAACAAATTCAAAGCCCCAACGGGCAACGCCGTGAACGATTTGGCGTCGAAGAAAGTGGGGTTTCAGAAACGAAGGAGAGAAAAGAAAAGCCAGATTCCTAACAGGACCAACTGAAAACGCTTCAGTCAGAAAGGAATCTGGCTCATGGATC
>SXKJ01000302.1 GCA_005778115.1 Planctomyces sp. | reverse complement strand
GACAAACGGCAACACACCCTGTAAACTCATGCCCGGCCTCCCTGCGGCGTTGAAGTGCTGATGTCACAACACCTTCTACGCCCTCGCGGGCCGCTTCATTGGATACGCATGAATAATGTGGGCTAGCGCCTTGCGGCTCACTCATCACAAGATTCAACACGAATGGCGGAGCGCCAAAACTCCTTAACGGCGTTGGCTGTTGGGGTCAAAAGTCAGGCTGGCGATGACTCGGATGGGGGTAACTCTTGGTACAGACGATTACCCAGCGACACGAACGTCTCGACCGCCAATTGCTCGGCCCGAACCTCCGGCTTGATGCCCAGTTCCACCAGCACTCGGTCGATCGCGTCACGATCGACGCGGCCTTTGAGCGCCGAGCACAGCCCGACTCGCAAATGTTTGCGACGCTGAGTGAAGACGTCGCGGACAAGCTCGTGGAAGAAAGCTCGGTCGATGATTGCCGCTCGACGTTCTCGGTCGGGGCGGATGCTGAGGATCGCGGAATCGACGTTCGGCCGAGGCCAGAAAACCTGCGGGCCGAGTTTCTTCAGCAGCTTGATCTGGCACTGCGACTGCAACCAGATCGACAACGCTCCGAAATTGCTCCCGGCTTTCGGTTGAGCCGCCATGCGCTGCGCGAGTTCAAGCTGAATCGTCACGACCATTGCCACCCACGGCAACTCGCTGGCGATGAGGTTCGAGATGACCGGCGTTGCTACGTCGTACGGGAGATTGGCGACCAGTTTCAGTTTGCGATCAGGGTCTTCGCCAAGTTTCTCTTCAACGATGGCCATCACATCCGGGTTGAGAGTGTTCTTGCTCTTGAGCGCGTCGGCATTAATCAGCGTTACATTCCGCAGTCCGTCGAGCATCTGCTTCGCGAGTCCGAACACGTTCTCGTCGTACTCGACGGTGACAACGGCGGCCGCCTCGCGGGCCAGAAACGTCGTCAGCCCGCCGGTCCCCGTGCCGACTTCCAGCACGACATCATCGGGACCGATGAAGGCTTGGTCGGCGACGTACTGCACGACGTTGAGGTCGATCAGAAAATTCTGGCCGAGATCACCGCGCGGGAAGAACCCGTGCTGGGCGAACAGATTGGTTAAGTGCGTGCGTGTCTGTCGTTCGGCCGAGTTCATTGCGACGCCCCACTGGGCGTTGCGAACGCCAGCAATTTTGCGACGTACTTGGCCAGCACGTCGGTCTCGATGTTGACCTCGTCACCGACTTTTCGTCGGCCCAGAGTCGTGACGGCCAACGTGTGCGGGATCAACATCACTCGAAAAGTCGTCGCCGTCACACGCACCAGCGTCAGGCTGATGCCATCGACGGCCACCGAACCTTTCTCAACCATCTGAGCCGCCAGCGCTGTCGGCACCTCGAATGTGTAGTCGGCAAATTCCGAGCGAGCATCAATCGCGGCGACTCGGCCGACGCCATCGACGTGTCCTTGCACGATGTGTCCGCCGAAGCGGCCATCAGCCGGCATCGCGCGTTCGAGATTCACTGCGTCGCCGACATTCAGGCGGCCGAGGTTAGTCTTCGCGAGAGTCTCGTATCCGGCCTGAAAGCTCCACAACACGCCATTGGCCGCGACGACCGTGAGGCAGCAACCGTTGATGGCCACGCTGTCACCCAGCCAATTGTTCGACGAAGCACCTTCCAGAAACGCCGGTGGCACTTCTACGACCAATCGCTTCGCATCCCCTTCTTCGGTGAGCGATCGTACGGTCCCCAGAGCCTCAACTAATCCCGTAAACATCAGGCATCGTCCATGTCGTTGTCGTGATCGGCCGGATTGATCGAGGTCGGCCCATCATTCTTCCAGCCCGTCTCTGGTAAGGCAGATCCACCGGCGGTCGCTGGCCGCGGATGACCTCGATACCACCAGCGCATCACCGACTCGTTCCACAACGCCTTCACGGGCGCACCGAACGCGAACCAACAGCAGAAGAGCGGCACTGAGACCTGCGGCATAACAAACATCACCGCGATCGCGAAGACGACTTGAATCAGATGCTGCCGAGGACGCCGGCCACGAATCAATTGATTGACGAGATGCGCGTACCGAATCCGCGAGACCATCAAACAGGCAACGGCCAGCGTGATGAACGGCAGCACGTTGGCGGTCCAGGTATCGAGCCACGTAGCGACCCGTTCCCAAAGCTTGTCATTGGCCGCGTCTTCCAGGTGACGAAAACCAAACGCCATGATCGGAAAACTGGCGACCGTTCCCGCCGCCGCGGGAGATGGCAGGCCGCTGAAGGCATCGTGAGCGTCATCCTCGTCGGTTTCGACGTTGAAACGCGCCAACCGCAGGACCGCGCAAGCGACGTACAACGCCGCGATCCACCACAACAGGCGCAGGTGCAGCAGATCACGCGACTGAGAGAACTGCAGCATCAAGAATGCCGGAGCCGCCCCGAAGCTGATTGCATCGCACAGCGAATCCAACTGCGCTCCAAACTCGCTGGTCTGTTTCGTCAGTCGAGCCGCGCTGCCGTCGAGCGCATCGAATACCATCGACAAAAAAATCAGACACGAGGCGATGAACAACGACAGAGCGGGATCGCCGCCGGACCACTTGGCGGCGAACGTGATCGCTCCGAATCCACAGACCGCATTGCCTAACGTCAGCATTGTCGGCAGCACGGCAAAAACTTTTTCGCGACGGTTCATGATTGAAACTCCGCCAAGATCGATGTGCCCGCTTTCACTTTGTCGCCGAGTTGAATTCGCAACTTCAACGCCGCTTCACGCGGCAGGACCAGTTCGGTCCGCGACCCTAATTTGATCATCCCGAACTGCTCGCCACGAGCCAACACGTCACCCGGCTTCAGCCAGCAGACAATTCGCCGAGCGATTGCCCCAGTGATTTGCCGGACAATGTACCGCCGAAACGGGAACTCCGTTTCCTGCATCCGCACGGCGAGCTGTTCGTTCTCGCGAGCCGACTCCGGCCGTAACGCATTCAAATACTTGCCGGGCCGATACCGCAAACCGATAACCCGGCCAGCCACATGAGCGCGGTTGATGTGGACATTGAAGATCGACAGGAAAATGCCGATCTGCACGGCCGGCCCGCCAAGGAATTCATCGTGCTCGATTTCCTCAATCGCGACAATCTTTCCATCAGCCGGAGACACGACCAACCCAGGTGCAGTTGGAATCGCTCGCGGCGGATTGCGAAAGAACCAGACGATCAACAAGCCAATGACCGTCAGCGTCGTGACGCCCAGCCAAGCAACTATCTTTGCTGGGCTTGGCAACGTTGCCGAGCACGGGCATGTCAGCCAGCAAGTCAGCGCGATCGCCGGTCCGAACGTGATCAGCGAGAACACGAACAACTCGCACAAGCCAGAACGAGCAAACGGAATCTTGTCGCGCCAGCGAAACGGATCTTCGGCTGGTTCCCAGAAGTAGCCGCCTTGATTGCGAAAGAACTTCAAATCGCGCGGGTCGAGCACTTCATGCGGACAGCCATTGAAGTCCCCTTTGCGAAGCTCCGCCATGCGGCGAACGTAGCTGGGACGAAACGTCTTCAGCCACCAGCGACGGACGTGTCCCCACGCGAGCTCCAAATGACAGATGACTCCGCCTCCCGGCTGAATCCATTTCAGTTGCGGGTCCATCGGTTCCAGGGGTAGTGGCTCGGCGGGGTGCAGGCGCGAGGGTTGTTCGGCAGGTTGTGTCATGCGGCGGATTGTAGTTGTGCGTTCGACTGGTCGCGACGCAGTTCTTTTCGCCGAGCCAGGCTCTCCAGAACCCCAGTCCGATTGGGCGGAGCGTTCTGATCCGGCAAGTTCTCCGGCGGCTGAAGGTGGCGAACGCGGGCGGACTTCGACAAACTCCCCGCCGAACTTTCGGCGAGTGGTTTGGGCATCAGCCCACCGAGATTCCGAATCGTTGAACGACTCGGCGGGCTGACGCCCGACCGCTCGCCAAGGCCTTTTTTCAGGACGAATGAACGATGAGTGTGGAAATTGCAGCCGTGCGTGCTCGTGAGATTCTCGACAGCCGCGGCAACCCGACGGTGGAAGTGGACATTGAAACGGAAGACGGACATCGCGGCCGAGCGGCCGTCCCCAGCGGAGCCAGCACCGGCTCGCACGAGGCGATCGAACTGCGCGACACGAACGACAAGTCGCGGTATCTCGGCAAGGGAGTGCTGCAAGCGGTCGAGAACGTCAACGTGAAGATCGCCAACGAACTCATTGGCCTCGATGTTTGCGATCAGGCGTTGATCGACCACGCGATGCTGGAACTGGACGGGACCGAGAACAAGAGCAAGCTCGGCGCGAACGCGATGCTGGCTTGCTCGCTGGCCGCTGCGGACGCGGCGGCGCAGGTCAGCTTCCTGCCGCTGTTCCGTTATCTCGGCGGCGTCGGAGCCTATCGGCTGCCGGCTCCGATGATGAACATCATCAACGGCGGAGCACACGCCAACAACGGGATCG
>SXKJ01000301.1 GCA_005778115.1 Planctomyces sp. | reverse complement strand
GGGATCATGCAGGCAGAGCGACTTATATCGCTTACGCCACGAATCGCCGGGGCGAGCATTCTTTTCAATGATGATCGTCGGCACGTCCAGACGCTTCAGGCGCGCTGCCAGGCCGATGCCCCCTTGTCCGCCGCCGATGATGACGCAGTAAGGTTGAGTGACGGCCCCCAATTCCGCTTCATCCTGATTCTTTCGCTCCAGCCACGTCTTCCGATTCTTGAAGACGCCGTGCTCCGTTCCGAAACTGCGAGTCGCCCCATGCTTCTCTTCAAAGCCTTTGAGTTCCGTCATCGTGGTCAGCAGCGTCCAGCATTTGCCGCCCTTCAGACGCACGTAGCCTTTCCCTCGCGCGACTGCGGTCTCAAACGTAAACCAACCGGAGGTCACGCCGTTCTCATCGGTCGCTTCTCCTTCGATCTGCCACTGACTCGGCTGCACGTCAGCAATCGTCGCGGCCAAGAGGGCTTGGATTTCGCCTTTCCCCTCCTGAGTTTTGATGTTCCAGGTGAAGGAGACCAAGTCGCGCCAAAAGCACTCGTCGGCAAACAGGTCGGTCGCGGCGGACCAATCGTGCCGATCCAGCGCGGTATCAAATTGCGACAACCACTCAGAGACTTGCTGTGTCGGGGAATTTGCGTGAGCAGTCATGCCGACCCCAATTCGAGCAGATGCTCGACCGGTTGGCCCGTGCTGGCCGGGCGCGTGAAACCATCCAGGCCCAGTCGAATGCCGGGGTCGATCCCCAATGCGCGGTACAACGTCGCGCCGAAGTTCTCCGGAGACACCGGACGCTCTTGGACGTACGCCCCTTGTTTGTCTGACGCACCGTAGACCATCCCTCCGCGCACTCCGGCGCCAGCGAGCAATGACGAATAGCAAGCCGGCCAGTGATCGCGTCCCTGATTGGTCACCTTCGGCGAGCGGCCGAATTCACCCACCATCACGACCAGCGTGCTCTCCAGCAGGCCGCGCTCGGAGAGATCTTCGAGCAACGCGGAAACCGACTGGTCGACGCGCGGCAGCGCGAACCCCAACCCATACGAACCCGTTCCGAAAATGCTGCCAATGTGCGCGGCCACCGGGCCGTGCATGTCCCAAGTTTGAACGTTGGTGAATTTCTCTCCTTCGGCCAAGCCGCACCAAGCAGTCACGTTCACCAACCGCGTCCCCGCCTCGACCAAGCGTCGCGCCATCAGCAGATTCTGACCGAGCGGATGGCGGCCGTAACGATCGCGAACCGTGTCAGACTCGTGAGTCAGGTCGAAGGCTTGGCGAGCCTTGGTCCCGGTGACCAGATCGAATGCCTGCTCTTGAAACCGAGTGAATCCGGGCGCCAGCGTTGTCTCGCCACTGGATACCGAAGACTCCAGTCCGCGCAGCAATCGCTGGCGGTCGAGCAGCCGTTCGGACGTCGTGCCGGTCGGTGGATCAAACGCTGTGAACCGAAACTTATCCGCGCTGGGGTTATCCAGATCGGTTCCCACTCGTAACGGGCTGAAAGCCGGGCCGAGGAATCCACCACGGAGATAGCGCGGCTCGACATCACCCGCCAAGTTCTGCAACCAGACATAACTCGGAATGTTCTGAGTTGCCGGCCGAACGCGCGCGACGACCGAACCGAAATAGGGCGTATCGGGCGTCGGCACCGAGTGACCGGTCATGGCCACGTGCATTCCGCCATCGTGCCCGCCATTGCCATGCGTCATCGAACGCACCACGGCGAAACAATCGGCCTGCATGGCTAATCGTGGCAACAGCTCGCACACGTTGAGACCAGGAACTCGTGTCGAAATCGGTTGGTAGGGACCGCGGATGTCGGCCGGTGCATCCGGTTTCAAATCCAGGCTGTCGATATGACTGCTACCACCATATTGCACGATGAAAATGCAGGAGCGTTCCGAACCGCTCAATCCGCCGGCCTGCAAGAACTCAGGCAAAGCCAGGCCCAACGCACCGATTCCGCCAACTTGCAGCAACTGCCGACGCGAGATCGGCGGAGAAAGCAGCGTGCCACGCATGCGAGAGTCTCCCGTCAAAGAAGAGGCCGACGAAGTATCAGTTTCATAGCAGTTCTCTTCAACGTTGGATGCGCCCGCGTCCCGGTATTCACGCCAGCAACTCTTGCACGACCTCGCCATGTACGTCGGTCAAACGAAAATCGCGGCCGGAGTAACGGTATGTCAGCCGTTCGTGGTCGAAGCCCAGCAAATGCAGCAGTGTGGCGTGCAGGTCGTGGACGCTGACTCGGTTCTCGACGGCTCGGAAACCGAAGTCGTCCGTCGCGCCGTAGGCCAGCCCTCCTTTGATGCCGCCACCGGCCAACCACATCGTGAAGCCGTAGTGGTTGTGATCGCGACCGTTTCCGCTTTCCGAAACCGGAGTGCGACCAAACTCACCACCCCACACAACCAGCGTTTCGTCGAGCAGGCCGCGACGCTTCAGGTCGCGCAGCAACGCGGCAATGGGCTGGTCGATTTGACGACTCAGGCTGGTAATCGACTTGTCGATGTTCTCGTGATGATCCCAACCCCCGAGCTCCAGATGGATATAGCGGACGCCTCGTTCCACCAGCCGACGCGAAATCATGCAGCCACGCGCGAAGGAACTCGATCCGTATTCCTCGTGAGTCGCCTGTGTCTCAGAGCGGATGTCAAATACGTCGCCGGCGGCGAACTGCATCCGAAACGCCGTCTCCATAGCGCGGATGCGAGCTTCCAGCGCGGGATCATCGCCGGACGCCTCAAGCTGCCGACGATTGAGCCGCGCGATGAACTCGACCTGCCGTGCTTGTTGCTCGCGGTTGAGCGATCCATTGCGCAGATAACGGACCATCTTCTCCGGATCTTTCTCGGCGATGTTGATCGGAGTCCCTTGATACTCGCCCGGCAAATAACCGTTGCGAACGTAACGCGACGCGGTCCCGCCATCGCTCAGCGAGACGAAGCCGGGCAGGTTTCGATTCTCCGTCCCCAACCCGTAAGAGACCCACGCGCCGAGCGACGGATGAATCTGATCGATGCGTCCAGAGAAGAGATGATTCGCCGCCGGTGCGTGATTGGGATTGCCGCCGACCATCGACTTCACGAGACACAAGTCGTCCGCGCAATCGCGAAGATTCGGAAGCAGATCGCTGATGAGCAACCCGCTCTTGCCACCCGGCCGAAACTCCCACGGAGCCGGCAGCAGCCCACCAGTCACACGCTCGGTGCGCAAGTCGGCACCAGCAGGGCGCTGGCCGGCGAACTTCTTGAGGCTTGGCTTTTCATCAAATAGGTCGATATGCGAAGGCCCTCCGGCCATAAAGAGGAAAATGACGTGTTTGGCTTTCGGAGCATGCGGCGTCACGACACCGGACGAGTCCTGTTCCGCGTGCAGCAGATCAGCCAGCGCGAGCGTCCCGAAACCGGCACCCAGCGAGCCGAGCAACTGCCGGCGCGAAATGTCGATTGGCGAATGATCGGGAATTGCAGTCATTGGCTTATCCATTGATCCGGGGTCGGGTGTTCGGTTTTTCGGAATTGGCGGGACAAAGCTCCGATTGCAAACGACGCTCAATCCCGCCAATTCCGAAAAACCGAACACCCGACCCCTGCGCGTAAAACTATTCGACATACAAGAACTCATTCGTCGCAAACAGTGAATGAGCAAGGAACCCCCAGCTTTCGCGGGACACTTCGCCGGCTTCGCTTCGCACGAGCCCAATGGCCTTGCGAAGTTCATCAGTTGTCGGGTCTCGCAGCAAGATCCGGCGGAACAGTTGGCGGGCGATCTTTTCCGGTCTCGAAAGTTTCACATCCAGCACAACACGCACCGTTGCCTCTGCCTGCTGTTGCAGGAACGGACTGTTGAGCAAGAACAATTGCTGAAGCGGCGTCGTTGTTGGCAGTCGATTCTCCGTGTGTCGCTTTGCATCGGGGAAGTCGAACAACCGGAACAGATCCGCCGGCTTCTGGCGACTGACGATCCCGTACACGGTGCGTCGGCAATGTTTAGCGTCGTCCAGGCTGACCGATGGACCGAGCATCGTCGGGTCGAGTTCCATGCTCGCCGACAACACCGCATCGCGCCAGGCTTCTGCTTCCAAACGTCGGCGATTCATCCGCCAGAGAAAACGGTTATCGGGGTCATGATCGTGATAGTCATTCGGCGAACGGCTGGCCTGCCGCCATGTGGCCGAGAGAACGATCTCGCGATGCAGCCATTTCAGCGACCAGCCCGACTCGATGAATCGTGCCGTCAGATCGTCGAGCAGTTCGGGATGAGAGGGAGCATCCCCCAGCCGACCGAAGTTGCTCGGAGTCGTCACCAGCGGTCGATCGAAGTGCCAGCCCCAGACGCGATTCACGATGACTCGCGCAGCGAGCGATGCGGAGTTGCGAACGATCGCCTCTGCCAACTCGCGCCGCCCACTCCCCGATTGATACGGCTTCGCATCACGCGGGGACAGCACTTCAAGAAATCGACGCGGGACCATCGCGCCGGGGTTCGCCGGATTGCCTCGGACAAACACCGGCAGATCGCGCGGACGGCCTTGCCGATAATCGAGCAGCGTCCATGCGGGATCGTCTCCGTTAATCCACAGCCCCGCATCGCGCACGCCGGTCGCGATCGGGCCGTCGAAGAGTTTTGTTTCCTTCAACGCTTTCAACGCGGCTTCCCAGCGAGCCACCTCGGCATCGAACGGAGCGAGATCGACCCCCTCGGCCTTCGGTGTCTTGCGATTCTTCTTGGCGTAGTCGAACCGCAACTCGACATCGATGATCTGTCGCTGCACTTCGGTGAGCGCGGCGGCCTCTTCGTGTGTCGTTTCCACCAGAGGCCATTCGACCAACTGGGTGCTGGCCATGATTCCGGCGAGCGCGTAGTAGTCATCGGTCTTGATCGGATCGAACTTGTGGTCATGACAGCGAGCACACGCGACGGTCAGCCCCAGAAAGCTGCGAGTGACCGTGTCGAGCCGTTCGTCCCATTCGTCGGCCACGATCACCGAGATCACGTCCGCCGCAAGCTTCGGCTCCTTGTGATACACGGGTGACAGACCAAGAAACCCCAGCGCGGCCAATTCCGACCGAGGGACGTCCATCAGATCGGCCGCGAGTTGACGACGAACAAACTCGTCATAAGGCAAGTCGTCGTTCAACGCTTGAATGACCCAGTCGCGATATCGAAACGGAAAGCGTGGCGGTTTGCAGGTCGCCTCAGACGTCGGTTGATCCTCGGCGTACCGAGCGACATCAAGCCAATGCCGCCCCCACCGTTCTCCGTAATGCCGAGAGGCCAAGTAACGCTCGACAAGTCGCTCGTAAGCATCTGGTGCTTCATCGGCGACGAACGCTTCCGTCTCGGCCAACGTCGGCGGCACACCGAGCAGGTCGAACGACAGCCGCCGAATCAGCGTCCGTCGATCAGCCTCCGGCGCGGGCCGCATCTGCTGACGATCAAGCTTCTCGCGTACGAACGAGTCAATCTTCCGTCGCGGCCAACTCGGATCAGAGACCTGTGGTACCGGCCGCGCGTGAACCGTCTGGAACGACCAGAACCCGCGCCCCTGCTCGATATCGACCGCACGAGGCTTCGCGGCCACCGGTGCCGAGTCAGCCGGGAACGCCGCCCCGCGCGCGATCCACTCCCGAAAGTCGGTAATGACTCGGTCAGGCAGCTTGCTGTCGGGAGGCATCTCCGAAACGACGCCGGACCACGACAGAGCTTTGATCAACAAACTCTCGTCCGGCTTCCCCGGCACGACAGCGGCCCCGGAGTCACCTCCATCAAACACACCCGCTCGACGATCAAGCCGCAGGCCGCCTTTCGGTTTCGCAGTCTCCGACGAATGGCATTTGTAACACCGCTCGACCAACACCGGCCGGATCTTCTTCTCGAAGAATTCCAGCCCATCGTCCTCCGCCAGCGCGGGCACTACGACCGAGACAACGAAGAAGATCAGGCCGAGCCGTACAGACGCATGATCCTTCAGTAACATCTCTCATCAGTTCCCAGATGGTTGGTAGCCGAAGTCGTAAGACTTCGGTCCTTCGTGAAACACCGAACTCTCACGAGTTCGGCTATGCTGGCATCGTATCGCGTCACGACGAACTCGCGAGCGAGCCTCCGCCCTCGTCGCAAGTTTGCCTCGCCACGTTATGATCGTTCGCTATGAAACGACGCCAGTTTCTTCAATTCGGACTGGCGGCCTCAATGGGAGCACCGCTGCTGGCCGCGCTGCGACAAGATCGCTTGGACGAAGCGGCCGAGGTACTGACTCGCGCCACCGCAAACGGCCAAGTAGCCGCCGCCGTGTTGCACGTCAGCCAAGGGCAGACGTCGTTCACGCGAGCGTTCGGCAAGGCGCGTGATGAACACGCGATGTTTCTGCTGGGCTCGATCTCCAAACCGATCGCCATCACGGCGCTGATGACCCTCTTCGATAAGGGAATGTTCAAGCTCGATGACCCGCTGAAGAATTTCCTTCCGAAGTTCACCGGCGAGGGACGTGACGACGTCACAATGCGACATCTGCTGTCGCACGTTTCGGGACTGCCCGATCAATTGTCTGAGAATGACGCCTTACGAAAGAAACATGCTCCGCTGTCCGAGTTCGTCGAACACGCGATTCGCACGCCGCTGGGTTTCGCTCCCGGTTCCAAGTACCAGTATTCGAGCATGGCGATTCTGCTGGCCGCTCGCGTGGCCGAACTGCTAAGCGGTACGGACATCCTGACCCTCGTCGATCGAGCCGTCTTTCAACCGCTGGGGATGAAGCGTTCGGCCCAAGGATTGGGACGCTTCAAGCTCGAAGACTTCATCCCCGTGCAAACCGAGTTAGCGGCCATCGAAGCCGGAGGGGGCGATCCGACGGCGAAGGACTGGGACTGGAACAGCCCTTATTGGCGAAAGCTCGGAGCACCGTGGGGCGGCACTCATGCGTCCGCGCCGGACATCGCCCGCTTCCTCGGCGAGTTCCTCTTCCAGAAAGGAGCCGTCGTGAAACCAGAAACGGCTCGGCTGATGACGACCAACCACAACCCACCCGGACAGACACCGCGCGGCTTGGGCTTGAACGTCGGCAAGGGAGCCGGCAACGAAGGCTGCTCGGAGAAAACCTTCGGCCACACCGGCTCAACAGGAACAATCGCTTGGGCCGATCCCGCGAGCGAAACCATCTGCGTCGTGCTGACGTCACTCCCCGCGCGAGCCATCAAACCGCATCCGCGAGACCTTGCTGCTGACAAAGTTGCCGCAGCGGCTTCATGACTGGAACAGCCATGTCGAACCAACCACCTGATCGTCGCGAATTCTTGGCGAGTGTTGGCTGGTTGCCGCTGCTCGGCTCGGCCGGTTTGGTAGTTGCTGGTGACGAATCAAAGCTGGTGCCCGATGCCACTCGCGCCTTGCAACCCTCGACGGCTGATTTGGGGACGAACTTCGCGGCGGTTGAACAGATTGCGGCGGCCTGTCAGTCATCGGTGTTCCCGATTGGAAAGCCGATCGAGTTCAACGAAGTCTTTCGCGCGGCGGCTCGCACAAAGGTGCGTGAGGTCTTGAGCTACGAACCGCCTCGCGTCGACTTTCTGCCGGAGGTTGTTGAGCGAGTGGACTGCGGCGATTTCTGGCGAGAGCGAGTGCTGATCTCGACGACGCCGTGGTTTCGCATCCCTGCGTATGTGCTGATCCCGAAAGATCTGAAGAAGCCCGCGCCGGCGATCATCGATCTGCACTCGCACGGCGGCATGTTTCTGTTCGGCAAGGAAAAGGTCATCGACTTTGGAACCAACCATCCGGCGATGACCAAGCACCACCAGCAAAATTACGACGGACGACCCACGGCCACCGCACTGGCGAGACGCGGTTATGTCGTGATCTCGATCGACGCCTTCATGTTTGGCGAGCGGCGCGTGCTGCTCGATGAGGATCTAAAGTTCGGCTGGGATCGCTCGAAGTATTCGCTCGACGATGTCCAGCAGCTCAATCAAAAGTGCCGAGCCAAGGAAGCCACGATCGCCAAGAGCCTCGTGCTTGCCGGCGCGACGTGGCCGGGAGTCGTCAACTACGACGACCGCCGAGTCGTCGAATACCTCACGACTCGGTCCGAGGTCGATGCCCAGCGGATCGGTTGCGTCGGCATCTCGATGGGGGGCTATCGGTCGGCGTATCTGGCGGCGATGGACGAGCGGATCAAAGCGGCGTGCGTTGTGGGCTTCATGTCATCGATGCGACCGATGTTGAAGTCGCATGTCGACACGCACTCGTGGATTCACTTTCTGCCGGGCCTGCATCGGCTGATGGATCTGCCCGAACTCGTGTCGCTCACCGCGCCGCGAGCGCTGTTCGTGCAACAGTGCTCGCAAGACCGACTCTTTCCGCTGTCCGGCATGCAGTCGTCCGTCAAACGCATCGCCGAGCTTTATCAAGCGGCCAGTTGCTACGATCAATTTCTCGGCCGGTTCTACGACGAACCTCATCGCTGGACGATCGCCATGCAGGACGAAGCCTTCGATTGGCTGGACGAAAAGATGAGTCATCGCTGATCGAGTGAGACCTTTGTAGCCGCATTCGTCAGAACGCGGGGTGCCCACGCCCGCGTTCTGACGAACGCGGCAACGAAAGTGCGCAGTCGGAGCCAACCTTCACTCAACGAGTCCCCGGCAACTTGAGCGTATTGGGCACATGGTTCTCCGGGACCGTGAGTTTGGCGAGCATCGCTTTAAGGTGGCCTTCTTCATCGGCATTCACCGGCAACGCAGCGGTGTGGAACGCGGGAAGGAGCTTGTCCCAAACCACGTTGAGTTCCGCCTGCATGTCCTTCGTATCGGCGGTGATGGCGATGACCGCATCTTGTTCCGGAAGCACGATGCAGAATTGTCCGAACGCTCCGTCTCCTCGGTAAGCTCCGTGACGGCAGCGCCAGAACTGGAAGCCGTAGCCCTGATCCCAATCGCGAGCGGGATCGCTGCCGTTGGAGATTTGTTTCGAGGTCGCTTGCTCTACCCAAGACACGGGCACGAGTTGCTTGCCGTTCCACTTCCCCTTCTGCAAGTAGAGCTGCCCAAACTTGGCGATGTCTTCCGTGCGAACCATCAAGCCCCAGCCACCGGTCGAGATCCCTTGTGGGCTGCTCATCCAGGTCGGGTTCTCAATGCCGAGCGGGTCGAACAGTCGCGGCTTCAAGAACTCCAGCACGGTTTGCCCCGTGACTTTCTGCACGATGGCCGACTGCATGTACGTCGCGGGCGAGTTGTATTGAAAGTGTGCCCCCGGCTTATGCGGCACCGGATGTGCCAGAAAAATCTTCACCCACGAGTCATCGGCTGTGAACTTCGGCTCAGTCTCATGCCCGGTGGACATCGTCAACAGATCGCGAACGCGCATCTGGTTCAGCTTGTCCGACGGCTTCTCCGGCGCATCGTCCGGGAAGAACTTCAGCACCGGATCATCGATGCTCAGCTTCCCCTCCGCGACGGCCAATCCCACCGCCGTCGAACAGAAACTCTTGCTGAGCGAGTGCAGCACATGCGGCTTATCGCCCGCTTCGGGCTTCCACCATCCCTCGGCAATGACCTGCCCGTGCCTTAGCAGCATGAAGCTGTGCAACGTGTCGATCTTTTGATTCGCCGTCTCCACAAACTCGCGGATGGCCTTCGAGGAAACTCCCTGAGACTCCGGAGAACTACGCGGCAACCGCACGTCAGCCGCGACCGCACACGGCAACCCCGAGAGGAAACTCAACACAGCTACGACAAGAAATCGACTCATGCTTCAGGGGTCCCAGTCAGGCCAAATGTTCGCAACAAAATCGCAAACCACGACGGACTCAGCGCCGATTGTAGTTCTACTGTCCAGTTTAGGTTCTTAGCTGGTTCTTGAGTGGTGGAAGGAGATTACGAGATTCGTAGCGTGAAGCACGGGCGAGTTCGTTTCGTTGGAGCCAACGTTGTGTGGTGGCAACGTTGTGTGGTGGCAACGTTGTGTGGTGGCAACGT
>SXKJ01000300.1 GCA_005778115.1 Planctomyces sp. | reverse complement strand
GCAAGACAAACTCCCGAATCGTCCCGGCCGTTCGTTCGAACGAGAAACCTACGCCAGACGACCAAAATCCACCCAATTCAAAAAACGAAAACCCAAAACGCCAGAACCCAAACCAGACTCTTAACGTAAGTGCCATTGGGCGTCAGCCCACGGAAATCGGGTTTGCGGTCGCGTTGAGCCGCAAAGCGGCGACAGCATTCTGTGTGACAACAATTTGCTGCCGCCGCTTCGCGGCTGACTATGGCATTCCGACATTTCTCAGCGGGCTAACGCCCGCAGCTATCTGCTGACGTCGCTTCGCGACTGAAGAGTGCAACTTCAAAACTGCCGCTTCGGGTCAATCTCGGAATTCAGCGACCGACATCTTCCGGGACTTGCTGCAACCACGTCAGCAAAACGCGGCTGACTTTGACGAGGCTTGCGCCGCTGCATTGTTGTGGCGTGTCTTTCGTGGTGTGCCAGTGCGGGTAGTCGAAGTCGATCAAGTCGGCGGTGGGGATCTTCGCGATCTCGTTGAGCGGCACATGATCGTCGTTGATGTCGGTCGGATGGGACTTCGTGCTGAATTCCTTGACTCCTAGTGCTCGTGCTGTGTCCCACACGCTGCGGACGACTTTCGGAGCGAACTTAAGGCTGAGTGGCTCGACGGGAATCGCCAGGTTTTTGTCGCCGATCATGTCCACGAGCACTCCGCAGACGTAGCGATACGGCGGCGGCCGGTCGCGGTATTGCTGAGCGAAATACTCGCTGCCGAGAAAGAACTTGCCTCCGTCACGTTGGAATATGAACTCTTCGCCGTCGAAGAAGACCATATCCACGCCGAACGTCGGCTGGATGGCAGCCATTGAGTGTCCCATCTCCATGAACAAGGCCACGCCGCTGCCGCCGTCATTCGCGCCGAGGAAAATCCCCTTGGGCCGGAATTGATCGCGATCGGGAAACGGCCGCGTGTCGTAATGGCAGCATAGAAGGACACGCTCTTTCGCCTGCGGGTGCCACGACATGATCAGATTCGTCATCCGCACCGGCACCCCCGTCTTGGGATGAGCTGTGTTGAACTCCTGCTTGCGGACATCGGCTCGCAACCTCGTGAAATGTTCAACGAGCAAGTCTTGTTGCTTCGTCATTCCTTCCGATTCGCTGGGCCGACGTCCCAGCTTGCAGATCGCTTCGAGGTAGCCGAACGCGCGACGCTCATCGAGATTAATGGCGGGCTTGGCGGCCGCCGGTTCCGCGGCGGAGACGAATGCGGCGAGAAAAACGACCTGTGCTGTCGCGAGGAGAATCTTTTTCAGCACCATTGAACTCCATGACTCGATGCGAAAACCCTAATGAGATTGGCTTGCCACCGCGATTCTGGTCGCCTGAGATTCTCAGGGTCAATTGGTAGGATGACATTCGGCTCAATCTTCGAGGTTCACGCGTGGCGCGGCCAGCCCGCTCGCCTGTTTCATTCATGACAAGGATCTTCGATGCCAGCTCACAACACACGCCGCGAGTTTTTGGCGGTGAGTGCATACGCCACCTTCGGTGCCATTATCACTTCGCCACAAGTGTCTCGTGCTGCGCTTCCGAAGATCGAGGTGTTGGAGCGGCGGGTCATCAGTTGGAAGCCGCCGCTGTATCACGGGTGGCCGACGTTGGCTCGGCGGAAGAATGGTGAGTTGTTGTTGGTCTTTTCTGGCGGGCGGGAGACGCATGTCTGTCCGTTTGGCCGTGTCGAGATGATGCGTTCGCGCGATGACGGCCAATCGTGGGGTTGGCCGCAGGTGTTGAACGACGGGCCGATTGATGATCGCGATGCGGGCGTGGTTGAAACGGCGAAGGGTTCGATCTTGGTGACGACGTTTACTTCGCTGGCCTACGAGGCCGTGCTGCAAAAGATGGAGAAGGCGACGCCGGCTCCGGGCAAGTCAAAAGAAGAGCATGACAAGTTGTTGGCCGAGTGGCGGGCGGCTCACAACCGAATCAATGCGGAGCAGCGCCAGCAAGAACTCGGCACTTGGATGATTCGTTCGACCGATGGCGGTGTGACGTGGTCGGCGCGGTATGCAGTGCCGCTCAACAGTCCGCATGGGCCGGTGGTGCTGCGCGATGGGCGGTTGATCTATGCGGGAAAGGCGTTGTGGAAGGATGACCGCGTTGGTGTGTGCGAATCGAAGGACGACGGTGTGACGTGGGAATGGCTGGCGACCATTCCCGTTCGGATGGGAGATGATCCGAAACACTATCACGAACTGCATGCGGTCGAGGCTTCGGATGGGACGTTGCTCGCGCACATTCGCAATCACAATCAGCCGAATGCGGGTGAGACGCTGCAATCGGAATCGACGGACAGTGGACGCACTTGGTCAACACCGCATTCGATTGGCGTGTGGGGATTGCCATCGCATTTGTTGCGGCTGCGCGATGGTCGATTGCTGATGAGTTATGGACATCGTCGCAAGCCGATCGGCAATCTCGCGCGTGTGAGTAACGATAACGGCCGCACATGGAGCGAACCGCTGACGATCAGTGACGACGCGCTGTCTGGCGACATGGGATATCCCTCGACCGTTGAGTGCGCTGACGGCACGTTGGTGACGGTGTGGTATGAGTTGCTGCCCAGGCAGGGCGAACTGCCGAATGCGCAATTGCGACAGGCGTGTTGGCGATTGGGTTGAGGAAATCCCAAGTTTCAAAACCCAATGCCCAATGAATGTCCAATTCCAAAGTCCCAAGAATTATTTGCCGTTTTTCGAGCTGTTCATCGTTCCCACGCAGTTCCGGCAACATGATTCGTTGGTCACAACGTTCGTCGAGTTTGGTCATTGGGTCTTTGGGCTCTCCGCCATTCGTGTTGAAGACGAATTCGTGAGCCGCAAGCCGCGGGTCGAGGAAAAGAACCCGCGGCTAGCGCCTTGCGGTTCACATGGCACCGAAATCAAAACGAATGGCGGAGAGCCGTTTTTGTTGGACATTGGGTTTTGGAACTTGGGATCTTTTCATCGGCAGGTTTTGCCGTGCTTTCTTGCCTTTTTGCGAAACCGCAAAAAACGAATGAAAATCATGAATAAGACCCGTTGACCCTTCTCGTGAAGATGTCATAGGTTCCCGCCGCACATCTCTTCGGTACGGGCTTCCCGCTCGCGCCACTGTTTCCGATCTTTGAATTCCCTTCCTTTCCTGCCCCCAGAACCTCTCCCCCCGCGCGGCGAATCGCCGGCATCACGCACACCCTGAGGCTGTCTTTGTTGACCGTCGATGCCTCGATCACCGCATCTCCCGCCAGTTGGTTTCAAGGAGGAACTTACTTTGCGTAAGGCACTCGGACTTCTCGCCTGGACGTCGTTGGCCGCAGCCGGCCTGTGGGCCACTCTTCCCGGAGGCACCACGCGCCCTGTGTCGGCCGATCAACCGGCGACCAACGATCGTGGCTCCACGCTCAGCCGCATGAATCCCTTCGCGCGGTCCAAGCCCAAGAGCAACGACACCTCGTACCGCCAGTCGGCGGAAAAACTGATGAAGGACGCGCAAGCCTTGGCTGCTCGCGGCGACATCATCGGTGCTCGCAAGCTTCTGGTGGCGGCGCAGTCGTTCCCGGTTGATTGGGGACCGGATGAGCGTACGCCCGAGAGATTCATGGCGCAGTTGGATGCCAGCGCCACTTCGCGCACGCCTCAGACAGCGATCGCGGGACGGTCGGGCACCAAGCCCATCGGCAACCCGCCGGCGACGAACGAAGTCGAAGAACTCGAGAGCCCCATTGCGAAGACTCCCAAGGCCAATGGGACGGCGCGATCCTCGATTCAACAAATCAACAACGAGCAAGGGCTCGACCAGCCAGCCGAAGAGGCCGCCGCGCCGCGTGCTTCGATGAAGCAGCGCGTGGCCGTACTCTCGCCCGCTCAAAAGATGGCGACGGCCAAATCTCTGTTGCAGCAAGCTCGCCGAGACCTCCTGAATGGAGACGTCGCGGAGGCTCGCGAAAAGGCCGAGCAGGCTGCCGAGATCGATGTCGCTTACGGCGCGTTCGATGTGCGGCCGGAGCAAATCCTGGCGGAGATCGACCGCCGCGAAAGTGTCGTCGGTGAAGAACCGCCTCGCACTCGAAGCATGGCTCAGAATTCGAAAACGAAAGCGCCGGTCACAGAGGCCGCGTTTGACGAAGAGGAACCACGAAAGCCGCGCACGGTCGGAACTTCGGCGGCTGAAAAGTTGGCGAACGCCAAAGGTCTGATGCAGCAGTCTCGTCGAGACCTCGCCAACGGTGACATTGAGGCGGCTCGCGAAAAGGCCGAGCAAGCGGCGGAGATCGAAGTCGCTTACAGCCCGTTCGATGAACGCCCGGAACAACTCTTGGCCGAGATTGCTCGCCGTGAAGGGAACGGTGCCGCAGCGGCACCGAGAACTCAGAACACCGTGCAGACTCAGAAACCAGCATCAAAGTTTACGGAATCTCCGTTTGATGAAGACGAACCGCTACCAGCCAAGAAGCTGACTGCGGCCCCGAAGACTCCGGCCGCCTCGTTGGTCGAGGAAGGTCCGTTCGACGACGAAGCTGCGGAGATGACGAAGCAGTCGGCCACGACTGCGGAAATTGCTCCCACTGCGAACGACAAACAACTCGCTCAACAGTTGTTGAAGCAAGCTCAGGCCGCGGTGTCCAAGGGAGATATCGAGTCGGCCCGTGCTCTCGCTCTCGAAGCGAGTGAGCTGGATGTGGTCTATGGTCTGTTTGACGTGCAGCCCAAACAGATTCTCGCTCAGATCGATCGCACCACGAACAACCTGACGATCACCAAGAACGCCGCGAAGGCGAAGTCCGTCGCGAAGGAACTGGTGAACTCCGTCCCCACGACGAAATCGACGCTCAGCAAGGAGATGCCAGTTGACGAGGATGACTTGCCGATCTCGAAGCTGGCCGAGACGGCCAAGTCGAAAGCCTCGTCCGCAGCAAGCCTGACCAATAAGTCGATTCGTACGGAAGTCGAAGCGGCGAAGACGGCCGTCGACGAAATTGAAGCACAGGCCCAACAGTCAGCGGCACGTATCGCGGCGGCTGACAAAGCGGCGGCGAATACTGTCAACAAAACGAACGCCGATGAAGAAGACGAAGCCACAGCCAAAGTCCGCCAACAGGCGGTGATCGTGTTGCAGCAAGCTCGGAAAGAGATGCAGGCCGGGCGAATCGAAATCGCTCGCGAGAAAGCGCTCGCGGCGCAGAAGCTCAACACGACGTTCGGACTGTGGGATGATCGACCGGAAGCGCTGCTGGAAGAGATCGATCGGCTAGCCGAGGCCAAGAAGCCCACGCCGGTGAAGAACAATGCGGCCAACGACACCAAGGCTCAGGCGATCGCGCTGCTGAAGCAAGCTCGCGCTGACATGGCGGCTGGCAACATTGACGACGCACAAGACAAAGTCACGCAAGCCGGGGAGATGAACGTGGCCTTCGGGGTCTTCGATGATCGGCCGGAGCAAGTTCAAATGCTGATCGATCGTGCGAAGTCGCCGCAGATAGCTCGCAATACGGCGGCGAAGCCGAAAGCCCTCGTCGAAGAGCCGGAAGAGATGACGAAGCCTGCGCCGACCAAGTCGACGTCCGCGGCCACTCAAACCGCGTTCACCGAAGAAGACACGGAGCCGACCGACGTTGCCGTGATTCATCCCGATGGCCCGTCGGCCGAACAACTCTTCCGCGAAGGGCAGACTCATCTACAAAGCGGCAACAAGGCCGCCGCGCATCAAGCGTTTGTCAGAGCGTATCAGTCCGGCCAGAAGCTGGATGCTCGCCGCAGCCAGCAGTTGCAGGACTATTTGCGAGAGCTGAATCCTCGCCGTGGCAAGCCGATTCAAATGGTGAGTGCCGAGGAAGACGCCGACGGCTCCGTCGAACCGCGTCCGCTCGATCCGCAACGCCCCATCGACATCGCTTCCGAGCGGCAGAAGGTGCAGCTCGACCGGTTGCGGAGCGATGTGCTCAACGCCGTGTCCCGTGCTGAACGATATCGCGAGAAAGATCCGGCGAAGTCGATCGAGGTGCTCGACCAGGCGATGGCCAACGTCGAAACCTCGCCGCTGGAGAAGAAGCTGACCGCTAGCCTGGCGACCACGATTCGCAAGACACGCTCGGAGATCGAAGGCTTCCAGAAACAAATGGAGCCGAACCTGATCCAGGCGAAAGCCAACAGTGAGGTCAAGGAGAGCATCGACCGAACTCGTAAAGAGAAGGTTCGCCGAGAACGGGAGTTCGCCGCCCTCGTGAAAACGTACAACGAGTGCCTGGATCAGAAGCGCTATGCCGAGGCAGAAGTCTGTGCCAAGCAGGCCAAGGAGCTCGACCCAGACAATCCGGTTGCGGAAACGATGGTCTGGAAGGCGAAGTTCGCGAAACGTGTCGACAACATCGCCAATCTGAAAGACGCCAAGGAAGATGGCTTCGTGCAGCAGTTGGATAGCGTGGAATGGTCGGCCGTACCGTTCGATGACCGCGATCCGATCCGCTTCGGCAAGGATTGGAAGGACATCACCGATCGCCGCAAAGGGAAATACAACACAGATACGCGAATCCGCACGCCGGAAGAGCAACGCATCGAGAAGAGTCTGACGCGGCCGATCACGTTGCAGTTCGAGAACGTGCCGCTCAAGCAAGTTGTCGATCACATCGCCCGCTGGGCCGACGTCAACGTCGTGATCGACAAGGCGGGACTCGAAGACGTGAACCTGACGATGAGCTCGCCGGTGTCGATCAACGTGGACGGCATCCCGCTGAAGGACGCGCTGTATCTAGTGCTGCACCCGATGGAACTCGGACACACGATCAATCACTCGGTGTTGAACATCACCAGCGAGACACGCCTGCAAGGGCAAGCCGTGCTGGCGACGTATTCCGTGGCCGACCTGGTCGTGCCGATTCAACCGGGTCAGCCGAATATGAATGTCTTCGGCAACACGGCCACGATCGGCTCCAGTGTCGGGGGACAACTCAGCGTTCCCTCCACCGGAGGTCCGCAGGGTGGTCAGTTCCAAGTGGGTCAGCCAGGAACCACGACGGGGTCGCCCGTCTCGAATCCCTGGGTCAACAACTCGAACAACTGGAACGTCAACGGCGGCTCGTCGCATGACTTCCGCAACCTGATTGATCTGATCGTCTCCGTCTGCGAACCCAATTCGTGGGAAGAAGTCGGCGGTGGCGGACACATCAAGGGGAACGAGACCACGTTGAGCTTGGTCATCCGACAAACGCAAAAGGTGCATGACGAAATCCGCGACTTGCTGGAACAACTTCGCCGCCTGCAAGACCTGCAAGTGACGATCGAAGTCCGGTTCGTGTCGGTGTCGGATAACTTCTTTGAACGAATCGGTGTCGATTTTGACTTCGACCTGCAAGACAGCATCGGCGGCCCGAACGTGATCAGCGGCGGCCAACAAGGACAACAGGGTGGTGGAGGTGGAGGTGGAGGTGGCGGCCAACAGGGCCAGCAGGGAGGCGGACTTATTCCGATCCCGCCATTCGGATCGATTCAGTCCAGTCAGCAACAGGGCCAGCAGCAAGGCCAACAAGGCCAGCAAGGCCAGCAAGGCCAGCAAGGCCAGCAAGGGGCCACCAACTTCTTCACGCCGGGACCATCGCGGAATTTCGTCGATCGTGATCAGTATCCGAGTCCCACCGCGCTGGGCTTGAGTAGCTCTGAATCGTTTACACAAGACTTGGACATCGCGTTTCGACAAGGCTCGTTCGGCATCGGTGTGCCGGACTTCGGCCGGTTCGATGCCAATGCCGGTGTGAATATCGGCTTCGCGATCCTCAGCGACATTGAGACGTTCTTCTTCATCAATGCCGCTCAGGGCGATCGCCGCAACAACATCATGAGTGCCCCCAAGGTGACGCTGTTCAACGGCCAGACCGGCACCGTGTTCGATGGTGCTCAACGTCCGTTCGTGACCCAGTTGATCCCCGTGGTCGGTGCGTTCGCGGTCGGCTATCAGCCGATCATCACGCCGGTCTTTGAAGGGGTCGGCATGAGCGTGCAGGCGGTCATCTCGGCCGACCGTCGATATGTGCGATTGGCGGTCACGCCGCAATTCTCGGTGATCCGTGAAGTTCAAGCCTTCACATTCGTGTCCGCCGGTGGTCAGCAGGGCCAACAAGGCCAAGGCGGTCAACGCGGTGGTGGCCAAGGCGGCGGTGGCCAAGGTGGCGGTGGCGGCCAACAAGGCTTCGGCGGCATCGGTGGTGGTGTCGGTACGGGCTACGAAGGAATTTACAACCACGGCGTGTTCGGCCAAGCGATGGGTGACCGCGCAGATTTGGCGGTCGCCGCTCAGTCCGGGTTCGGTGGCATCGGTGGTCAAGGCGGCGGTGGTTTTGGTGGCGGCCAAGGCGGCGGTGGGTTCGGTGGAGGTGGTGGCCAAGGCGGCGGTCAAGGCGGCGGCGGCTTCCAAGCGGCCGGTGCTGGCGAAGTCACCGTCCAACAACCGATCGTCGCGACGACAACCGTGCTGACCACAGTCGCGGTTCCTGATGGCGGCACCGTTCTGCTAGGCGGTGTGAAGCGCCTTAGCGAAAGCCGCAACATGGCCGGTGTGCCGATCCTCAACAAGATTCCCTACATCAGCCGTCTGTTCAAGAACACCGGCGTCGGTCGTGAAACGCAAAGCCTGATGCTGATGGTCACGCCCCGTATCGTCATCCTGGAAGAAGAGGAATCGCTGCTGGGTATCCCGAACTAAGATCGCTCGCAGTGACCCGATTGATCGGGTCGGTCTCGGCACCATCAATGGAGTGACCACAAGCTCGACAACTTGAAACAACCCTGAGACCAACTGTCTCAATGCGACTCAGGGTCGGGCCGTCGCGGATGGCGGGAATTCGCGGCGGCCCTTTTTGTTTTCAGGCTCTCCGCTATTCGTGTTGAAGACGAATTCGTGAGCCGCAAGGCGCTAGCCCAATGGTACTTACTTTAGAAGACACTTGGGTTCGGCACGCCGTTTGCGCCAGAGAATGACTTCTTGGAAGGGAGTCAATTGGGCATGGCGGGGAGAGTGAAAGTTCATTTTCCGGTGGATCCTTCGCGGGATGCGGAGTTTGATCGAGCCTTCGAATTGTTGCGCGATCTCGGGATTGGTCGTCGCTCACGAATTGAGCAGTGGCGCGGCGTTGATCCCCTCCGTGGGAGCCATGTACGGCGAGCAGGCGGTTTCCGAAACGGCTTTGGCTCGCGACCTGTTCGTGCAGATGCCGGACGACGGGATCGTGATGGCCGATGCCGGCTTCGGCTCTTCGCGGTCGCGTGGTCTGCGCGGCAGACGAATCGCGACTTCGTGTTCCGCCTGACAGAGTCGCGCTACACCGCACTGCGTGGCCGAGCCACGATCGTTGCCAGCGGCCAGAATTTGACCACCGACTCGCACACCTGGTGCCCCAGCGTCAAGGAACGCCAAACGCATCCGGACTGGCCTCCCGATGCCG
>SXKJ01000299.1 GCA_005778115.1 Planctomyces sp. | reverse complement strand
TCCCTGGGACGGGGAGTTGCGCAACATGTGGAAGCCGACCCAGCAACCGGCGTTGTGGTTTCACGGAGGCAATTTGCATCAGTCGCGTCATTATTCGCTGTATCTCGCGTTGCAGATCAAGGCGCGACAGGCAGGAATCCCCACTCCCGTCATTGGTCTCAGCGAGGTCCACCACCTTTCATAGCCCGGAACTTAGTTGCTCGGCGGGAGGTTGGCAGGACATACTGTCGCCGCTTCAACTCACGTTTGGCGTGCCGATCTGTCGAGAGGAAGCCTGCCTCACTGCACTTTCCCGCCCTTTTCTCCCGCCTGAGTTCGTCATGATGCGACATGCTCTTCGCTGTCTAGCGTTCGTCATCTTCTGCGCCATGACAAGCGCTGTGCTAAATGCTGCCGAACCGAACCTCGCTCCGACCGCTGAGCAGCTTGAATTCTTCGAGGCAAAGATTCGCCCGGTCCTGGTGAAGCACTGCTACGAGTGTCATTCCGCGAAACTGGCCGCACCGCGCGGCGGGTTGCGGCTTGATGATCGGGAGGCGTTGCTCAAAGGTGGGGATTCGGGACCGGTCATTGTGGCCGGCGATCTCAAGAAGAGTCCGCTGCTCACCGCTTTGAGGTACGAAGATGTCGAGATGCCTCCCAAGGGAAAGCTGCCGGCCGCCGTCATCGCCGACTTCGAGCAGTGGGTGAAGATGGGTGCCCCCGATCCGCGAGTCGCTACTGCCGTCGCGACCGCATCCAACCCGCAACCTTCAACCCTCAACTCTCAACCTTCTGCCCATTGGGCCTTTCAAAAGCTGACGAGAATTCCGCCGCCCAACGTCAAGAACGCCCAGTGGCCACACAACGACATTGATCGGTTTGTGTTGGCCAAGCTGGAAGCGGCGGGATTGCAACCGGTCGCTGCCGCCGATCGTCGCACGCTCATTCGTCGTGCTTCCTTTGATCTGATTGGGCTGCCGCCGGAACCGGAGCAGGTCGCGGCGTTTCTCAATGATCCGGCGTCGGACAGCGACGCCTTTGCGAAAGTCGTTGATGACTTGCTTCGCTCTCCGCATTACGGAGAACGCTGGGGACGGTATTGGCTCGACATCGCGCGGTATGGCGAGGATCAGGCGCATACCTTCAAGGCTCGGAACTATCCGCAGGGGTATCTCTATCGCGACTGGGTCGTGAAAGCGGTCAACGATGATCTGCCTTACGACCAATTCTTGATCGAGCAGATTGCGGGAGATCTCGTGAATCACGATCGACCGCTTCACGAACGCATCCCCGGGCTGGGACTTTTCGCGCTCGGCCCGGTCTATTACCAGGACAACGGCGAGAAAGACAAAGCCCTCGCCGACGAATGGGACGACCGCGTCGACACGCTCATTCGAGGCACGCAGGCGATGACGATCTCGTGTGCTCGCTGCCACGACCACAAGTTCGATCCGCTGACGATGACAGACTACTACGGCCTGCTGGGCATCTTCGCGAGCACTCAGTACCAGGAGCGGCCCGCCGTCCCGCAAGAGGTCGTGCTCGCCCGGCAACAAGCCGATGCGGCTTTGAAAGAACAACAGCTTGAGGTCGATCGTTATCTCGCGACGCAAGCTCGCAGCGTGCGAGAGAAGCTAATTCCAGAGATCCCACAGTATGTCGCCGGTGCTTGGCGAGTGATGAATCCGCTCAAGAAGAAAGCCAACGAAAAGAAGGTTGTTACCGACGTCGCGAAGCAAATGAAGCTCAACGAAGATTTATTGCGGCGCTGGGTCGCGTATCTCGAAGAGAAGCCGGAATCGGGAGCGGTGAAGTCCGAGCGACCGTATCTCGACGGCTGGCGTGAACTCAAAAAGCAGCAAGACGCGAACGTTGATCTCTCCAACGACAAAGCCGCGCTCGCGGCGGTCACAGCGGTTGGTGAAACGCTACGCCAGCAGGCAGAGTCGCTGTTGCCGCAACGTGCCGGATTGCTGCAACACTTTGGCGAAGACGTCGCCTTCGTTGCGGAGACCAATCGCGCGACCATTGCGCCGGGTGTCATTCCACTCGGCAACCTATTCGATGATGCGGCCGGCACGTCGCTTTCGACGGCCTTGGCCTCCGACGTTTTCAAGGCAACCGCCAAAGAGGGAAACCTGGGGATTGCGCGAGTCGCTCAGGGATGGGGCCATCAGACGTCGATCGCGGCCGGTATCTCGTTCAATTTCCGATCGCTCGGCAGCGATGACGCCAAGCATGGCGACGTGGTCAACGACGGCTGGGACGTCAGTGGCGGCATCAGCACGACCGGCAAGCGGACGAGAGCCAACCTGCCGCGCACCGAGCAAGGGATCGGCATGCACGCCAATGCGTTGATCACTTTCGATCTGGAAGAGATCCGCCGCGCGGGGCTGATCCCGGCCGATCGCCCAATGACCTTCCGAGTCGATCGAGCCGGCTTGGACGACGACGCCTTCGGCAGCGGCAGCGTGCATCTGGCCGTCATTGTCAGCAAGACGCATTCAGAGAAGAGCGAGTTCGATGCAATCCTATTCGCGTCCGTGAATGGTCAAGCGGCGAAGGTCGAGGAGAACGACGGCACATATTACTTCGCCGGCGAACCGCCGTCGCCGTTGCGCGGCGATGGCAAGTTCGCGGAGATCGAACTCAAACTGCCGCTCGACGCGCGGTATCTGACGCTCGTCGCCACCGGGGCCGGCAAGCCTGGCGACGAGAACTCCATCAGCAGCGATCACGCCGTCTTCTCCGGAGCACGTTTGGAATATGAGCCGACCCGTAGCTCAGGCGGCTCGCCTGAGCCTGTCGCGTCAATCACAGGCGAGCCGCCTGTGCTACGAGACGCGCTCCTGTACTCGGAACTGTTCTCCGACAAAGGAGTGCTCGCGATCCCCTCGAAGGACATCGCCAACTACCTCACTGGCGAGCCCGCCACTCAGCTCGCGTCGCTCAACAAGACGCGCGACGAACGCAAGCAGGCGGCCGACGCGATTAAGGTCTTAATGGCACACGCCGTGTCCGACGGGCAAGGAGCCGACATGCCGGTCTATCTCGCCGGCGATCCGCGAAAGAAAGGACCGCTCGCCCCGCGCTCCTTCCCGGCGATCCTCCGTAACGGCGACTCGACTCCTTTCAAATCGTCGGGCAGCGGCCGGCTGGAACTCGCGCGAGCGATCGCTTCCTCCGACAACCCGCTGACCGCGCGGGTCTTCGTGAATCGTATCTGGGCCGGCCACTTCGGAGCGGGTCTCGTGCGGACGCCGAGCAATTTCGGCACGCTCGGCGAACGACCGACGCATCCGGAGTTGCTCGATTGGCTGGCGGCGCGATTCATCGAATCCGGTTGGTCGATGAAATCGTTACATCGCGAGATCATGCTTTCGGCGACGTATCGGCTCAGCAGTTCGTCAACTGATTTTTCAAAGCCGCAAGCGACCGATCCCGACAATCACTTGCTGTGGCGGATGAATCGCCGCCGCCTGGAAGTCGAACCGTGGCGTGACTCGGTGCTGGCGGTTGTCGGCAACCTCGACCGCACGTTGGGCGGGCCGTCGAGCAACCTGAGCAACGGCAACAATCGACGCCGCACGCTGTATGGATTCGTGAGCCGGCATCAGCTCGATGATCTCTTACGTCTGTTCGACTTCCCCGATCCGAACATCACCGCTGGACAACGCACGGTCACGACGGTTCCGCTGCAACAACTCTTCGTGCTCAACAGCGAGTTCATGGTCTCGCAATCCCGCGCCTTCGCCGCGCGGCTGACTCGCGAAGCCAGCACCGACGATCTCCGCGTTCACCGCGCCTACGCTTTGCTTTTCAATCGTTCTCCGAGTCCCAGCGAATTAGAACTGGGTCTCGATTTTCTGACCGCGAACAAGTCCGACGGGACGAAGTTCACGGTCTTGGAGCAATACGCCTTGGCGTTGCTCGGTTCCAATGAGTTCGCTTTCGTGGATTAGTGCCGCGTAGCTCAGGCGGCTCGCCTGAGTCGTGTCGGTCAAAGACAAAATGAAAAGAGGGATGCAGGCGAGCCGCCTGCACTACGAAGGAGCCTCACAGATGACTCAATCAATGATTTCTCGCCGCGACATGCTGACCCGTTCGGCCGCCGGCTTTGGCATGTTGGGGCTGGCGTCGGTGCTCTCTGACGAACGCAAAGCCGTCGCGGAATCGACGCTCAGCAGCGATCCGCTGGCTCCGAAGGCTCCGCACTTCGCGGCGAAGGCCAAGCATCTCATTTTCCTGTTTATGAACGGAGGGCCTTCGCACGTCGACACGCTGGATCCAAAACCGGAACTCGTGAAACAAGCGGGGAAACCGGGGCCGGGCGGGAGCTACATGCCCTCGCCCTTCAAGTTCCACCAACGTGGCGAATGCGGCCTGCCGATCAGCGAAATCTATCCGCATCTCGGCGAGCACATGGACGACCTCTGCGTGATCCGCTCGATGTATACGAGCACGCCGAATCACGAGCCGGGGCTCTTCATGATGAACTCAGGCACGCAGCAGCCGACGCGGCCCTGCATGGGTTCGTGGTTGAATTACGGGCTTGGGACCCAGAACCAGAATCTGCCGGGCTTCGTGGTGCTGTGTCCGGGCAAACCGGTCGTCGGACCCGCGTTGTGGTCGAACAGTTTTCTGCCGGGGATCTATCAAGGAACGCACATCAACAACGGACAGCTCGATCCGAAGAAGATCATCAGCCACATCAACAACCAGCACTTGCCGCCCACTGAGCAGCGCCGGTTGCTCGACCTGATGCAGAAGATGAACAAGGAGCATCTCGCCGCTCGCGGCGCGGACAATCAACTCGAAGCGAGAATCGGCTCGTTGGAGATGGCGTACCGCATGCAGTTTGAAGCTCAGGATGCGTTCGATGTCACGCGTGAATCCGAAGAGACTCGCAAGCTCTACGGTCCCGGCCAGTTCGCGGACGGCTGTTTGATTGCTCGCCGGTTAGTCGAACGTGGCGTGCGAACGGTGCAGCTCTTCTACGGCAGCGGACAACCTTGGGACGCTCATGGCGATATCAAAGACCATGTCCGCGATGCCAAGAACAGCGACCAAGCGATCGCCGCACTGATTCGCGATCTGAAGTCGCGCGGTCTCTTCGACGAAACGCTGATCCTGTGGGGTGGCGAGTTCGGCCGAACGCCGACCGCTCAAGGGGCGACAGGCCGCAACCATCACGCCACCGGCTTCAGCATGTGGCTGGCCGGCGGCGGAGTGAAAGGAGGCATGGCCTACGGCGCGACCGATGAACTGGGAGTCAAAGCGGTCGAGAATCGCATGAGCGTGCATGACCTGCACGCGACGATGCTGCATCTGCTGGGAATCGATCACACGAAACTGACCTACCGCTACTCCGGCCGCGACTTCCGTCTGACCGACGTGCATGGCGAAGTGGCACATGCGATCGTGGCGTGACACGGGCCGGCCAGTTCGTCGTGTTCGCCAAACGTAGGGTGGGTCGAGTCATCGAGACCCACCACGCTCGGCGAGGATTCTGGTGGGTCTCGATGGCTCGACCCACCCTACGATTGAAAAACTAGCCAGCCGTGGCGGCTCGCTCATCGAAGTCATCGCCCTACAATCGGGCCATGCAACCACACTCGTCAGCATCGCACGTCGGCAAATCGGACGCACCAGCCACCTCGCCACCGGACGGCCCAGAATCGCGAGCCAGCCGCTTGCGCTTTGAGCGATATCGGCAAAAGCTGAAACGCAGCGAACTCCCCAAGGGAAGCTTTCATGGCACCGGCGAGTCGCGCAGTTCGAAGGATCGGGTTCGTTCCTCGAAACAACTCATCGGACAGTTTTTGCGGTTGCTGATTCCGTTTCGACGGCAGGTGTTTTGGATTCTCGTTTCGGTCACGGCCTCCACATTGATTGGCCTGCTGCCACCGGCCGGAACCAAGTTCATCATCGATTACGGGTTGAGCGGTCGGCCGGTGCCGTCGGAGTGGCTGCAAAGCCTGCCGTCGCTCGCTGAACCTAAGCAACTTCTGCTCTTCACGGTGATTGTAGTTTCAATCCTCTCGATGTTGAAGATCGGCGTGCATGTTTGGGGACGCTGGTACGCCACCAAGATCACCAAACAGATTCAGTTGGATCTGCGGCGGCGAGTCTTTGAGCACGCTGTCCGCTTGCCGTTGCATCGAGTGCAGGCACTGCGCTCCGGCGGAGTCGCCTCGATCCTGCGCGAGGACGGCGGCAGCGTGGGCGAGCTGGTCTTCGGCATGTTGTTCAATCCGTGGCGAGCCGTCATTCAGTTGATCGGCAGCCTGGCGATTCTGGCCTGGGTCGATTGGCAGTTGTTGATCGGCGGGCTGTTGCTCTTGCCGACCGTGTTCTTCACTCATCGCGCATGGATCAACGGCATCCGGCCACAGTTTCGAGTCATTCGCAAACAGCGAGAGCTGATCGACGCCTCAGCCACCGAAGCGTTCGCGGGGATGCGGATCGTCCGCGCGTTCAGCCGGCAGAAGCGGGAGGCGGCTCGGTTCACGACCGAGAACAACTTGATGGCTCGGCAAGAACTCTATGCGTGGTGTTGGGTGCGCGTGGTCGAGATGGTCTGGGAGGCGTTGATCCCGATTGCGACGTCCGGGCTGTTGTTCTACGGCGGTTGGCGAGTGCTCGACGGACACATGACCGTCGGCGACCTGATGATGTTTCTGGTCTACCTGCTGATGCTGCTGGAACCACTAGCCGCGCTCGCTCAGAGCGCGACTCAGTTTCAGAACAGCCTTAGCGGACTAGATCGCGTGCTCGACCTGCTGGAGGAACCGCGCGAGATGCAATCGACGCCCGCGTCGTTGTACGTCGATCGCCACGCGGTGGCCGGAGACATCGCGTTCGAGCAGGTCTGCTTCACGTATCCGGGCACAAGTACTCCGGCGTTGAGCGACGTCAGTCTGAAGGTCGCTGCCGGCCAGACGGTCGCGCTGGTCGGGCCGAGCGGTGCCGGCAAAACGACACTCAGCAACCTGGTCGCTCGCTTCTATGACCCGACCTCCGGGCGTGTGACATTGGATGGTCGAGACCTGCGCGACTACGACGTCGAGTCTTTTCGTTCTCTGCTGGGAGTCGTCGAGCAGGACGTCTTCTTGTTCGACGGGACAATCGCCCAAAACATCGCCTATGCTCGGCGCGAAGCCACCGTCGCCGAGATCCGCGCTGCTGCCGAAGCGGCGAACGCGGCCGAGTTCATCGACCGCATGACCGATGGCCTGCAAACGCTCATCGGCGAGCGGGGAGTGCGGCTCAGCGGCGGCCAGCGGCAGCGACTGGCGATCGCGCGAGCCATCCTGGCTGATCCGAAGTTGCTGATCTTGGATGAAGCGACGAGCAACCTCGACACAGACAGCGAACGGCTGATTCAACAAAGCCTGGCGAAGCTGATGCGGGGCCGCACCAGCTTCGTGATTGCGCATCGGCTGAGTACCATCGCCAACGCCGACCTGATCGTCGTCGTCGAGCATGGTCGCATCAGCCAGACCGGCACTCATGCCCAACTGATGGCCGAAGGGGGAAAGTATCGGACAATGGTCGAACAACAGATTCACATGACGCTCGGAGGCATGACTCCCGCAACCGCTGCGGAGGCGAGTTCACCGCATCAATGATGCGAGAATCATCCGCTAGTCGGCAATTAGGGTTCAAGGGGCCTCTTGGGGTCTGATGTTTGAATTAAGCGGACATGCTGGTTTCCAATCGGGTTGTGTGTGTTTACCGAACCCCGAAAGGAGAGAGCAGCATGTCCGCAGAAGTGTTTTATCGAGCGATGGGCTTGTCG
>SXKJ01000298.1 GCA_005778115.1 Planctomyces sp. | reverse complement strand
GCGGCCGAACGCTCGCTGCGTCACGCCGTGATTTGGCGCAAGCTCTCGTTCGGCACCCAAAGCGTGAAAGGCAGCCGCTTCGTGGAAACATTGCTGACGGTGATCGAAACCTGTCGCCAACAATCCCGCAACGTCTTCCAATTCCTCACCACCGCCGTCCAAGCACTCTTCGCCAACCAATCAGCTCCCTCACTTCTCTCCGGGCCGTGAAGGATTACGGTCTCGATGACTCGACCCACCCTACAGCTACAGCTACAGCTACAGCTTGGGACTGATCGCCGCACCGCAGACTGCGCGATTGAGTGTCGGCATCAGTTCCTTAGCGAACAACTTCATGCTGTGGACCCAGCTTGCTTTGTCGTCCCAGTCGTAGCTCATCAAGACCAGCGTGCCGAATGTCCCGGTCTCTTCGATGAGCAGCAGCAGTCGTCGCAGCACTTCATCCACATCTCCCGCGATGATCTGTTCGGTCATCAGAAAGTCGAGGTTGCACTCGGAGTTCGGCATGTCGAGATCGCGTTTGTAGATTCGCCGGCCGAGTCCTTTGTCGAACAGCCCACCGATGTACTCGTAGTTGCGGCCGAGCGAATTCGAGCGTGCTCTGGCAACCGCTTCTTTGGTTGTGTCGGCGAGAAAGATCGATCGCGACACTTTGAAATCGGATCGCTGCGGAACTCGTTCGGCGGCTTGCGCCGCGTTCGCATAGGTCTGCCACATATCCGCCACGACATTACCCGTCACGAGGCAGTGCGAGAACGGTTGATAGCCGCGCTGGCCCGCGAACTTCATGCTGAACGAGTCGCGGCTCATACCCGGCATGGAGATGGGTGGGTGTGGCTGCTGAAGCGGACGATGAATGAAGCCGATCAGACATTCTGAATCGACACTGTCTCGCAACTTGAATTGCCAGAAGCGTCCGTTGTGTTCGTAAGGAGGATCGGTGGACCACAGCTTGAGGATCACGTCGATCGCTTCCAGCGACATCGCTCCGCCGTCTTTCGGATCGGCTCCGTAAAGTTCCTGATCCGCCGTCACGCTGCCGTTGCCGAAACAGAGGTTGAGACGCCCCTTGGCGAGGTGATCCTGAAACGCGAACCGGCTGGCGACATGCGCCGGATGATGCTGATTCAGACAGACGGGAGCCGGGCCGAGTCGGATGCGGCTCGTTTCGCCGAGAGCCCTCGCAATGAAGATCTCGGGCATCACGATGGTCTCGTACTTCATCGTGTGATGCTCGCCGATCCAGAACTCTTTGAAGCCGAGTTCTTCGGCGCGCATGATGAGTTCCAGATGCTCGTCGTACCCTTGAGCCAGCGGCTTGGAGGGCGGGTGAAACGGCATGATGAACATGCCATAGTCGATCTGCGAAACGCGGTCGGTCATGTGGTGACTCCGTTGGTTCGGTTAGCACGACGCGCCAGCGAGTGGTTGCGCGGAAAGAAGACCACTCGCTGACGCGTCGTGCTGGTGGGCATTCCGGTTATCGAACAGCGATCGGGTTGCCGGGCGATCCGGTGGCTCCCTTCAGACGTAGCGGGCTGAAGACAAAGCAGAACTCATGCACGCCCTCGGCAGCGAGCATTTCGAGATCGAGGTTCTCGATGTGATACACGCGGTCTATTCACGTTTGCCGATCAACCACAGCAGCGCTCCGTCTGCCAGTTCTCGCGCTCCGGACTCAGCCCGCTTGGCGAGTTGCTCCGCCAACTCGCGCAACGATTCGTGACGTGAGCAAGCGTCGGACAACAGCCAATCGTCCCACACGCGCGTGCGTGTCGCCGAGTTGGACTTGCCGGTCTGGGGTTCCCACAGCGTGATTTGCTGTCGCACCAAGGTCTCGGCGGCCGCCGGAACTTTGTTGGCGATGTGAATCAACGCCAGCAGCACGTGAACCCGGTCACTCGGCCGCTGCTTCATTTGCTCTTCGACAAACGCATCGAGCTCCGCCAACCGATCCGCCTCGCGAGCCGCCTCGACCAGCAAAAACGCTGTCGATTTGAGTTCTCTGACCTCTGACTTCTGACCTCTGGCTCCTGACCCACTCAGCATCCGCATCGACTTCACGCCATCATTCGGCAACGACCACGTTCGCCACAGTTCGTACCGTTCTTGAGCCGGCCGCGATTTGAGTTTCGCTTCGAGGATCGCCAGCACAGTGCCGGGGTTCTCGTCGGGATAACGATCGGGCCAGCGCGCGTCGGCCACTTGTGCCAACAGATCAATCGCTTCGCGAGTCAGTCCCGCTGCGGCGTAATCGGTGGCGATCGCGATCAACTCCAACCGTCGCAGATGTTGGCCGTCCATCGCTCCGGTCGCAGACCAGACTTGGTCCATGTGCCGGAGGTGCGACGAAATGGTCTCCTTGGCTTTGTCCATCTGCTGCTGTTCGAGTTGTTGCTTCGCCAGCCAACGGCGGAGTTCGGACACCGGATGCTCGTCGCGCGGATAGGCTTTGCTGACCGGTGCGATCCATTGCTCAAAGAGTTTGGCGACTTGCTCGCGCCGTTCGGTCAACGGTGTGAGCAGCAGAACAATCTGCGTGGCGATGCGATTGTTCTGAAACGCCGGCTTGGACCAATCGTGTTGCGCGAGCTTCGTCAGTTCGGCATCCAGCCGTTGATCGTCGTTCGTCAGTCTCGCGATCAGCAACTGAATCAGCCTCAACGGGAGCGAGTTCGTGGCGGTCTTCTCACGCTGGACCAGCCGCTGCGTAAGCGTGTCGATTCGCTTCTCGGCCGCGGCGATTTCAACGAGTCGCAGAGCGAGGCTGGGAGGGCGAACCGCTGCGACGTTTGACGTCGATGGCCTCGGCGGCTCGGCGGGAGCCTTGCCCTCCCGTCGCATCGCTGTCGGCGACAACGCGAACACAAATACTTCGTTGGGCCGATTTGTTGGCAGCACGCATTCCAGCAGCGTCGCAAAGATCGCGTCGGCGGCGACACCCTTCGCTCGCCATTCGGGTTCGAGCGTTTCCCAGGTCGCGAGGATGTCTTCGGCGAGGCCACTCATCGCCTGGAAGTTGTCGTCGAGAGAAATCGTCCCCCGATACTTGGGAGGATCACTCGGCAGACTCTCGTCGTGCGCAAACTTTGGTTGGAACGGAATCGTCTTCGGCCAATTGATTGTGTCGCGGAAGATCGCCAGCGACAGATCAGACATCTCCGCGTTGAGCGTCAGCCGGCAGAGATCGCGAGCGCGATGCAGCCGAGTGCTCGGCCAATTGGCGGACCAGACGAATTCTTTGCCCAGCAGCATCGGCACGGTTTCCTCGGCCGAGCGAGGACGCAGGACATCCACCGCCAACCGCGTCCACAACTTGCTGGCGAGATCTTTTTCACCGGCTTTCAGCGCCAACTCACCACGTTCGCGCAGGATCGCCCATTGGAAGCGCGAGTCGAAGTGCAGCGATGCCGATTCGGTGGCGAGTTCGGCGATTTCGTGACCGAGCTTTTGATGTTTCTCGTGTGCGAGACATTCGCGCGCAACCAGCCACAAGCCGAGTTGCGGATGAAAGCCGGCCGGTGCCGTGCGCGATGGCTCGGTCTTGAGTTGCAACTTCGCGATCTCGACGAGTTGAGGCAGAACGGTGAGCTTGGCGTTCGAGTCGGGTGAGACGAGTTCACTCAGCGAGGCCAAGATGACGAACGACAGGTCCGTAGGATGGGCACTCTTGCCCGTCCTGTCTTTCGCATCGTCGGACGGACGGGCAGGAGTGCCCATCCTACGCAACGACTCGGTCCACTTCTCCCACAGGTCTTTGTCTTTCGCCATTTCCTTCAACAGAGACACGAACGGGCTATCGAGCCGCAGGTTCGTCAGCGAATCGCCGGTGACGTGCGTGAGCAGATCGATACCACCGGGAGCCTCGCCCTCCCGGTGATCGTTCGCCGCTGCGACAATCGCCGGAAGCATCTCCGGCTTAATCGCCGTTCGTGAGTTCGCGAAGCGGTGTTCGAGTTGTTCCAGCCACGTTCCGCCGTCGCTGTTGTTCGCGCTGGGGAGTTGCCAGCGCGTGATCATCGCTTGAGCCAACCGCGCGGCGACGTAGGGTTGATTGATGTCGGCGGTGATCTTCGCTGCCTCGACGAACAGCGGGCTGCCGGCTTGTCGAGCCAGCTCGGCCGGATTGTCGAGTCCCGCCAGCATTCGATTGACGATTCGCACTGCCAGTTGCTGCATCGCCGGTTCTTTGCCGAACACGCGGCATTCTTCGAGAGCCAATTCGGGAGTCGTCAATTCGTAGAACTCAGTCGCGGCGGTGAACTTGCCTGCGACCGCGAGTTCGTGGCCGATGCCGCTCATCAACACGTCGAAGTTGGCGGCACGTTCTGGGTTTCCTTGGAAGACCTTGGTGAAGTCTTCTCGGTTGCGGAGCATCGCCTCAAACAGCGGCTTCGCCTTCTCAACTTGCCCTTGGCGTCGCAGATGGATCAGTCCCAGTGTCAGATTGCCGCCGTGCGTCCAATCGGGATGCGACTTCATCGCCGCGAGGGTGTGGGACTCCAATTCGTCCAACTTGCCAATCTGCTTTGCGAGCTCGATCACATGGCGAGTCAGCAGATTGGCGGGCGATCCCGCGGACTTCCGGACGATATCGACTCCATACCACGGGCCGACTTTCTTGAACGACTCAGGCGGGACGGCCATATCTCGCGCGAGCGGCCACAGCTCTTCTTGATTCCAAACCGAACCGCTCAACATCAGCAACTGCGAGGAGAGCATCGGGCGAAAGTCGGGCGCTTCGCGGAACGCTTTCTCGAACAGTTGGATGATGAGCTTGGCTCGAATCGGCGGACCTTCCAAGCGAAAGACGATGCGGCGGAAGAGTTCGATTCGCTGCTGATCGTTCACCGCCAGCTTCGATTTCAACACGATGGCAGCCAGCTCATCGACGTGTCCGAGTTCCGACAGGATTTGTTCCGCCTCGAACAACACCTGAGCGGTCGCGTTGGGCAGCCGTTCGATCGCAAACAAGAAGTGCGGCACTGCAAGCTGTGCCTTGCCGGCCGAGACCAGTGCTCGCGCGAGCGTCAGCCGGAACTGCGGATCGGGAGCATCGCTGTCTGCCAGTCGCACGAGCAGCTTCGCGATCTTCTCGTTCGCCCCGTTCGTAGTTCCGCCTTTAGGCGGCTGTTCCGCTCCGTACAACTCAGCCAGTTGCCCGAACAGTTTCAGCGAATGCGGCGAACGATCGAATTGTTGCTCAGCCTGTTCGATGAGCGACCCCAATCGTCCCTGCTGCCCCAGCAGCGAGAGCGCCTTTGTGCGGGCCACCGAGGTGGTCGTGATGACGCGAGCCTGCTGCCCGCCGCCAAAGGTCGCTTGTTGAGCACTGCCGATGAGTGTGTTGGCCGGCGAGGTTCGTCGCACGATCTGCTCGGCGATCTGACACGCCTCGTCGAGCTGCTTGGCGTCGATGCGTTCCTGCATGGCCTGTTGCAGCACCGCGAGGTTGTTCCCGGCTCGCTGAGGCAACCGCTGCCGAATCGCCTCGGCGTGCTCGTGCAGCCCCAAGCCCGACAGCGTGCTCGCGAGTTGCAGTTCTTCCGCCGGCTCCAGCTTCATGCCGAATAATCGCTCGGCCGCCAACTGCAAGCGTTCCGTGCGGCGAAGCTTGCCTGCTAACTGCACGGCTCGTTGCTCGATCTCTTTGAGTTGCTGACCGTCCTTGGTTTCGATCCGATCCAGCAGATCGAGGGCCACATCAAGCTGCTCGTGCTGTTGGTGCGCGACGACGATGGCAACTTGCAACGCTGGGTTGTGCGACGCAGCCTCGAAGAGTTCACGCATCTCGGCGAGCGCGGGATCGAACTGCTCGTCCCAGACACGCACGCACGTTACTGCCAAGCGAGCGAGATACCGGCGGCGCGATCCCTCCGACGACGAGTCCCGCTCACGCTCCAGAAACTTGAGCAGGCCGGGAGACCAGTTCTGTCGCTTCGCCGATTCAAACGTCTGATACACCAAGCCCATCACCGCCGCTTCCACGGTCGTGTCCTGCGATGGAAAGCTGAGCGTCACCAATTTGACGCCGTTCGGCTTCCAGATTTGCAACTGATTCGAGGCTGCGGGGGATGCGGCGACTCTTCCCTGCAAATCCACGAGGTCCGCGAACTCTGTCAGGACTAAGCTCAAGAGTTTCAGAACTCCAGGCAACTCGTCCGTGCCTCGCTGAATTCGTTCGCCAATCGTGTTGTCCCGCTCGATCTGGCCTTGCAGGAGATACGGAACCCAACGAACCGCTTGCGTCGGCTCGACACGCACACCGCGAATCGCCGTCGATTCCTTGTACGCGGTGACGTACTTCGGCAGGAGCCGCAGCACCGCGTCGAAATCGCCGTTCAGAGAAGTGCGGAACACCAGCCACGAGAACTCTTCGGTGCTCGTCGCGTTCCGTTCGTAGTCGGTCAACAGCGCGGCCGCGTCGGCACCTTGACCGGCGCGAATCAACTCTTCGCCGAAGTGATCCACCAACGGACGCGGTTCCGCGACACGCAATTCGAGATGTTGCTGGAGCCGGCCATAGGCATCACGCATCGCCGCGAGACTTGATTCGCTGATCGGGTCTTTGCCATTTAAGGTTTCCCAAGCGCTCACGTTCGGTGGACTCGGTCGGCCCTGCATCGCGCCGCGAAAGACCAGCCAGTACGGCAGCGGATCATCGGGAACCTCGGCCGCCAGCCGTTTGGCGGTCTCTTCCAGCTTCGTGGCCGAATCTGCCAGCAGCGCGAGATACACGTCGTCCCACGCTCCACGCAGCCCTTCGGACTTGTACGCTTTCTGAGACAGCACCAACACACGTGCTTGTCCGAAGTCGGCTGGAGCCAATCGAGTTTCCCACACCGCTGCCGCCGCCGGTCCCAGTTTTGGATTGATCGGCGTCACCGCGCGATTCGCGGATGGTGGCGAGACACGCTGCGCGAAATTCTGCGATGTCAGCAGTCCCGCTCCGATGAGTTCTCGAATGAGATACGCTCTCGCTTTAAGCGACGTGAATCGTGAACTCAGCCGCCCCCCGGTTGCGGAAGTCGCAGCGGTCGCGGTGAGGCTGGGCATGTCATCCGACAGTCGCAATTGCATCAGCGTATCGAACCGTGCGAACGCCTCGTCATTGCGGCCGACGGCTTGCAGGATCATCCCCGACCGAAACAGAAACTCCCAATCGTCCGGCCGATTCTGAATCCAGCGTTCACACAGCGCAAGCGTCTGCTTGAGTTCTCCGGCCACCAACATCCGGTCGATCTCACGCAACACCTTCACCGGATCTCGTTCCGATTCGAGCCAGCGAGTCGCCAGCGTGTCAGCATCAGAATCGCGACCAGCTCGGCGAAGCAGCACGACGAGATGCTCGTCCGTTTCGCGCTTGCGAGTCACTTCAGCCAATCGCTGCTGATGAGCGATCGCGGCTTCCAAGTCTCCAGCCGTCTCGCACAGCGACACCATCCGAGCCAGCAGCGCGGGGTCTCGCGGAGCCTGAGGTAACCACCTCTCCAATTCACGCCGAGCTTGCTGCGTGTCTCCCGCTTGCTCGTGAACCTGCACCAACGCCAGCGACGCATCACGCCGCAACTTCGGGTCGGTGCGATATCGCTCCAACCGCTGCACCAGCTTCGTGAACTCGCCAGGGAAGACGGATAACTCGGACAGCTTGCGAATGATTTCGATGCGGTCGTCGGACTTCGCGGTTTGCTCGAAGACCCGCCACAGGATTTCGCGGGCTTCGTCCGTTTCACTGAGCGGCACGGCACTAGCCGCCGGTTGATCGGGACGCTTTCCCCCACCTTTACCGGCGGCTAGCGCCGTGCCGCTCAGTTGTCGCGAACCGTCTTCCATCAACCGTTCGACCAATCTGAGCGCCAATCGTTTATCCGCCACGTTCTGCCGAGACGCTCGCCGCAGGATCTGCAACGCCTCTGTGTTTTGTCCGTATCGCAAACAGACATCGACGACGAATTCCGCGCTCTCTGGATTCCCCGGAGCGGCCGCTAGCAATTCTCTGCTCGCCTTCAATGCCTTCTCTTTGCGGCCGAGCTTCTGTTCGAGTTCCGCAATCGCACGCAGCGCATCAATCCGAAACCGCCGGTCAATCTTCAGTAGCCGTTCGTAAAGCTCAACGGCCGAGAGCCACTGGCTGTCGAGCGTCAGCATCTTCGCCGCCGCTTGGAGGAAGAGACCGTTTCGCGGCGCGAGCTCAACGGCTTTCCTCGCAGCAACGGTTGCTTCACGCAGCTTGTCGGCGGCTTCGAGGTATTTGGCAAGGCGGAAGAATTGAGAAGAGGGGGAGAGGGAGAGAGGGGGAGACGGGGAGACGGACGTGGGCTTCTGCGGTTTGTCTTTCTCCCCCTCTCCCTCTCTCCCCCTCTCCCCCTCGCGTCCAAGCAATGCCTGCAACTCCTCGATCCGCTCGGTCAACAATTCCGATTCCGACAGCACCTTTACCTCGACCTGCACCACGCGGTCGAACGTCTCCGGCGTGTCGGCGAGCGCGGCAGCTTCGGCCAGCGCGGACATCGCGGAATCAAACTGTTTCCACTTGCGACGCAACTCGGCTTGCTGAAATCGGAGTTCGAGCGACTTGCGATCCAGTTCGCACGCGGCGTCAATCGTCGTCAGCGTCTCGTCGCGATAGCCGAACCGAGACAACACTTCGGCGAGTTGCGCGAGGTTGTTCGCATTGCGTCGCGGTGCCTCGGCCATCGAACGCCAGGCGGCCAGCGATTCGTCCTTCTTGCCGGCTGAGTCCAGTACTTCGCCGAGTTGTTCCCGATGCGTGAGGGCTTCCGACTCCAACTCGATCGCTTTGCGTAACAAGTCGGCCGCATCATTGAGCAGCGATTTGTCAGCCGACGACATCAGGCCCGCGACCTGAGCGGCAACGACGGCATCCTTCGGCTTGGCATCGACGAGCTTTCGCCAGACAGCGGCGGCGTGGCGCACGCGGCTCGCGTGCGTCGCTTCGTCTTCTTTGTTTTCAGACTCTGACGCACGCGAGCCGCGTGCGCCACCTTCTGCCTGCTTCAGAATCAAGAACCCCCAATCGCGGATGTAGTCCGGATTGTTCGGGGCGATGCGATCGAGCTGTTCGTACTGCGCAATGGCTTCCTCGAACTGCTGGTCCGACTGCAATAGCTCGATCAACTCCAACCGAAGTTCGACGGAGCTCGGCGCAAGTTTGATGCCCGCATCCAATCGCGTTCGTGCGTCTTTGCGGCGATCTTGCGAGACCAACGCTCGCGACAACCGCACCACGGCATCGAGATCGTCCGGCTGCTTCACCAACCGCTCTTCGTAGTGCTTGATGAGTCCCGTCGCATCGTCCTTCGCGAGGAATGCCTCTTCGACGCGCCGCCGGGTTTCTCGAAACAGCCAGTGATCCTGCTTCAGCCCGCCGAGCAACCGATCGGCCTCGGCCAGCGCTTTCTCAAACTGTCCGAGCTTCAACCGCAGATCGACCGCTTCGAGTTCAAACTCCGAACGTCGATACAAATCCTTGGTCGCCTTCGCCAACGCTTCAAAGCGAGGCAACGCCGCTTCCCAATGTCCGTCGTCGAGCAACGTCTTGGCGATCAACTCCGGCACACGCGGATCGTTCGGAACCAGTTTTTCGAGCCGCGTCCAAACCTCAATCACCTGGTCGCCGGGAGCGAGCCGTTGCTGAACTCGGCCCAGCGTTTGAAACACGTCGAGCAAATCCGTGGGAGCCGGCTTCCGCTGAATCGCTCGTTCGAGCGCCGTCGCCGCATCGGCCCAACGGTTGAGCGTCATCAAATTCTGGCCCAACGAGAACGACGCGCCCGCGCTCTTGGGCAATAGTTCTTCGGCACGCTCAAACGCTGTCTGCGCTTCTTCCACGTCTCCTTGCGAGGACTCGATGAGACCGACGACTAACCAGGCTCGGCCGGCATCCTCGAATTCGGTTGCTTCGGCTTTCTCTCGCAGTCCCGTGATCAACTCATCCAGCGACTCATGATCGACATGAAACTCGACCACCTTGTCGAGCGCGGTTCCTTTTCGCGGATTCCGTTCCAGCACCATCAAGAACCGCTCGGCCGACTTGCGAGCTTCCGCTTCTTCCGCGACGGCCGGATCGCTGTCGGCGGAGGGCGTTTGGTTCTGCGGACTCGCCGCGATCGCACACAGACTGGCGGCCAGGACCAGCGACCAAGTCCAGAATCGAATGGTCACAGAAACGCTCCGTTACACAGTTCGTAAAAGCGATTGATCTCTCTGCGCGAGTCTATCTCTCGCGGCACAGACCAGCCAGCGGCGCTTGGTGAGGCAACGCGGGTCGGGGGAAGGTGCCCGACGAATCGAAGGAGACGACGAATGGCTCAATTCGTCGATGACATCGGCGTTACGTCATTGATGCAGGCGGAATCCACGCTCAATCTCCCAGCCGAGGTGAGACAGCTTCCAGAATGAACTCGTTCTGAGCTTCTCGATCCGAATCCAGTGTGGCGTACTCGCGAAGCAATGATTCCGCAGTAGGCCAACCTCGCCGTCGACCTACGAGCCAAATTATCTCGACCCCTGGCTCGCCGCCGCCGCAAGCAATCGACGCATCGCCGAACCAGTGGGCTCGCTCGGCCCAGGAATGAAAACTCCAGACATGCCCGTGATTTGCTGGAACGAATCGGTCGGCCCATGTGGAGACCTCGGTCTCCGTGATGCTGGTTTGCTCGGCTGAGCCTGTGAATTTCTCGACTTGAATGTGACGTCCGCAAAACAAGCACAATCCTTCGTCTGCTCGCATAGGCCCGAATCGCCTCGACCCGAACTTGGCCAGCACGGCCGCACCGAGAAACAACGTCACGGAGATGCTGACTAACATGGTTAAGCGAAGCGGATTGATGATGGGCAGTCGCATTATTGATCTCGCGATGGGGCCATCAATCGTTGTGGAGCTTTCGCAGCCGAGCCGACGTTCGCAGCATCAGTTGAATTCGCTCGAATTCGTTGAGCCATTCTTGGATGACCGCATCAAGCAGGGTTCGTTCTGGCGAGCCGATGCCGGTCGGGCAGGCGGCTCCGGCGAAGTCGGCCGTCATTTGGCGGTACTTTGAGAGCGTGCGGTCACCGTACAGGCCGCAGCGGAACCAATCTTCGCTGAAGAACAACACAGACGGAACGCGGGCAGCTCCGCAGACGGACATCTCCGCCGCCAACTCCGGGTTCGCGTCGCGGTCGAAATAACGAATGTCGAGAACGCTCGACGCGGAGGCGAAGTGGTCGAAGATCGGGCACTGATTGACGCAGTCGCCGCACCAGGCTCCGGCCAGCACGATTACCGGCATCTTGCGTTTGAAGTTCGACAGTAGTTGCTGCTGAGCCTCGCTCAATCGCACGTCGGCGTGAATTCCCGCCCAACGCCGCTGTTGCTCGGGCGTGCCGTACTTGGCGAGAAAATCGTGATAGGACAAACCGGTCTCAAAAACTTTGGCGTAATCAAGCATGAAAGACTTTCTTGCGATTCTGGTGTGAGCCGCGACAATCGCCGATCCGGTGGTCGCCGGGGGGACGGCATTGTGCCGAGTCCGCCCAAAGGTGTCGAAGCTGGCGGTCAACGTGGGGAGATCTATCGCTCGTGGCTAAGAAGAAACCGTCCGCGTCCGCAACAGCGAAGCCGTCCGTTCAGGCCGAGGTGCTCGGCGATCTGGAAGCTCGCGTCGAAGATGTGACGCAGGAGATCGGCCGATTCCTCTTCGACCACCTGCATCGCCGCAAAGCCTCGATCTTCGAGAAGCGTTGGTGGGAAGACCGCATCCTGTCGTGGGCGATGGGAGACGAAGCGGTCAAAGTGCAGATGTTTCGTTTTGTCGATGTGCTGCCGCGACTGAAGACGCACGCGGCGGTCGCTCGGCACTTGCAGGAATACTTCGAGGAAGTCAGCACGCACCTGCCGGGAGCGGCGCGGCTGGTGCTCGATTGGGCCGAGCCGAACACGGTGCTCGGCCGGGCGCTGGCCGTGAATGCGCGATCGAACGCCTCGCGGATGGCTCAGCGATTCATCGCGGGGGCGACGGTTGATGAAGTTTCGACAGCGGTCGGCAAGCTGCGAAAGCAACGCTTTGGGTTCACGCTCGATCTGCTCGGCGAGGCAACAATCTCGGAGGCGGAATCGGATGCCTATCAGCAGCAGTACCTCAACCTCATCAGTGGACTGGCAGCTCAAGCCAACGAGTGGCCGGAGGATTGTCAGCTCGACAGCGACCACCAAGGCCCGATCCCGCGCGTCAACGTGTCGCTAAAGTTGTCAGCGCTTTGCAGTCACTTTCAGCCGGTTGACCCGTTGGGCACGACCGAAGAAGTCCTCGCGCGACTGCGGCCGATCTTGCGAGCGGCTCGCGAGCACGGAGCCTACGTGCATGTCGATATGGAGCAGTTCGCGTTCAAGGATCTGACGCTCGACATCTTCCAACAGGTATTGATGGAGGCTGAATTCCGCGACTCCGCCGATGTCGGCATCGTGATCCAAGCGTACTTGCCCGATGCCGAGAGCGATCTGCAACGACTGCTGAAATGGTCGAAGAAGCGCGGCACGCCGGTCACGGTGCGGCTCGTGAAAGGGGCGTATTGGGATTACGAAACGGTCTCGGCCGGTCTGCATGGCTGGCCGGTGCCGGTGTTTCAAGAGAAGTGGCAGTCGGATGCGAACTTTGAAAAGCTCGCGCGGCTTCTGATGGAGAATTACCAACTGCTGCGACCGGCGCTCGCCAGCCACAATCTGCGGAGCCTTGCGAATGGCATCGCGTGGGCGAGGCAGCTCAAGGTGCCGATCGGGGCTTACGAAATCCAAATGCTCTACGGCATGGCTTCTGAGCAAGCACAGCTCTTCGCCGAGATGGGACATCGCGTCCGCATCTACACGCCGTTCGGCGAATTGATCCCAGGCATGGCGTATCTCGTCCGTCGCTTGCTGGAGAACACCAGCAACGATTCTTTCCTGCGACACAGCCTCGCGGAGAATGTCACCGTCGAAGAATTGTTCGCCGTTCCCGAAAGCCGAAAGCCCGTAGGGTGGGTCGAGTCATCGAGACCCACCGAACCAAATACCGAAAATGGTGGGTCTCGTGCCTCGACCCACCCTCCATCACTCGAAAGCACAGTCATGTTCCGCAACGAACCACTCACCGACTTCAGCCAAGCCGCCAATCGCAAGGCGTTTCAAGAGGCACTCGACGATGTCAAAAGCCAGTTCGGCAACGAATACCCGCTGGTCATCAACAGCCGCGTCGTCGAAACGAAAGGGGCGATCGTTTCGGTCAGCCCGTCGCATCGCGGTGTGAATGTCGGCAAGGTGTCGTCCGCAACAAAGTACGATGCCGAGAACGCCATCGCTGCCGCGAAGGCCGCGTTTCCAGGTTGGTCGCGCGTCGAGCCGAAGTATCGGGCCGAGCACCTCAACATCATCGCCAAGCAACTGAGCGACCAGCGATTTGAACTCGCCGCTTGGATCGTTCACGAAGTTGGAAAGACTTGGGAGGATGCCGACGGCGATGTCGCCGAAGCGATCGACTTCTGCCGCTTCTACGCCGAGCAAATGCTGGCGATGTCGCTGCCGCAGCGTGTCGATCTGGCGGGTGAAGAAAACGAATTCCATTTCCGCCCGCGGGGCGTGGTCGCGGTGATCGCACCGTGGAACTTCCCGCTGGCGATTCTGTCGGGCATGACGGTCGCCGCGCTGGCGATGGGGAACACTGTCGTGATCAAACCGGCCGAGCAATCCTCGGTCGTGGCCGCGAAGTTCATGGACATCTTGATGGAGTCCGGTTTGCCGGATGGAGTCATCAACTTCTTGCCCGGCATCGGCGAGGAGATCGGACCGACGCTCGTGCAAAGCCCGAATGTCGATGTCATCGCCTTCACCGGTTCACGAGCCGTCGGCCTCGAAATCAACAAAGCCGCAGCAGCGATTGATCTGCACCAGCACGGCGTCAAACGAGTCATCGCCGAGATGGGTGGTAAGAACGCGATCATTGTCGATGACGACGCAGACCTCGATGAAGCAGTGCTCGGCGTCGTGCAGTCCGCGTTTAGATACGCGGGGCAGAAGTGCTCGGCCTGTTCGCGAGCGATCGTGCTCGCGGGCGCGTACGACCAATTCCTCGAACGATTGGTCGGAGCGGTCAAGAGTTTGAAACTCGGCCCGGCAGAAGACTCCGGCACGTTCGTCCCGCCGGTCATCGACTCCAATGCCTGCGAGCGCATTAACGAATACATCGAGCTTGGCAAGCTGCAACACCTAGTAGCGGTCGCGAGCGAAGTGCCGCCGAAGCTCGCGAAGGAAGGTCACTACGTCGCCCCGCATGTCTTCGCCGACGTGCCGGCGGATTCGCGACTCGCTCAAGAAGAAATCTTTGGCCCGGTGCTATGTGTGCTCAAAGCGAAGAACCTCGATGAGGCGTTCACGCTCGCCAACGGCACCGACTATGCCCTGACCGGTGGCCTCTACAGCCGCAGTCCACAGAATCTCGCGCGGGCTCGACGCGAGTTCCAAGTCGGCAACCTGTATCTCAACCGTCCGATCACCGGCGCGTTGGTGAACCGCCAACCGTTCGGTGGTTTCAAGCTCAGCGGCATCGGGACGAAGGCAGGGGGAGCCGACTATTTGATGCAATTTGTTGTGCCGATCAGCGTCACAGAGAACACGCTGCGACGCGGGTTCGCCCCGAAGTCGGAAAAGACGTAGGGCGGCGGAGTCGCGAAGTAGTTGAGTCACTCCCTGACCCGAAGTTTCCGGTCACGAAGTGACCGGTCT
>SXKJ01000002.1 GCA_005778115.1 Planctomyces sp. | reverse complement strand
GCGGGGCGGCGTCAGCCCCCCGGTTCTTTACGGCGACCGTGACCACCGGGGGGCTGACGCCGCCCCGCTCGCCGGAGAGTCATTACAGATCCGGCTGCAACCACTTCGCAGGTCGGCCGATTTTGGTCAGCAGGTTTTCCGCCGCGAGGAACCCACTGCGCACAGCCCCCTCCATCGTGGCCGGCCAACCGGTCTGCGTCCAATCTCCCGCCAGTTGCAAGTTTCCAATCGGCGATTGCTGAGCCGGTCGAAGCTCCTCCGATCCCGGCAACGGCGAGAACACCGCGTGGTGCTCAAAGACGACTCGTGAGTGCAGCAACTTCGCGTCCGCCGCCCACGGCCAAATTGCCTTCAACTCGGCGACCACGTCAGCAACGACATCTGCCTGCGGCCGCTCCGCCATCTCTCTCGCATTGCTGATGACGACTTGGTAGTCGGAGGGGCGAGGCCGTGAGGTATTCTCGCCCCACGCCCCTCGCCCCGCGCCCCAGTTAAACCCCCACTGACTCAAGCGTCCCACCAACACGGCATGCGGCAACAACGTGATCGGCCTGTCGAACCACAGATGCACGCTGGCAATCGGAGCCGTCTCCAGCCGCTCGATCGTCGCAAGCTGCGGAAGATTCCGAATCGACTCCGGCAACAGCGACAACGCTCGCTGCTGAGTCACCGCCAGCACGAACTGCCGCGCCGCGAGCCGCTCTCGATTTCGCAGTTCCACGGCGGAGATCGCTCCGCCTTCCATCACGAGCCGTTCCACACCCGTCTTCAACCGCACCTCCACGCCATGAGCCGCCAGCCACTGCGCGAGCGTCCCGGAATACAACTCATCGAGCGGCACCGTCGGCAGCGAAACCTTCCAACCATCGCGATTCGTCAGGAAGCCATCGACGAACACCTTGCGCGCCGCGGCCACCGAAATGCGGTCCAACGATTCGCTGAGCGCGCTGACCAGCACGACGTTCCAAAAGTATTCGATCGCATTCGCCGGCTGTCGCTGCCGGTCGAGCCATTCGCCAATCGTCGTTCGATCGCCGTGCTGCGGTCGCGCAGCCCGCAGCGACAACAGTCCGCGAGCAATCGCGCACTTGTCTCGAAGCGAAAGATAACCCAACCCCCACAACGCCCGTCCCAAATGGAACGGAGCCGGCACGAAAGGCGTCGCCGCGAATCGGCAAAACTCTGGCAACTGCCGACCGCTCGGATCAGGCGGGCCCACAAACGTGAGTTGTTCTTCATCACGAAAGTACGGAGCCAAACCCGTCACGCGGCAGAAGTGTCGGAAGTTGGTGCAACAGCCCATCGCGACATGCTGGCAGTTGTCGATCAACTCCCCCGTCGCCGCATCCTCAAACGAACTCGCCCGCCCCCCCAACCGCGGCCGCGACTCCAGCAACGTGACCTTCACGCCCATCCGGGCCAGCGCCACGCTTGCGGCCAGTCCCGCCAGTCCCCCGCCAATTACAATCACGTCGCTCATGTTGGGACTGTAGCCAACCCGCCAAACGATCGGCATCTCGCAGGGCAAGCTAATTTGCCTTGCTGGAAGTATGGCGCAGAATACGCAAGAGAAAACGTGGTTTGGGTGAGGCACGCACGTCTTGCCGTTGTTGGACCGGAGGTATTGGGAAGGTTTTGCCGTGAGTCATTTGCCCGCCGGGGGCTTGCTGGAGGTTCTTCAGCGAGTTCCTGATCCGCGCGGGCGCTACGGAAAGCGTCATCCGTTGTCCGCCATGTTGGCGGCTGTGGTGTGTTCCACGTTGTGTGGTTTTCGAGGGTTTCAGCCGGTGGTGCAGTGGCTGGAGTTGCATGGTCCGGCAATGTGGCATCTGTTGGGATTTCGCCGTAAGCCACCGGTGCGACAGACGTATGCCAACGTGTTGGCGGAGCTGGATCCCGAGCAAATCGAATCGTTGTTGCTGGAATTCGTCGAGCAGTGCGGAGCTTCAGAGATTCCGCCGATGCCGTCTGCGAAGACGGTGACGCCCGCATCCGTAACGACAACATCCGCAGCCACGAATGTCGCCGAACCACTCGACGCCGAGATTTGGGACGGCAAGACGTTGCGGGGAACTCGACGCGGCGATCAGCGGGCCGAGCAAGTCTTGGTGCGGATGCAGCGAACGCTCGGAAGAATCCTCGCCAGTCACGCCATCCCGGCCAACACCCACGAGACGACCGTCGCCTTGGAGTTGGTCAAGCGGTTGGTCCTCAAAGGGAAGTTGATCGTCGCCGACGCGGCCTACTGTCAACGCGAACTGTGCGAGACCATCGTCGAAAAGGAGGGGGACTACCTCGTGACGGTGAAGGGAAACCAACCTCAACTTCTCCGCGACGTTCAGCAAGCCTTCGTGATTCCCGAAGGCTTTTCCCCCCTACCAAGTGCAACAATCGCTTGAGCAACAACAAACCGCGACGACGATCGAGAAGAATCGCGGTCGCATCGAAACTCGCACCGTCACCACGACGACCGCGACGATTGACGAAGGGTATCTCGACTGGCCCGGTGCCCAACAGTTGATCCGCCTGAAGCGTCATACCCAGTTGGCCAACGGCACGACTCGCGAAAGCACGACCTACGCGATCACCAGCCTCTCACGCACGACCGCGAATGCCGAGCTGCTGTTGGACCACTCGCGCGGCCGCTGGCACATCGAGAACCGCAGCTTCCAAGTCCTCGACGTGAGCCTCGGCGACGACGCCAACCGCACCCGCACCGGCCACGCCGCCCGTGCTCTGCACGCCGTCCGCAGCATGACCCTCAACCTCGCCCGCCGCTTGAACCAATCAACACCCAATCTCTGCCGCGAACACGCCCTCAAACCCAACCTCTTGTTGAACAGGCTACGCATCTTCAAAAACCAGCTTGCCCTGCGGCATCTCCCGGCCAAGGTTGACATCGTGCAACTGCCGTAACACTCTGATTCGCCGTAACTGCAGCATTTGTGCTTGGCAAATTGTGATCGACTTCCTAATCAACAAGGGAGGAGTCCATGCAAAAGCGAACCATCCTTGGCATCGGCTTGATGGCCGTCGGACTGACACTTGGTCTTGTCATGCAGGTGGTGTGGGAAAATGTTGTCTCGCCAGTGAAGCTTTTCGGGACGACGACAGAAGAAGAGATCAATGGCGAATTGGTTGATGTGACGATGGCATACGCTGAGCCGTTCATCTGGCCGACGGCTGCCTTGCCAATCGCATTCATCGCAACCGGGGGCCTGCTGCTTATTTGGAGCCGCGGAATATGAACGAGTCGATCAAACGCAAAGAGCCTCGGCTTCCCACGAAGCCGAGGCTCTTGCTGATAGTGAATATGATCAACTCGGATTACGGAGCTTCCAGACTCGTGCAGCGGATCAAGTGATCGTGGTCGATGTAGACGACGTCTTCGGTCTCGTCGCTGTGTGTGAACGGAACGGGCCAGTACGAACGGATTGTCTTGTCGTAATAGACCGTGCATTTGTAGTGGCAGTGGTGCAGCCGAGCGGGACCGGCCAGCGGATAGAAGCGGCACTCATCGACGCGATCCACAATCGGTTCGACAACGATGCGGATGTTGTTCCGAGCGGTCTCGGCGAGGAAGGCGAAGCCTCCGGCCGCTTTGTCTGGCAACGCGCGGACGACTTCATCTGACGACGGCGGATCGAGACAGAAGAGCGGAGCGTTCTCTCCTTCGACCGCGTCCAGGATCGGGACTCGCGTGTAGCGTTCCTCTTCCCAGTAGGTGTCCTCGATCTGCTGGCTGTAATACGGGCTGACCGGGATCGGTGGCGTCGTGATCCAGAATTTGCTGTAGGCGGCGGCGGTCACCACGGCATCCTTGAAGACGTAGCAGCCGCTGCACGCGGTCGTCATCGTTCCCAGCAGCACCAGCATCGCGAGGCGTCGATAGATTTTCATAAGACACACCTTTTCCCGGATGGAATCGGAAGGGACGTGGGAGATCTATCGGCTGGCAAACCCTGCCGACTTGGGTGAATCTGACGATTTTGACGATTCTGAGCCGCAAGGCGCTAGCCGCGGGTTGCTTTCGAGAACCCGCGGCTAGCGCCTTGCGGCTCACAAAACATGACAGGTTCAACACCGATGGCATCCAACGAAAAAATCTCCGAGCGCCTGCACGCTCGGAGATTTCGGGAAAGGGGCTGTCAGACTGCGATGCCCGTTACCAGTTGTCCGGCTTGAGGAACCAGAACCACTTTTCGGTGCGCGGACGGAAGTTGAGGTTCCAGTGTCCGTCGTCCCATTCCAACTGAGCCGATCGCCAGCCCAGCGGAACTTGCGGATACGGATAGAACGGGCCGATGTAAGGCCACGCGCTGGCACTGTATTCCTTCGGATAAGTGACCGCCGCCGAGTTCGGATACTGGGCGTAGCTGGGCCACGCATAGTTCGGCAGATTCGGCATGTCGTTGATCTGCCCCGCGTTCGATCGGCCCATCGGCATGGGAGGCATCGGCATCCCTGGCATCGGACCACCGGGCATTGGACCGCCCGGCATCGGGCCACCCTCTTGCTGATACGCGGCGGGGTGAATCGGAGCCCGCATCATCTGAGGACCACCGTAGGCGGCTTGATTCGCATACGGAGGCGGGCCAACCGGCCGACGAACAGCCCCTTGAGGCATCACGGTGACTTGGTTGTCCACTTTCTCAACGCCATCCAGGCCGGAGACGACTTGAGTGACCCGGGCTCGCTGAGCCGGATTCGCCACCGCGCCGCCGATCATGGCTTGGCCCTCTTGGAAGCGAACCTCCAAGTCGAAGCCGCTCATCCCAGCTTTGCCGAGCGCACCCGCGATTTGTTCCGCCATTTGCTGATTCGTCGGCGGAGCACTTTCAAGGGCGGCCGCCTGTTGAATTTCCTTTGCAGCCTGCTTGGCCGCGACCGCTTTCGGCGGTGAAACCACCAGCCGATTGTCGACCTTCTTCACGCCCTTCGCTTTGGAGGCGACTTGCGTGGCTTTGTCTTTCTGAGCCGGATCGGTCACTTCGCCGGTCAGGATGGCTGTGCCCTCCTTGACCTCAATGCCGATGTCATAGCCTTGCAGCTTGGCTCCTCGCAGAGCCCCGGCGACCTCGTTGGCTGCCTTCTGGTTTTTCTGCTTGGCTGCTTGCTGGTTCTGGGCCGAGTTGCCCCACAGTGCTGCTTCGCTGGCCGCCGGCACGATGGCCAGCAGTCCCATCGCGATCAGCCATTTCCCAAGATGTCGCATGAGCTCCACTCCTTCGTCTTCGGCAGGTGCCCGCGTCGGCGGGTGTGTGTCGAGCCGCTCTCCTTGAACACGGCTCGCGCAGTCTGAATGCTTTTCCAAGGATCGGTTGGCGGAGTCCGGTTACAGAAACTTTTCTGATTGTTTCGAGGAAATTGGCAGGGACTCTTTCCGCGAGCCGGTTGGCTGGTCGCCGCCAGTTTGCTATTCTCCCGCCCCTTCGCCAGCCACCCGCCGCCGGAACCGGTTCCGGCAAATGGGTCTCTGGCAATTCAGGCGTTTATGGGAGAAGCCACCGAACATGGCAAGCCGTTTGGATAAGCGCAGAGAAGTCGAAGCCGCCGATGCTCGTGATGCCGCTGAAGGCACGGCGGAAAAGGATGGCAAGAAGAAGCGCGCCGCCCCCGGGGTGAAGAAGAAAGTCGTCAAAAAGAAGGCCCGAACGAAGCCGGTCGAGCGTCGTCGCATCGTCTGGGTGATCTACAACAGCACCCAAAAGGAAGAGGATCGTTTTCCGTTTGAAGAGAAGAAAGCAGCCGAAGAACGGCTGGACGTGCTGCGTTCTAAGAGCAAGCGGCTTTATTGGTTGCAGGCCGTAAAGGAAGCCCTCGGAGCCCCGCCGCCAGGCACTGTCATCCCTGCTTCGACCTATGTGCCGGAAGTCGAGATTGAAGAGGCCGAGGTCGAAGTCGAACTCGAAGAGGAAGAAGAAGACGAAGAGGAAGAAGAGGAAGAAGACGACGACGAGTGATGCTCGCCCTTTCCGGCTGGCCTCACGGCTCGATCATTCCAAGATAAAAAGGCTCTCCGCCATTCGTGTTGATTTCGGTGCCATGTGAGCCGCAAGGCGCTAACCGCGGGTTCTTTTCCTCGACCCGCGGCTAGCGCCTTGCGGCTCACGAATTCGACTTCAACACGAATGGCGGAGCGCCGATAAAAAAAGCCCTCGTCGAAAGACGAGGGCTTTTCTGTTTCCGGATGAGTTCCACAAACCCAAGTTCGTCGGAGAGTCACGGCTAGGGAGCATTCATGCCAGGACCACTGGTCGGGCCGGCACCGTTCGGGTTCAGGCGAGCCAATCGAGCGCGGCGTTCCGCTCGACGGCGGTTGCGGCGAGAGATTTCACTGGGCTTTTCGTAGTACTCGCGGCGGCGCATTTCCTTCTTGATTCCAGCGTGTTCCACCAACTTTCGAAACCGCTTCACCGCGTCTTGAATCTTTTCGTTATCTCGCAAACGCAACTTAACCACGAACGGCCTCCTTCATTGCAACCTCCCGGAAACGGAATTTCTGGGTCTCGCCGCAGCCCACGGCCGCGGTCCAAGAATGACTTAGAATCGTCGAGGAAATCCAGCGAATTCGATGATTCCGAAGCGGCGAAGGTATATGCGGGGCTCGTTTGAGTTGTCAACGCACGCAGTCGCCGTTCTGCCTGGAGTCCTCGACTTGCCAACCCGCTTGATTGCCGCTGCGCCGCTACGTACGTTGGCTCGTCATGAGCGTTCTCTCGCCGACTGCCTGCCGTGACTTTTTCGCCGCCGCACCGATGCGCCGCCGCGAAGTGCTGCGTGCCGGTGCGATCGGTCTTGTAGGACTCGACATACCCCAGTGGCTTCATCAGAGCGCCGCCGCACGAGCTGCACCAGCATCGTCGGACAGTGGAAAACGCCCGCGGGCGAGGGCCTGCATCGTCCTCCTGATGTGGGGTGGTCCTGCTCAACAGGACACGTGGGACGTAAAACCGAACGCCCCTTTGGAATACCGAGGCGAGTTCCAGCCAATCTCGACGAAGCTCCCCGGAGTTCAAATCTGCGAGCACTTGCCGCTACTGGCTCAGCGTGCCGACAAGCTGGCGATCATTCGTTCGATGACCCACGGCGACGTCGATCACACGATGGCGACCCACTTGCCGCTGACTGGTCGAGCCGTCCCTCGTCGCGGTGCTCCGTTAGCGGAAGACTGGCCAAGTATCGGAGCGGTGATGGCTCGACTGGGGCGAGGTCGCGGGCCGCTGCCGCCGTTTGTCTCAATGATGCCCGTTATCCCGAACGGGGCTCCGCGATTCGTTGAGGAATCTCACGGCCAGGGAGCCGGCTGGCTTGGTCCGACGTTCAATCCCATGCGCATCGACGCCGACGGGAGCAAACCCGACTACAAGGTCGGCGATTTTGCATTGCACGCCGATGTGCCGGAACTGCGATCCAACAATCGACGCGACTTACTCGCCGGCATCGATCAGCAACTTCGAGGTCTCGAACAACACGCGAACATCGCGGCCACGCGCAGCCACTACGACCGAGCGTTCTCGCTGCTGTCGTCGCGCGGCGCGGTCGAAGCGTTCGATCTGAGTCGCGAGCCGCCAGCCGTCCGCGAGCGCTACGGCATGAACGCGCATGGCCAATCGGTTCTGCAAGCTCGGCGCTTGGTGGAGGCGGGAGTGCCGTTCGTCACCGTCTTCTGGCCGAACGAAGGCATCACGAATGTCAGCGTCTATTGGGACACTCACAACCGCAACTTCATTGACTTGAAGACGCGGCTTTGTCCCGTCACCGACCAAGCCTTCAGCGCACTTCTCGATGATCTGCAAGAACGTGGAATGCTCGACGAGACGCTCATCGTCTGGACCGGTGAGATGGGCCGCACACCGCGAGTTGCTCAAAGTGTGGTCGGCGGAGCCGGTGCCGGCAGTGATGGGCGCGATCACTGGCCGAGCTGTTTCACATCGGTCCTCGCCGGCGGCGGCGTCCGCGGCGGTATCGTTCACGGCTCCAGCGACCGCTTCGCGGCTTATCCCGCCAACAATCCCACGTCGCCGGAAGATCTCGCCGCGACGATCTATCACAGCCTTGGAGTCGATCCGCACCTGCAACTGCCCGACAACCTCGGCCGTCCGCTGACCATCTGCGAAGGAACACCGATTCACGCGATCCTGTCGTAAGGATCCATCGACAAGTCATCTTGACTCAGTGTGTGCGGCTCTCGTCAACCGGTCATTTAAAGCCACTCCGAGTCCGTGGTTCGGGAGTGGTTCGGCGATAATCCGTTTGACCTGCGCCGCATCGAGTCGTCGCAAGGCGGCAAAGAAATTCGCGGCGGCTTCGGTCAAGTTGCCGCTGGCCGACAAGACTTCGGCAGCCTCAAAACGATGCGCCGCTGGATGCGATTGCAGCGACAACACCCCGCAACGCTCTGGCGAGGTGATCGTGGCAATGTCTTCCACGATCACCAACGGCGTGCGCGGCGCGTAATGCTGCGGCAACAGACCGGGCGACGGAGCCGCTTGATCGTTTGCTGCGGTCGAGTGCAATCTTTGACTGAGCGGGCCGATCACGGCTTCAATTTCTTCCAACTCGACGCCACCGGGACGAAGCAATCGCACGGTCCCGTCTGACTCCAACAACAGCACCGTCGATTCGACCCCGACCGAGCACGGACCACCGTCCAGCAGATAGTCGATCTGATCTCCCAACCGATCGGCAACGTGTTCCGCGCAGGTCGGGCTGAGCTGGCCGAAGAGGTTCGCGCTCGGCGCGGCGACCGGCACTTCCGCAAGCCGTAACAGTTCCAGCGCGAGCGGATGCGACGGCATGCGTACCGCGACCGATGGCAGGCCGGAGGTGACGAGATCGGGAACCAACTCCGTCTTCGGCAGCACGAGCGTCAGCGGTCCCGGCCAGAATTTCGTGGCGAGTCGTTCGGCGGTCTCCGGCCACGACGTCACCAGCCGAGGCAACCAAGAACGCTCGGCGATGTGAACGATCAGGGGATCAAAGTACGGCCGATTCTTGACCGCAAACACACGCGCGACCGCGTTGACGTCGAGTGCGCTGGCCCCCAATCCATAAACCGTCTCGGTCGCAAAGCTCACGAGCTTTCCGTCCCGTAACAATCGGGCGGCGTGTGCGACATCAACTCCAATCGGACAAGTCATCAATGAATCTCAGGCGAGCGGGGCGGCGTCAGCCCCCCCGGTAGTGACGGTGACGAGCAACACCGGGGGGCTGACGCCGCCCCGCTCGCCAAATGATCTCCGAGCGTTACTGCTTCATGCTACTGCCGGGCTGTGAGGACGAAAACCAGATGGCTCACTTTGAGAGTCCTCATTCGGGAAGCTGACACAGCCCGCCTACTCGATTCGACAGTCACGGCCGACGCGCGAATTCGCTTCCCGAGAAGGCACTCACTTCAACGCTCGTCGATCGTCACGCATACTCAGGGCGACCGGTCGCTCGCGGTCTACGGTTTGCTCGCCCGAAACGCTCATCGGGCCGCTTTCCACCGACGCACTCGCGTTAGCCAGGAATATCCGTAGGAATCGCAACATTGAGGTGACAACGCATGTCTGGTCGATTGCTGGCGAAGGCAGCATTGCTGCTCGCCGCCGTGACAGGATTCACGACGGTCGCCCAAGACCAAGGACGGAATGACAATTCAACCGCCGTCAGAGAGACGGTCAACTCAGACGCGACGCAACCTCGTCGCGTCGTCCCGCGCAAACTGCGCGTACTATTCATCACCGCCAAAGGCTGCGACAAGTGCGACCGAGAACTGAAACGCCTGCGCCAACCGGGCGGCGAATTCGAGGCGATGCAGGCTCGCGGCTGGAAGATTGGCGAGACTTCCGACAATCACATTCAGATTGTCGATCGCGCCGAATTGCCGGAGTTGGCCGACCTGCTTAAGGATCGAGAATTCCCCAGCGTTATTTGCATCGAGAACGGTGAAGTCCTGCGCTACTTTAAGCACGGCTGCACCACGCCGCTGGATGCCTGGACGTTCGGCTGGCTGATGAAAGGCCAGAACGAACGCCCAAAGGCCGCCGTCCCGGAAGAGATCCAAGTCGAGACGACTGGTCACTACCCGCTGCGTGGACATCATTGGTCCGTCGAAGGGGACTTCAATCCGACATCGGAAACGCTGGTGACTCACCTACGCGGCCCCAACCACGGCAGCCAACTCGCCGCCGATTGGAAAATCGAAGAGTGGTCCGTCGAAGAACTCCGCTCACTGCACGACGATTTGCACGAGCGCGAAGGGGGCGGAGTCGGCTTTACTCAATCACCGGCGGCTCAAACCGGAGTCGGCCAATTCGGAGCCGGACGGAAATTTTGAGAGTCGAAATCGAAGCCGCCCGATTGGACGACGTATCGGCTGACGAGTGATGCTCTGAGCGACTTAGGCACGCCTTTGCTGTTTGGCTAATGCGTCGACATCCACTTCTTCCACTCGCGTTCGAGCGTTTCCGTTTCGCCGAAGACTTCTTCAAATTCACGCAGGCGGGCGTCTGGCGAATCGGCGATGAGTCGCGGCTTTTTCTGAATCGTTTTCAGATACGACACGACGTCCTCACGCCGCGTCTTGAGCAGATAGAAGGTCAACGCCCAAGACTCGGCATACGCGGCTCGCGTTTTGCGTTCCTTTAAGAACACGTCGTCCGCGCGAATCAATTCCACCAGAGGAACCGCCTCGCGCGGTGAGCGGGTGGTCTCGCGAAAATCCTTGCGGCGCGGAGCATTCACGCGGCCGATCGACTTCCAGCCGCTACGACTTTCGAGATCCGGCACCTCGAAGAACATCGCCATCCCTTCGGTCAGCCAGCGCGGGTTGTCGGCATATCGCGTATGCAGGCCGCTGTTGAACGCGACCTGATGCGTCGCCTCGTGAATCGTGGTCGCCACGTTGAATGGCGATGACGTGATCTTCTTTTGTATGTCAGCCGTTGTTTGTGCTGAGGCAGAATTTGGACCGGCGGTCAAATCGAACAAGATGATTCGATTTGTTGGTTCCGAGAAATATCCCTGTGACTGTGCCGCATCTGGCCGGTCGTGCTTGGCGGCGAACTCGGTGAACTGCGCATGATCCTTCAGCACGATGGCCGGCAGTGGAAACTCTGGTTCGCGGAGTTCCAGGCCGGCGGCTTTCCAGTACGCTTGAAAGGCGTCATGCAGTCGCTCGAACAGCGATCCACACCACTCGGCATACTTTCGTCCGGCGGTTGAGCAGATGACATAGCGCTTCGTGACGACGATCTGCGTTGGCGTCTTGATCCCCAACTCGGCGACTTCTCGCGACAGTTGTTCGCCAAGCTCCTGGGCCTTCAATGGCTGAAAGAGTTCGTCGGTCGTCTCGTCCTTTTGGAGCTGCTTTGGGGTCACGTTCCACAAGCGGCCGTCGCGTGATTCGAGCAACAGCCCGCCGTCCTGCGCTTTCAAGAGGACGCGACCAGCGACTGTTCGTGTCTCCGATTTCGCATCCGTCCAAGTGACTCGATGCAGACGGTTCTCCGGCTCAACTTCGGATACCTCGAGCGCCGGCTCATCCGCCCGAACGACGGACATCACCAGCGCGAGCAGCCAGGCGATCAAAACAGTCACACGCATCGTGGGAGTCCCGTACCTCAAACGAACCGACGCGGCAACCACACTGTCGCGGTCCCGCGTCGTTCTAAATCCTGTCTTGAGCGGACATCCCCAACTTATGGCCGCGAATCTTACTTCGAGGTAATCGCGAAATCGAACGTCTTCTTATCGGCCGAAATTTCGGCCTTCAATTCCGACTGAACATTGAATTTGGTAGGCACGACTTCCTTAACGACGTCGATCATTTCGCCGGTGTCATCGTCCTTGGCCTTCTCGCCCGTTGGCTTTAGCCAGCGAATTTCCACGCGGTACGGGCCGGCATTGGCACCCTGCTCTTCGGAAACCGTATAGGTGCCGGCCGTGATTGAACCTCCAGCCGGATTCCCTTTCCCCACCGCGATGAAGGCAATCGTGCCGCCGTCCATCGGGGCACCGTCAAACGTCACCTTGCCAGACAAAGGAATCCGCAGCGGGCCTTTGTAGGCAGGCTCGCTGCCGCATCCCGTGAAGGCCAAAACGACCATAGCAAGGGACACCAATCGGAAAATCATTTGTGCTCTTTCATTCTGGAGAAGCACGGCAGCCGCCATGAATTCACGGCGGCTGCCAGAAACATTGAAACGCGAGTCGATTAGAAGTCGCCTACCGGATTCCTGTCGCTCATGTAGAACAGGTTTTGCAAGACAAACCCCGGTCCACTCAGAAGTGTGGGAAACATGGCAACACAGACCGTCGTCGATCCGGCCGCCGGATTTCTGCCGATGTTTTGATTGACGAACCGAACCGTGCCGTCACACATGAGGAAGTGCGCTCCGCCGACGTGAGCACTGCTGCTTCCGTGGCGAACGCAACCATTATCACCGGCAAACCCGGTGCTCGAAGTTGTGGGGTTCGGAAAGTTGATCTGCCAGTTGGCTCGGAATTTCGATCCGGCATCCGTGTTGTTGCTGCGTCCCCAAACAATGGCCGCGGTATGTCGTTGACCGACTGGTTCGCGTTCCAAACGACGTTCACCGTGCATGAATGTGTTGGAGGTGCCGTCGCGAATGGACGAGATCCGACAACCGACATTGACGACCCCCGCTCCGCTAATCTGCTCGCTGACGGGATAGTTGCTTTTCGAGTAGCCCTGATGAAAAAGGTTCGTAATCTCGCTGGAGTCCGACGGGCAGATGAACTGCGAGTACGCGGCGTTCAATGGGGTTTTCCCATCAATTACTGCGTTGGGTGCTGGCAGACACCCTCCTTGCGGATTGAGAGTCTTAAACAACGGAGCCAAGTCGATGTGCGGTAACAGAGGCATCATTCCGCCCCACAACCTGTTGGGAGCACAGCCACCCGTTTGCTGGATCAAGCCCGGCGGAAACATCTTGGCTCCGTCGTGGTATGTCTGCATCGCCAAGCCGATTTGCTTGAGATTGTTTTTGCACTGCGAGCGTCTCGCTGCTTCGCGGGCCTGTTGCACGGCGGGCAACAGCAGGGCGATCAGTACGGCGATGATCGCGATCACCACCAGCAATTCGATGAGCGTGAACCCTCGCTGAGACGACGAACTGTAAGGTCTATGAGACATGAATACCCTTCCTCGAACGCGGACTACGAAAAACGGCGAGGGTTCCAGACGGAACCAAGACTTGAGCGCCAGAGTAGACTTATGAAGTGATTGACCAGACCGCGTTCAAAATTTCTGGTCTTGCCTCTTGAATTGCTGCGCGGGAAACGGACACGCAGCATTGCTGCTGATAACGTTCGCCAGATCGCAGATTCGCGCGAAACGTTAGGTCGGGCGCCAGCGTGCGTCAATGTGATGCCGTCCCGGAATTCAGCAGATGTTAAGGTTTCGAGGAGCGATGCCGCCCGGCATCAGAGGCGGCCAGCCATTTCGTGACTGAGCATGGTCGATTAGCGTGCTTTTCGACGCCCTCCTTGTTCTCTGAAAGCCGACCATGACCTTCCCCGATGCCGCTCCCGCTGTCCGACGATCCGAGCCAAACCGGCTAGGTAGCGAAACCAGTCCGTACTTGCTGCAACACGCTTTCAACCCGGTCGATTGGTTTCCGTGGGGCGAGGAAGCGTTATCGCTGGCCCAAAAACTCGACAAGCCGATCTTTCTGTCGATTGGCTACAGCGCGTGTCACTGGTGCCATGTGATGGAGCACGAGAGCTTCGAGAATCCTGAGATCGCGCAGCGGATGAATGACCTCTTCGTCTGTATCAAGGTCGATCGCGAAGAGCGACCGGATCTCGACCAGATTTATATGTCCGCAGTGCAGATGATGACGGGTCGCGGCGGCTGGCCGATGTCGATGTTTCTGACGCCGGACCTGCGGCCGTTCTTCGGTGGGACTTACTGGCCGCCGGTGTCTCGCATGGGGATGCCTGGATTTCGAGACATCCTCAAGGGCGTGTCCGATGCCTGGATCGATCGTCGCGATGATGTGCTCCGTAGCGCTGAGGAACTGACTGGCGAACTGATCCACGCGACCAACGAACCGATGCCTCGCTCTGGCCTGAGCCTCGAAACGCTGCGAGGCGCGATGCGGGAATTCTTACGGCGAGTCGATTGGGAAGAGGGTGGGATCGGCGGCGCCCCGAAGTTTCCGCATCCGATGGATCTCCGCGTGCTGCTGCGCTGCTGGAAACGATTCGGCGATCAGAAAGCACTCGACGCGGTGCGGTTGACGCTCGACAAGATGGCGGGGGGCGGGATCTACGATCAACTCGGCGGCGGGTTTCATCGCTACTCCACCGACGCGCTTTGGCTGGCTCCGCACTTTGAGAAGATGCTCTATGACAACGCGCTGCTGACGCAGTCGTACCTCGAAGCCTTTCAAGCGACTGGCAATCCCAACGATGCACGAGTCGTCCGCGAGACGCTCGACTATGTGCTGCGCGAGATGACTCAACCGGGTGGCGGCTTCTACAGCACGCAAGACGCTGACAGCGAAGGAGAGGAAGGGAAGTTCTTTGTCTGGTCGCAGGACGAGATTCTGCAACTGCTCGGACCGGTCGAGGGGCCGTTGTTCTGCGAAGCCTATGACGTCTCGCCACATGGCAACTGGGAAGGTCACAACATTCTCAACCTTCCGAACGTGGGGCAGGTTTTCAACCTGCCAGTGAAAGACGGAGCGATGCGGGACGGGCACGTTGAAAACGTGCCCCACGAAATGTTCGCTCGTTGCCGAGCGAAGCTGTTCGCCGCCCGTTCGCGGCGGATCGCTCCGAGCCGGGATGACAAGGTGCTCGTCAGTTGGAATGGCTTGATGATCGCCGCGATGTCGCAGGCGGCGGCGATTCTGGGTGAACCGCGTTACGCGGAGGCGGCACGCACGGCGGCCGAGTTCATCCTCACCAATATGCGTGACTCCGACGGACGATTGCTGCACGCCTTCAAAGATGGCCGAGCACGCTTCAATGCGTACCTCGATGACTACGCCTGCTTGATCGACGGACTGATCGACCTCTACCAGGTGACGTTCGAGCCACGTTGGTTGGAAGTCGCCCTCGAACTTGCGGACCAGATGCTCATGCGGTTTGAAGACCCGCACGGAGGCGGGTTCTTTTACACGTCCAGTGACCACGAACAGCTCGTCGCACGGTTGAAAGACACACAGGACAACGCGACACCGTCAGGCAACGGCATGGCGGCATACGCGCTCGCGCGATTGGGGACGTTGACCAGTCGGCCACAATTGCTCGGTAAGGCGTACTCGACACTTGAGGCGATGTCGGGGCAGCTCGACAAGTTCGCGCTGGCCAGCGGGCAGTCGTTGCTGGCTCTCGATTTTGTGATTGGTCCCAGTCACGAGGTGGTCTTGGTCGAACCGTCCAACACTACCAGAGAAATTGCTGAAGCTGTGCATGAGCATTGGCGGCGTTTCTGGCCGAATCACGTCATTGCTCGACGACGCCCCCAAGACTCCGACGAAGAACTGACGATGGGCTTGCGCGATCTCTTGCTCGGCAAGCCGGCTCATCCGGACACGTTGACTGTGTTCGTGTGCGAGCGCGGAAGTTGCCAGTCGCCTCTGGTTGGTCTGGCCGCCTGGAAAGAATGGCTCGGACAAAAGTAGCAATCCGAGTCCCTCCCCCATTAGCCCTCCCCCATTTCTTGTAGATCGAATGGAGTCTGAGTCCCTCCCGCTAACAAGCCCTAGTCCGGTCCTCGAGAAAAATATGGGGCTGTTCGCTTGGGAAAACGACGCTCGACTCCCAGGCTATTTTCCCTCGAGACGTCACTCCCCTTGTCTTCTGAAGTCGATGACCGTGTCGCGTCCCAAAATTGTCATTTGTGCCGAATACCAAGGGACGGGTGCGGCGGTCGGAACGATCACTGGATTTCAGCTTGCGCTCGAGCACCTCATCAAGGAGGCGGGCAACGACGGCATGGCGGACTTGGTCGTCTTCTGCCTGGGAACGGAAACCCGGACGTACGCGCATCCGCGCTACTTCAATGTGACTTTCCGGCAATATCTTCCACTGGTGTCTCCACGAGAACTCTGCCCCCTACGTCTCGACCAAGGCTCTGCCATTTCGAGTCGAGTTGTTTCCGTTTCGGAACGACATCACGCGCGACATTGTCGCGGAATGTCCGGATGTGATTCACACGTTCCAGACGATCGGAGCCACCGACATGGCCGGCCTGCGAGCGGCCAAGCAGTTGCGCCGGCAGGGGCACAAGGTCCGCTTGATTTCCTCCGTGATGACCGAAATCGAGACCGACATCACGAACTATTTCGCGTCGTTCACGCGCGAAAACTTGGAGTTCGCCGAAACGCACAGCTACTTGGAAGAACTGCGTGCCGCCTGGCGAATGGACGGTGCTGAGCCGCCTCGCGGCAAACTGTTTCGTTCGCTCAATGTGCTCGACCATTGCTTCATTCATCCGATTTGCCGGATCGTTTCGTTCCTGCACCGCCGGTTTCCCAATGATTCGGCGACTCAGCCGCAATCCGCATCGCTGGCCAAAACGGGAACGCCGTTCCAGAGAGTGCTGCGATTCCTGGCTCACCGGCAGATTTCTCGGTATCTGAAGCAAGCGGATGTCGTCACGACCTCAAGACCGGACGACGCCGTCAATTATCAGATTCCCGAGGATCAGGTCTGGCACATGCCTCTGAGCTGCAACACCGATGGCTTCCGCCCGGCAGAAGAAACGGTGGCGAGCGTGCGTGCTCTACTCGCAGATGAACTCGACAGTGGAAGAATCGATCAAGTGGTCAGCCAGGGACTGAGCAAGTTCTTGGATTGGATCGAGGCTGACCCCAACTGCTTCGCCATCGTCACCGTCGGCCGACTGAGCGACGAGAAGAATTTGTGGCTGCTCTCGCAGGCATTTTGGAGGTTGACGGAAGCCACTCCCGCGCGCCGAGTGTATTGGCTGGCCTGCGGTACGGGCTTATGGGATGCGGAATTGACACGGCGATTTCCCGATCAAGTCGCACTCGGAGGGCTTGTCCCCAACGACCTGCTCCTAATGCTGTTCAATTTGGCTCGATCGAAACGGTTCGTCTATGTGAGTGCTTCGGACACGGAAGCGTATGGCATCACTCACGAGGAAAGTGAGCGATGCGGCCTGCCGATTGTCGCGATGGAACTGGGGACGCGCGGTCAATTTTATTGCGTGGGAGATCGCATCGATCCTTTGCGGACGGTGACTCCCGACACCGCCATCGAAGACGACGTTCGCGCCATTGGCCCGGAATCGCAGTCGTTCATTTGCGCGGCCAACGGACTCTGCGTGCCGGATTTCTCCGGAGGCCGGGGCTTGAATGCGTTGCGGCATTCTCCCACTGGTGACGACAGCATCCAACTCGCGATTCAAGCTTTGGCCGAAGCGCTCATTGTGACGGAGCGGCTGCCTCACGAAACCTGGGATCTGATTTCAGACAACGCGATTGCCATGACCGAACAAACCAAAATGAATTGGCGCAGCGTGTGGCAGCTTCTGCGGTTCGGAGTCTACGCCATGGATCGACATCGCCATGCGGAACTGATCGCGGCGCACAGCCATCGTTTTAGCGCGCTGGCTCGTTCGGATTCCCACAACGATTCCGTGCGTCGCCGCCGACCAACCCATGCGGAAGCAGCGGCCTCGGCATCCGAGACATGAACTCGGTTACGTTCTCTTCTCTCGGCGAACTCGCTCTTCAAACGTAACCTGCTGGTGCATCGCTGGGACTCCTACGGTTCAAGACATCGGCCTATCAAAGCAGATTGGTAAACGGCAGGGATCGTGTGACGCTGTGCTGTTACAATGCGTCACCCGTGGCTGCCAGCTCCTTTGCGTTCAAGCGAGAATGCTTAAACGCGAAAGTTCTGTTCGGAGTGCGGAGCTGCTCTGAAACCTGTCCACCTCGTAACAAGAGAGAAGTTATCGTGAGATTGACCCTGACTTTGAATGATTCGCAACGGCTCAGGAAACTCGCCCTGGTGGCGGTCCTTGGCGTCACCGTCGCCGCGTTCTGGTCGGTTGTGACATCTGTTGTTGCGGCTGACGTGCCCGAAAAGGGGGCGGCGTTGGCTGCCGACAATCCATTTGCCGCTCCCAGTCCACTGCTGCTGCATGCTCCGGCGTTCGACAAGATCCGAGTCGATCACTTTCTGCCAACGTTTATGTTTGGGATGAAGCTGCAGTTGGCCGAGATGAATGCGATTGCCAGTCAAGCGGGAGATCCCACGTTTGAAAACACAATCGTAGCTATGGAACGATCCGGAGCACTGCTGACCCGCGTTGACAATGTCTTTTCCAATCTGACTTCGGCTGAGAAAAACGAGGCTCTGCAGAGAATCGAAACCGAACTCTCCCCTTTGAAGGCGGCCCATTCGGACAACATCCTGCTGAACCGCAAGCTGTTTCAGCGTGTCGAGAAGCTCTGGCAGAACGAAGAGTCAATCAAGTACAGCGAAGAGCAGGCTGAAGTCTTAAAGCAGCGTTATGAAAGTTTCCTGCGGGCGGGGGCCAGACTCAGTGACCGGGAGCAGGGTCGAATTCGATCACTGAACGAGCAGTTGTCAAAGCTCGAAACAAAGTTTGAAGAGAATCTGCTGGCGATCGCCAAAGAGCGGGCGGTTGTCGTCGACACGGCGAAGGAACTTGACGGCCTGTCGGCGGACGAAATTGCCGCCGCGGCGGCAGCGGCCAAGGCGCGTGGCCTGGACGGGAAGTATCTGCTCCAGATTTCGAACACTACGCGTGTGCCGGTTCTCACATCGCTGAACAATCGGGCCTTGCGTCAGCGTGTGTGGGAAGCGTCTGCCTATCGAGGCTTGGGACGTGATGGCGAAATCGATAATCGCGGACTGGTGCTGGAGATTGCTCAGTTGCGCGCCGAGCGAGCGAAAGTCCTGGGCTACGAAAACCATGCCGCCTATAAGCTGCAGAATCAAATGGCGAAGACTCCCGCCGCCGCCCGCAAGATGCTGACGAACCTCGTTCCCGGAGTCGTTGAACGAGTCAAGCAGGAAGCCCACGCCCTGGAGGCCATGATCAAGGAGTGCCACGAGAGCCACGAATTGGCCCCTTGGGATTGGGAGTACTACGCCGAGAAAGTCCGCAAAGCTCGCTTTGACATTGATGAGGCGGCCGTCCGACCCTACTTCGAGCTGGATTCGGTCCTGAAGAACGGAGTGTTCTTTACGATGAATAAGCTCTACGGAATCTCGTTTCGCGAACGAAAAGACCTGCCGGTCTACCACGCGGACGTGCGGGTGTTTGACGTCTTTGATCGAGACGGATCTCAGCTTGGACTGTTCTATGCCGACTACTTCCAACGCGATACCAAGCGTGGAGGAGCCTGGATGAGTTCCTTCGTGGACCAGTCCAAGTTACTGCATGAAAAGCCGGTGATCGTGAACTGCCTCAACATTCCCCGTCCCGCTGCTGGGGAGCCGGCACTCATCAGCTTTGATAATGTGACGACCCTGTTTCATGAAATGGGTCACGCGCTTCACGGCATGTTTTCCGATGTGACCTATCCCACAGTTGCGGGGACGGCGACACCACGTGATTTCGTGGAATTCCCTTCCACGTTCGAGGAAGACTGGGCGATTCAGCCGGAGATCCTCGCCAACTATGCACGGCACTACCAGACTGGGGAACAGATCCCCAAAGCCTTGCTCGACAAGGCCGTCAGTGCCAAGAAATTCAACAAGGGATTCGAAACACTCGAGTATCTGGCGGCGGCGCTGCTGGATCTCGAATGGCATTCGCTGACCAGCGAACAGATCCCTGCCGACGTCGAGAAGTTTGAAGCGGAATCGCTCCAGAAGGTTGGCGCGAGTCATCCGGCTGTGCCTCCTCGCTATCGGACCGCTTACTTCGCCCACATCTGGTCCGGGGGCTACTCATCGAGCTACTACGCGTATCTCTGGAGTGAAACGCTGGCGGCAGACGCTTTTGCCCACATGATCGCGAAGGGAGGCTGCACTCCAGAAAACGGCAACTTATTCCGCAAGGAAATCCTGAGCCGCGGTTCCAGCCGTGATCCGATGGTCTCGTACAAAGCGTTTCGCGGACTCGAGCCGACGGTGGATGCACTGCTGATTCGGCGCGGATTGAAGTGACTCCGGTCATTCCCACTTGTCACGCTCAGAGGTTGATCTCAAAGGGCGGCCTTTTTCATTGGAGCACGTCATGGCGGACGACAGCGAAGACGATCCGAGAACAAAGCGCAAGCTGTGGCCGGTTCTAATCGCGTTGCCGGTGCTCTACGTGCTGAGCTACGGGCCGACAGCATGAGCCAAACTCGCTCTTAAAGGTCGTGTCTCAGCATCAACGTATGAAGTGATTTTCGCAGCGTGGAGCTTCGTCTATGCTCCACTGGACTGGTGCGGAAAACAGATGGCATGGCTAGACCGCTGGCTGGACTGGTATTGGTGTCTCGGCAACTAGGAACTCGCCACACCAGAGCCAGTCAGTACCCGAAGAGTCAATGCCACCGGTCTATCGTCTGCTTGAGTGGTACATGAGGCTGTTCCATTAGATCACCGGCATCAACAGAATCGGACACCAGTACCCAATGACTCATTTCACTGAGGATTTCTCTCTGGCGTTGAGCTTCTGGATTGCTGCGGCGTCCAATGCGCCGTCGTACCAGCGGAGGTCGGCGATTTGGCCGTCGAAGAAATTTTGGGAGCCGAAGCCGATCCACAGCGGGGCTGAGTTGTAGATGTTGAAGGCCGGGCCGGCGCGGAGTTCGGCGGATTCGGTTTTTTGGCCGTTGATGAAAAGTTCGAGCCGGCGGCCGCGGCGCGTGGCGGTGATGTGCGTCCAATCGCCGCCGATGTCGTGTTCGTGGCTGGCGACCTGACCGGCTTGGATCGAGAAGACTCGGCCCAACGACGAATCGGCGGGAGCATCGAGGGCGCGGCCTTGGCACGAGCCGGTGCCGGCGAACAAACGGCCGCGAAAGAAGCTCAGACACGTCACGCGAGCCCAGGTCTCGACCGCTTCTTCCGACCAATCGGGGTGCTTGGCCAGCGAGCTGAGCCGCGTCCAGTCGCCGTCTCGTTCATAGCGATAGACCTCGGCCTTCGGGATCAGGCCCGCGTACAGCTTGCCGTTGTAAACCGTCAGGTCCATGACTTCGTTGATCAGCTTCGAGCCTTCCGGCAAGCCGAGACGTCCGATCTTCTCCCAATCGTTGTCGGCGCGATGTCGCAAGACGTATCCCTGCGGCCACGTTCCGAGCAACACCTTGCCACCAAACGCCTGCATCGAATGAATCTGATTGATGTCGTGCGGCGCGGTGCCGATACTCCGCCACTCCTGACCGCCGCGGTACTCGTAGATGTTGCCGTGAGTCGCGGCGAAGAGCGTCCCGCCCCACGGCAGGAAGCATTCCAAGTTCTTTCCGTCGGGAGCACCACAGTCGATCCACTCGCGGCCGTTGTATTTGAAGGCTCGTCCGCCTCCGATTCTGTCCAGCCCCGCGAACAGCTCGCCTTGAAAGCTAGCGAGGCACAGCACTCGCGAGCCGTGGCCAACCTGACCGAGGTCACGCCACGTCGTGCCCCCTTCATAGCGGAACACGCGCGTTGCCGCCGGAGCCGGTGCTCCCTTCAGCCCGCCGAGTGCCTGCACCCAATCCCAAATGCCGGTGCCGGCGTAAAGCTGACCGTCATGTACGAGCAACGACATCACCGAATGGTGATTCGCGTCCGTTCCGAGCCTGCCGCAATCGACCCACTCGCTGTCGCCACGCAGCCGAAACACATGCGCCCGATCCTCCGGCCGATCGGCGTCGGCGATCCCGCAATACAGCTCCCCCCGATAGGCGACGAGATTGCTGACGAGTGAATTTGATGGCCACGGTTTTCCGTGATCAATCCACTCGCCGAGATACCCGTCGTCGATCCCGAAGTGAACATGCCGGGCATCCGACATCGCGCTGTAGGCCGGCGAACTCCCGGCCACATGCAGATTGATCCCGCGTCGCATCGCCGGATCGAACTTGCTGACGATGTCTCCGAGCGTCGATGACATCGGCCGCTTGCACCGCACCCACGCGGCGATCGAAAAGTCGCGTGTGCCGAAATTCAGCGTGTCCGCCGAAGGCACCTGAATTCGAGCATCCCGCCCATTGAATGTCGCTCCGTCCTGGCCAAACACAACTGCTTCCGCTTGGCCATGTCGTGATCCCACCATATCGCGCGCATCCTGTCTCAACGGCCAATGAGCGACCAGTTTCGGCCCATCATCCGCCCGAACTGCTGCGACGATGAAGATCGCGACGACTCCCCAAGTCAGTCCGTAGCAACATGGAAAAGACCATTGAGACGAAAGCATTGGTATGACTCCTGGTGTCGTGGATTCGTTCACGGTTCGGAGTGTATTCGATGAAGACACATTGAGATTCTCCACAATCAGGGCGTCGGCGATTTCGGCTTCAGAACGAACTCGAAGAACTGATAGAGCTGCTCGTTCGATTCTTCGGTGGGTGAGTGCATAGGGCGATTCGTCATCGCCACCCGGTTCTCGAAGCCGAGCAACCTGTTCACCGCGACGGTGTGATTCAAAGCCTTCCAACGGGCGGGCATGTCCTCTGCTCCGCCTGACACCAAGAACGGACGCGGAGCCATCAGCGCCTGGAGTTCGTGCAAATCGCGGCCCTCGGCCATGAGTCGTTGGTAAGGTCCGGTGCGCGGATTCGTGTCCTTCGGGATTCCCGCCTTCCGCTGTTCCGGCAAGCTGGGATCAAAGCCTAGATACCACGGTTCCCAGTAGTTGACGTTCCCGCGTTGCTCATCGAACACGATTCCACCATCGGACCACGCTCCGCAAGCGAAGCCGTCGTCCAGACACGAAGCGAACATCGCCCACTTGCCGCCGTAGGAGTGCCCAGTCACTCCGATCCGCCGCGGATCGACGAACGGAAAATTCGCCAGAGCGACTCGGCAGTTCGCCGCTTCGTATGCGTGAAAGGACAGCGGCTGGATGCGGCACGACTCCTTCGTCGGGTAGTAGGTATTCGGATCACCGCCGAGCGACAGCGTGACGAAGCCCCGCTTCGCCAGTTGCCAGGCGAAGTCTCGCAAGGGTGACTTGCCCATGCCAATCCCGGTCTTGGCCTCGTAGTAAACGACCAGGACGGCGGGGAACGGTCCCTGACCGTCGGGTCGCAGCAGATAGGCGTCATCGACAAAGCGGTCGCGTGCAGTTTCGATTCGAATGCGGTGCTGAGTGACGTTCTCGCGACGTTCCTGCTCCAAGTATTCGAGATTCGGTTTTTCCAGGAGCGGCGGCCAGGCCCCCATCGCGGTGTGCCAGTATTTGAGAATCTCGGCGCGCCGTCGGTGCCAGTCTTCTGCATTGCGGACCGAGGTTCCGTCATCAAATTTCAGCGGAGTACGATAACCGCCAAAGTCGCTCGCGAATTCTGCCGGTGGTTGGAAGAACGGAGCGATCGCAGCGGGCGGTTCGGCCGAGACTGCCGTGACCGCGAACAGGCATCCGGCGAGAGACAGAATGAGACGGAGATTCATCGCGAAGTTCCCTCTTTGAGCAAAAGATTGTCCCGCCATTCGGACGGATCGCCCTCGACGCGGCAAGTCATCGCGTATCCCAATCGCGATTCGGCTTCTTCCACAGAATCCGAGCGGCGTAGATACTGTTGTCGGAACCGTATTGATTGCCGGGGTTGAGGATCCCCTTCGGCCCTTGCATCCACTCGGCCGTCGTCACCCACGTCTCGTTCGCGTTCACTTCAGTGACACCAAAGGCGTTGCCTAAGCCCGCGCCGCGTTCGGGAATCAAGATCTGCTCGGTGCTGCGGATCACATGGAGTTTTTCGGGATCGACCTGGGCGATGAACAGCGGCGCGCGATGGCGGAAGACATGGTCGTTTTTTGCCCCTTTGCGAGTGTAGCTGAGCAGCACTCCGTCGCTGTGAGTGACCCAATGTTGCTGCGTATTCGTGCTGCCAAGATCGCTGCCATCGTCGAATCGCCACCGCTGGGCCGGCCCAAAATGGAGACCGTCGTCCGATGTCGCCACATACGCCGTGCGATCGTTGCGCATGGTCAGAAAATAACGGCCGCGATAACGGGTCAGCGACGGCTCAAAGACGCCGGTCTGTCGGCCGCCAGGCAGTTTGTATTCGACGCCAGGCTCGGTGGGACGGCTCAATTCATCGCCATGCTCAAGGTACTTGAGCGTGCGACCGTCGAACGAACAGCGCATCACGGCGGTGTGGTACGGACTCTCGCCCGCGGTCTTGAAGTGGAATGGCAACAGAATCTCGCCATTGGGCAGATCGACGCGCTGGCTCGCGCCAACGGTCGCATAGAAGAACTTGGGATCGTCAGGCATGATGATCGTGTCCCAAGCGGTCCAACTGCGCTGCTGTGGGTCGTAAACCGAGTAAGCGGTGCGAGACGACGCCTCGTTCTGACTGATCTTCACTTCCGCGCCGGCAGCGTTGCGTTTGTAGCGTACTGTTGCCCCGGTACTAAGCAGCTTGCCGGTCGCGGCGTGCCACTTGGGGACCATATCACCGGCGACAATCTCGATGCCGTTCGGCTCTTGGCGTCGCCCCAAGGTCGTCAGATGTTCGAGCGGCGGCAGCCAGGCCTTGCCCAAGTCATCGGAGCGAACTTCATTGACCGCAAAGAAAATGTCGCTGCCACTGAGCAGCAGCTTCTGCATTGTGAAGATGATGCTCGGCTTGGGGCCATGAACCACGCCCGCGCGAGGCGCGACCCAACATGTTTTGCCATCGAACCCCGACATGACCGTGTCGAGCTTGATCGTGTAATCGACTGGCTCCACAGCGTGCGCGGTCGGCAGACCAGCGGCAGCGAGCATGGAAGAGAGGAGGCCTGTGATCCAAAGGGCGAAACCGTTTCTGCCTCGTGCTGGGATACTGCCCATCATCGCAATCTCTAAAAAGGTTCTGTTCGGCGCACTACCAGTGCGCCGTCACAAAATCACCAGTCATGCGCACCATCGGATGCCGCCCCTTATCCTCGCACATCTTTGCGCGCGCGTTCGCATGCACTTGAAATAGTAGACATTCGCGGAAACGTCCTTTGATTCTTCGTCTTGATGCTAAGAAGTGCATCCGCCTCCGGTTGTCCACAGAACCGAAGGGTTACAGACACTAAAGCTGCCGATGACTCTGGATGACGCCGACGAACAGCAGCGACTCCCCTTGCATCATCGTGATCCGTTCGATCAGTTGCTGGTGGCTCAGGCCAAGACGAACGGTTTGGTCGTCGTCAGCATCGATCAAGCATTCGATTTGTACGGCGTCCCGCGAATTTGGTGATCAACGGCCCGCACCGAGCGCGGATCAAGTCCATACATCCGAGGTCGAGTCTCCCATCGGAAATCGCATCTCGTGGGCGCGGGCTGGGCCGTCGGGTTCTTGGCCGAAGTCCACGAAGAAGCGATCGTTAAGCGTCAGCCCGCCTTTGGTGGTGTCAGCGTCGATCTGCAGCATTAGCGAGCCTTGCTTGGCGATGTTGGGATAAAATTGGTTGTCCCAACTGCTGACGAGCGAATCGGTGACGTACAGGCGTTTGCCGTCGAGGCTGAGTTGCAGCATTTGCGGCCCGCCCGTCGTGGTCTTGCCGTGAATCTTCGGAGCCTTGCCGAGCAGACCGCCCACCCACACCTGTCCCGTGAGTCTCGGCTTTGAGGGATTGCTGATGTCGTATTGTCGAACATCGCCGTGGAGCCAATTCGAGAAGTAGAGCCAGCGGTCGTCCAGCGACACGACCAGATCGCTAATGAGGCCCGGCACCGGGAAGTCCCAGCCCTTCAGTTCTTGTCCCGCAACTTCGATGACCTTCTCGGCCTTCCACTCCTGGCCCTCCTTGAAATAGTGCCACATGACGCTGGAGAGCGCCGCTCCGACATAGCCGTGCGTGCTCGCGGGGTTGTGGTGGAAGCGGACTTCGAGCGGGATCAAACCTTGCTCACCGAGGTCGATGCTCTGGGCGATGCGGCGTTTCGACCAGTCCCAGAAATGGAGATGATGACCGTACTTGCCCCCCTTCACATCGTCGAGTTGGAAACCGGGCCGCGTGGTCTTCGGTGCTCCCCATTCGCTGCTGACCATCACGTTGTGCCGCGGCTGATACCAGAAATCGTAGTTGAAGTTCATGCCTCGCGTGTTGGCTTCCCAGCGGCCGGCGATGTTGAATTCGTCATCGAGCAACAGGAATCCTCCCGGCCCATTGAGCTGCTCATCGCCGAGCATCGAAATCATGATCCGACCATCGGCGAGACAATGGACCGTGTGCGGTGCCGTCAGTTTCGTCTGGCGAACGATCTCGTCCGATTCGATGACCTTGTGCAACTTCGGCGCGTCCGGTTGCTGCGTATCAATGATGTGAATGCGACCGGAGACCAATCCGGGAACGATCAGATACCGCCGAGCCCGATGACCGTGGCAACTGCCACAGGCATTCCAACCAAAGTGATGCAACTCATCGCCGACGTTCGGCATCCTGAGCCGATGGATGACCTTCGAATAGGTCTTCGACGTTGGATCGAGATCCACCGTCGCCAGATAATCCGGCTGCTTCACTCCCGTACCCGCATAGACGCCGATGACGTACGCGATTTTCTCCGGCGACGATTTGCGAGCCTCCTCTGGAGTGGCGAACGTGCGATCCTCGCAGTGGTCGTCACTGAAGAGTTGCCTGTTTGACAGAGCGAGCGATCCACCAGCCGCTACGGAGTTCAAGAATTGGCGTCGATCCATGATGGCCTCATTGAGAGTCAAAGGAAGCTTTCCTCAGTGGTCAGCTTGAAGTTATTGAGAAGATGGGCAATTGAAGGAAGATGATTTTGACGGTTTTTGTGAGTTGCTTGAAAGTCGGTGCGAAGTGGTGTCTAGTCCCTTAGCCGAGCATTCGCTCGCACTGTTGAATCACCTCTCAACAATTAACCCAGGAGCAGCATGACGGATTTCACTTGGCTGAGCGTGTTGGCACAAGAAGGAGGCGCGGAAGGACTTGGTGGCGCAGAAATTTTGATCCTGTTTGTGTACCTGGGCATCATTATTTTGATGATCGCCGGCATGTGGAAAGTGTTTGAGAAGGCGGGCAAGCCGGGCTGGGGAGCGATCATTCCCATCTACAACGTTGTTCTGTTGTTGGAAATCGTGGGTAAACCGATCTGGTGGATCATATTGTTGTTTATCCCCTGCGTCGGTGTTGTGATCACGTTGATTCTGTTCCTGGAGTTGGCCAAGTGCTTTGGCAAGGGCGCGGGATTTGGCATCGGCTTGTCGCTGCTGGGATTCATTTTCTTCCCCATGCTGGGATTCGGTGACGCGAAGTATCGTGGCCCGCAGAAGGGATAACTGGTTCGCGACTTCTTCCATAAAATACAGCAGCCCGGTCACCACTTGGTGACCGGGCTGTTTTTGTGGGGCAGGTTTGCAGCCTGTCAGGATTCAAGGGCAGGTTGCAAACCTGCCCCACGGTTATTGCGTGATGATCTCGAATTCTTTCAGGTGCTCATTGCTTTGAGCCAATTCACTGAGCTTCGCTTTTAAGTCCAGGTCTTTGTTCGCCAGATGGAACTGGCAGGTCCGCTTCTTGAGGTCGGTTTGGACGTTAGAAACGCCTTCGAGATTCGCCAAATCGCTGCGCACGGCAGCGGCACAGCCGCCTCAGGTCATCTCTGGCAACTTGAGCGTTACCAGCACCACACCTTCCGGCAGAGCTTCGTTGGCGGCCGCCGTCGGCGAAGATTCGCTCGGGGCCGAGTTGCTTGTCGCAGGATGCGGATTGTTCTGACCGCAACCAACGGCCAACGCCAAGAATAGAGAACACCAACAAGATCGCTTCATAAACCAAATCTCCTCAAGAGTGCGGACAGACCTGTCATCGCGGCAGACCGACCGCGAGCGACGGGATTCTAAGATCGGTCGGCGGAGATGACAGGCTGCAACTTGGCTTTTTTCGGGCACGACCGATTCAAAACCGAGCCGCAGAACTCACCAAGTCCCATTGGCGAGCGGGGTGGTGTCAGCCCCCCGGTGTTACGTATGCCGTAAAGAACCGGGGGGCTGACGCCGCCCCGCTCGCCTGTTTCATAGCGGATCACTCATCACTTGGGCGGCTGCCGCTTCGCCGCTGGCGATCGAGTCGGGAATGCCGACGCCGGTCAGGTAATTGCCGGCGAGAGCCAAGCCGGAACACTTCGCGGTGGCCGCTCGGATTTGCGAGACGAGTTCCAGATGCCCGATGTGATATTGCGGCATGGCTCGCGTGTGACGAAACGGGATGGCGAAGTCCGGTTCGCCTCTCACGCCAAGCAAGTCGTGGAGTTCGCGGCGCACAAGATCCAAGACCGCTTTGTCATCGAGTTTGCAGAGTTCCGGCTGCAGCGCACCACCAACAAACGTACGGAGCAAAACGCGGCCGTCGGGTGCTCGGCCGGGGAACTTGCGGCTGGTGAAGGAGACGGCCAGCACCTGCCGCTGCTCGATGTGCGGGACGACGAGCCCAAACGCTTCCAGCGGATGCTCGATGTTGTCCAACTTGTGTCCGCTGGCGACAACGACGGTCGAGGCATATTCGATGCGGTTCAACTCAGCAGAGAGCGTTGGGCATCCCTCCTTGAGCAAGCTGGCGGCGACATAAGACGGAACGGCGAGGATCACGGCGTCAAAGTGTTCGAGGGTTTCGCCATCGATAGACCAACCTGAAGCGTTAGCGAGGGCGAGCGGGGACTCGGCTTGGATAGTCACACCTCCCTCGCCGACACTGCGGGTGATGTTGGCCGAACGCATCACGCGAACTTTGAATCCACAGCGAATGTCGGCGAACTGTGCGACACGCGAGATTAACGCCGAGACCAATTCCTCAATTCCGTTCGGCAAGCTGACGAACAAGCCGTACCGCGCGCCGCTGGTCCCCGACGATTTAGTGCGTGACTGTCGCAGCGCACCGCGAATCAAGCTGCCGTGTTGTTGTTCCATCTCGATGAAGCGCGGCAGAGTCGCGAGCAGGCTGAGCCTTTCCGGATCAGCCGTGTAGATGCCGCCGACGAGTGGTTGCACGAGTCGCTCGAACGCTTCACGTCCGCAGCGGCGACGCACGAAATCGGCGAGACTTTCGTCGGCTCCATCGCGCCGCGCGGGAACACAGAATTCGGCCATCAACCGCAGCTTGCCGCGCCAGCTCAGAATGGATGAGCGGAGCATCGGCCAGGCTTGCTCGGGCACCATCAACTGAAAGCCTTCGGGGACTGGATGAGCGCGGCCATTGCGCAGCACGAGCGACTTACGGAATTGGGCGTTCGTCGGAATCAGCCGATCGGCGAGACCGAGTTTCTCACACAGCCACACACCTTCGGGTTTGTTGGTGATCCACATGTCGGCGGCGTGCTCGACGAGATAATCGCCAATGCGTTCCGTGTGCAGCACACCGCCGAGTCGGTCAGACGATTCGAACAATGTGATTTGCACATCGCGCTGTTGTTTTGCCGCAAGCTCATGAACTCTTAGCGCCGCCGAAAGGCCGGAGATTCCGCCGCCGATGATTGCAACGCGTTTAGGAGTCGGAGGCATGTCACTATTCTTGGGGCAGGGCTTGCAGAGAGGAATCTTCCCGCGTTCTCAGCCGAATTCGTCAGAATTCGGACGGATCACCGACCGACGGAACTCTCACGAGTTCGGCGACAAGCGGCATTTACTCCTCGGCCATCTCTCCGTCGGCGGAGTCGAGTTCTTCATTGGTCTCGCGACCGCGATTCGGTTCTGGGCTGCGTCGGAAGACGGCAACGATGTCAGCGACCGGAACGACAAACAGGACATTATTTTGTTCAAAGTCCACGGGGATCGCGTTCTTCGGATGGAACAGCACTTTGTCATACTTCTCAATCGGGAAGTCGCTATCGCGCTGGACCTGCACACTGACTTCGACGATGCGGCCGGTGATGGTGGGAATCTCGGCGTGGTCCGGCAGCACGATGCCGCCGCGAGTCTTTTGCCGGCCTTCGTCCTTGCGGATCAAGACACGCATTCCGAGCGGTTCGACGTATTCGTTCAAGGGGTTTTCCTGCATTCCAACAGCGTAGGGTGGGTCGAGTCATCGAGACCCACCATCAGTCATGTGAGTTGGTGGGTCTCGATGACTCGACCCACCCTACGGGTTCACAATAACGCTTCGATCACATTGCCTCGGCTGATTGGGAACGGACGACCGACGGTGTCGTGCATTTCGGTTTCTGGCGAGTAGCCGAGGCAGTGATACACAGTGGCCAACATGTCGGCGGGAGTAACTCGGCCTTCGATTGGGAAACCGGCATCTTTGTCGGACTTGCCGTAGACGACTCCGCCGCGAATGCCGCCGCCGGCCAGTGCGATCGAGAAGCAGTTGCCCCAGTGATCTCGGCCAGCGTTGCCGTTGATCTTCGGCGTGTGACCAAACTCACCCAACCACACGACCAGCGTTTCGTCGAGCAGGCCACGCTCGGACAAATCTTCCAGCAGCGCCGAGTAGCACTGATCCATGATCGGCATCAGCAACGATTGCAGAGCTTTGGCATGAGTCGCGTGCGTGTCCCAGCCACCTTGGTTCGGCTGGTCTTTGATCCGAGTCCAATTGATGCGCACGATCGAGACTCCCGACTCAACCAATCGCCGCGCGAGCAACACGCTTTGAGCGTATCGCGAACGGCCGTATCGGTCGCGTACTGAATCCGGTTCTTGCGACAGATCGAACGCTCGCCGCGATGCCGATGCGCTGAGCAATCCAATCGCTTGCTGAGCATCGTCGTTGAAGCGTTGGACTTGGCCCCCTTGCAACTTGGTATCGAGATGCCGGTTGACTTGTTCGAGCAATGTCCGTCGGGCGTCGAACCGCAGCGAACTGATCTCATCGGGAAACGAAAGATCGGGAACGCGGAACTGGGGCGAACTCGGATCGCAGTGGATCAACCACGGATCGGCTTTGTTGCCGAGGAACCCGGCATCTTGTCCGGGCCACGGAAAGTTTCCGTCGTTCCAGATGTGTTCCGGCAACACAACCGATGGAGGCAAACCGTTTCGCGAAGGTCGCAGCGATCGCACGATCGAGTCCGCACTGGGCCAGAGGTTCGGAGCCTTTGACGTGACGCTCTCGGCGCTGAGCGGAATGTGCGGAACGCCGGTCAGCATCTGATAGCCGCTGGATGAGTGAGCGTTGTCGCCAGTGACAACCGCACGCAGCGCGGCGATCTTATCAGTGAGCATCGCGGTGCGCGGCATCAACTCGCCAACAAACAGCCCTGGAGTCTTCGAGGCAATCGGACCGAACGAGCCACGAATCTCGGCGGGAGCGTCAGGTTTTACATCCCACGTTTCATGTTGAGGCGCTCCGCCGGTCAGCCAGAACAGGATGACGGACTTCGCTTTTCCGAAGGAACCAGCAGGCCCTCTGGTCGCGGCCTTGGCGTAATTCTTCGCCGCGAGCAAATGCGAGAGCGATAAGCCTCCGGCCCCCAAACTGCCAACACGCAGCCACTCGCGCCGGTTGAGTCGGTCGCACAGCGAAAGTCCTTGATCGAGTATTGTCAGCATCTGAGCCTCCCGTGGGCGAATATCGTAATTGGCTCATCGGCGATGTCACCAGCGTTCATTGAGTCCCAACCTACGCATGGTTTCCCAGCCAATAGCTGTAGAGAAAGACGATTCCGCATGCCACGCAGCCGAAGACCAACAGCAATCTCGCCAGCGGTTCATTCTTTCTGGCCACCACCTGCGCGATCATAACCACCAGGGTCACCATGCCCAGCTTGAACCAGACCATGCCGGCTAAACCCCAGCCATCATAAAACCAACGAGCCACTGGGTTCGACTCGACGAATCCGGTGTTGCGTCGCAGGAGTGCCCAAGTCGCGAGGACATCGCATAGACTCAGCAACGCATACCATGCGGTCTCGTTTTCCAGTGGAATGCCACGACGCTTCTTGGCCATGAATCAACCTTCGCAGCAGAAGGCAGATAAGGGGCGGGAGTCTTTTTCAGGCGGCCCAACCTAAAGAGCAACGCTTGTAACTCAAGAGGTGGCGGCCTGAAAAAGACTCCCGACCCCGTCGCTGCGATTACGCATGAATCAACTTTCGCAGGTCCGCCAACACCTTCGGAATTTCGCCATAGGGATCAGCCTCCTCGTATTCCAACACGACGTAGCCGCGATAGTTCGCTTTGCGAAGGATCTCGATGACGCGGCCCAGATCGGCCTGTTCCTTCTTGCCGTTCGGAGTGATCGACACTTTCACTTGCGCATTGATGGCATACGGAGCGATCTGTTCGAGTTCCGC
>SXKJ01000297.1 GCA_005778115.1 Planctomyces sp. | reverse complement strand
CTCTGAACGGCATTCACCTCGCAACCCTCAACCTCGCCCGCCGACTCGCACAATCCGTCGGTGCTCTCTGCCGTGAACATGCCCTCAAACCCAACCTCTTGATGAACAGACTACGCATCTTCAAAAACTAGCCTGCCGTGGGTCTTTTCTAGAGAACAGGTGACGTTCGCCCAATAAGAGGCTAGGCTGCTCACGTGATGTACCGCTGGACTGGTCGTGCGGTCGCATTTCTTGATTACTCACGCAGGAGATTTCTCATGCCTCGCATCGTTCGCCCTTGTTTGGGCTGGTCGTTGATGTTGTCACTGTCCACTGCGGGAGTCAGCGGCTGCTCCTCGGAGGAAGCAGCACCCGTTGCCCAAGCACCAGCGAATGCTTCCGCAGGCGCGGGTGCGACGCCGGGAGGAATGCCGGGTGGTGGAGGAATGCCGGGTGGTGGTGGAATGCCGGGTGGTGGTGGAATGCCGGGTGGTGGTGGAATGCCGGGTGGTGGTGGAATGCCGGGAGCGATGCCCGGTGGAGGGGCGATGCCTGCAGGTGGTCCCATGCCAACCGCTGGAGCAACACCAGCCGTTGGGGCCACGCCGGCCGCTGGAGCACTACCCTCCGGTGCGTCAGGGGCAAATCCGTACGCAGCGGGTGCGATTCCCGGTGCTGCTGCTGCGCCGGGTGCAGCAGCTGCATTACCGGCAGCGGGCACGCCTCCAGGAGCAGCACCGGCAGCTGGAGCACTACCCGCTGCTGGAGCGCTACCCGCCGGCGCAGCACCGGCAAATCCGTACGCAGCGGGTGCGAATCCCGGTGCCGCCGCTGCGCCAGCAGCCGCGCCGGGTGCAGCTGCTATACCGGGAGCGGGCACGCCTCCGGGAGCAGCACCCGCAGCTCCAATCGCTGGAGCCCCGAATGCAGCACCAGCCGGTGCGGGAGCAATTCCGGGAGGCCCCGCAGGGGGGGCGAGTGGACCCGGTGGTCAAGGTGCTCCTCAGAACCCACAGTCGCAGCCGGGAACCTTTGGCTTTGCCGCAGAGAAAGTGGCGCTCAACTTGATGAGAGGCGACATCAGTGGCTTGGAAGAATTCATCAGCCCCAAGTGCAAGGGTCCGCTCGGAGATATTCGCGATGGCAAGGCTTCGGAAAAACAAATCGAAGACCTCAAGAAACTCTTTACTGGCATCAAGGGTGGAAGTACGCCGCGAAATGAAAATGGCGCTTGGTCGATGTCGGTTCGCAATGCCGACAACGCCACCATCAGCTTCAAGGTCAAGAAGGAAGGCGAGGACTTCAAAGTCATCGAAATGACGGTTAAAGCGGGGACCGCCAAGAAAAAAGGCTAACGCCCCTTGAGGCTCTCGCAGGATTGGAGACAGAAGCCCGGCATTTCAAAATGCTGGGCTTCTTTCAAATCGGTCGGGCTTCTGGAAGGATTTTGCGGATGCACAATCAACAATCGTCTCGCCGACATTTTCTGGCAGCCCAAGCGCTCGGCTTGGGGTCGGTCGCGCTGACGTGGCTCTTGCGTCAAGACGGCGCGCTCGCAGAGACAGTGCGGCCGGAACTGGAGAAGAAGTCCTACGACCTCTTGCCCAAGCCGACCGTCGGTCAGCCGCAAGCCCGTGCGATGGTCTCGCTGTTCATGCAAGGTGGTCCTAGTCATATTGACCTCTGTGATCCAAAACCGATTCTCAATCAGCTGGACGGGCAGAAGTTCCCCGGCGACATCAAGTACGACAACGCCGCTGAAGCCAGCTCGCGAGTGCTGGGCTGCCCGTGGCGATTCCGCAAGCATGGCGATTGCGGCATGGAGTTCTCTGAACTGCTGCCGCACTTCGGTGAGATCGCGGATGACATCACGCTCATTCGTTCGATGACGACGGGGGTCAACAATCACGGCGAGTCGTTGTACGCGCTCAACACCGGCCATACCCAAGCGGGACGACCATCGCTGGGGAGTTGGTTGACCTACGGACTCGGAACCGAGAGCCAAGACTTGCCTGCCTACGTCGTGCTGACTGATCCAGGTGGCTTGCCGGTTCTGGGCACTCACAACTGGTCGAACGGTTGGCTGCCTGCGCTCTACCAAGGAACGGTCGCACGCTCACGCGAACCGCGAATCCTGAATCTCGACCCACCGCCGCAACTCAAGGGACTGCCCCAAGAGCGATACTTGGAATACGTCGCCAAGCTGAATCGCGAGCACCTCGCGCGACATCCTGGCGAGACCGATCTCGAAGCTCGCATTGCTTCCTATGAGTTGGCGGCGCGGATGCAGACTGCGGCGAAAGAGGCGCTGGACTTGTCGCAAGAAACAGAGGCGACTCAGAAGCTGTATGGCTTCGACAATGAAAAGACACGCGACTTCGGCACCCGCTGCCTGCTTGCGCGACGGCTGATCGAACGGGGCGTCCGTTTCGTCTCGGTCTACTCGTTCGCCCAAATGTGGGATCATCACGGAGCCATTCGCGGCGGACTGCCGCAAGCCTGTTTGCGAATCGACCAGCCATGTGCGGCGCTGGTCAAAGACCTCAAACAGCGCGGGTTGCTCGATTCGACGGTCGTGCATTGGGGCGGGGAAATGGGGCGGCTACCAGTCATCCAAAACGACACGGGACCGGACCGCGTGGGTCGTGATCACAACACCTATGGCTTCTCATCCTGGTTCGCCGGTGGCGGGTTCAAAGCCGGCCATACCTACGGCGCAACCGACGAGTTCGGCCATCGCGCCGTCGAAGGGGTCGTTACGCATCACGACTACCACGCTACGTTGTTGCACCTCTTCGGTCTCGATCCGAAGCGGCTCACGTTTACTCGTAACGCCACACCGCAATCGTTGATCGATGCAACTGCCACTGCGCGAATCGTGAGAGAGGTGCTGGCGTGAGCAAGTCGGCGCGATCGCGTCCTTGCAAGCCGATGCTCATTGACCGCCGATTGCTAGGATCATGGCGGTCCGATCGTCGGCGAACGATGGCCGATTGGATCTGGCCACGCAGCATGAAATCCGACCGCAGAAAATGGTTCGCAGGGCTGTTCGGGCATCTCAAGCTGCGATACACGCCTCGTTATCTTCATTCCGACTATAAAGGCTTTTGCGAGCGAAATCGCTACGAAGTCGTCGCGATGGATGCTGATTCCGTTGCCATCATTTGTAGTCCTGAGCGAATTCTGCACATCCATTTCGAGGACGGCGGGTATTGGATTTCGCTGGGCCGTAACCGGGAGTGGTTCAAGCGAGTGAAGTCGAAACCCAATCAGGCCGCTGCGCGGCGTTCATGAGCCGCGGCAGGCAAATCAACCAATGTGTGAATGTTGCCGCGGACCGGGGCTGCCTCGAAGCGACCGTCCGGCGCGGCGATCTGCATCGGCAAGCCGAAGATCGGGTTGAGCATCGTCGAAACAACGCGACCGGTGATCTCCGAGTTGGGGACGACGCTCAGCCGAAACCGCTTGAGGATCAGTGGCAGAATTGTTTTCAAGGTCACGAGCGCCAGCGGTGCTCCCAGACAAAGCCGCGGCCCGGCTCCGAACGGCAGGTACTCGTAAGGGGACGGCGTGATCGTCAGCCAGCGATCGGGATCGAAGACTTCCGGGTTCGGGTACAGGTCGGCCCGATGATGCGTCATGAACTGGCTGAAAACAACCAACGAGTTCTTCGCCAACGACAACGGTCCCAATTCGACCGGAGCACTGTTGCTCCGTTGAGAGTAACTCGAAGCCGGCAGCAAACGCATGCTCTCACGGAGCACTCGATCCAGTCGCGAGCCTTTTGCGCTGTCAAATGCCGCGAGCGGTTCGTCGTACTCGCCCGCCAGCAGTTCGCGATACAGCGGACACATAACGTCGCAATGCTGAGCCAGCAGAAACAGCGTCCATCCCAGTGTGTTCGCTGTGGTCATGTGCGCCGCGCCAAACAGCAACGCGACGTGACCGATGAGTTGCTCGGTCGTGATACCACCAGTCTCGTCATGGACGCGGATCAGTTGCGACAGCAAATCGGTGCCTAGCTTGCCCGCGCCGCGCCGCAGACTGACCAGATCCAAAATGCGTGCTTCGAGCCGATTGGCCAACGATAACAGTTCGTCGTAACGCGGCATGAAATCGTCTGTCGGCAACAACGCTGCCAAACCGAGCTGATGATTCAGCTCGACCCACGGATCGAGCATCTCGCCAATCTCCAATGCGATCTGCATCTGGTCCATGCCGAAAAGCATCGTGCTGGTGATCTTCCGGGCGAGCACCGTCATCTCTGTCGCAATGTCTCGCGTTTCTCCGGGCCGCCAGCCGTCGAGCATCTCGGCTGTCAACGTCGCGATCGTGTCGTGATGAACGCCGATCGCCCGCTTCTCGAACGGGCCAGAGACCTGTCGTCTTTGCTGCTTGTGCTCGTCCCCATTCATGCTCAGCAAGCCACATGTCAGCCGTCGCTGAGACGAATTCTTGGGACCGCGCAAGGCAAAGAATTGCGAATAGAACAGCTTCGAGTCGCTCAGCACCTGGCGATTAAGCTGTGGATTGAAAACGAAGACAATTTGCTGTTCAGACTCGCGCAACGCGGCGACGTCACCATGCTCGCGACGCAACCACCGCATGCATGCGATGGGGTCGGCAACGAAATCCTCAAGCCGCCCATCCGTGATGGGAGGCTGACTCGTCCACAGGTTGATCTCAGCAGTCGGTCGATCCATGAAGAGACTTTCTCATCCTTGAGGGTCAGGCGGAGATCTGTAACTCGTTCTGTGACTTTGCCGCTAGGTGACTTCACAGAATTCTTCGTCTTGCCTCGCCGAATTGGATTGCGCTAAAACCCCATCGACTTATGAAGTTTTCGAGTCGGAGACTTCTATTCGGATCGAATCTCGGCCCCTGCCCACGGATGGTGCAACGATGAAGAAAAGCTGGCGGCTTGGATGCTGGATGCTGGCGACAACAATTCTCACAGGCTGCGGAGGGGGATCGAACTCCGCGCCCCAATCACAGCAGACAACGAATACCACCGCGAAGCACTCGCTCACGCCAGAAGATGGCGTTGATCTCCCGGATTCCAATGACGGCGTTGTGCCCGCCTCTGGCATCGGCAAGTCTCCGAAGCCGGCCAGCTCCGATGAAGACGATTCCGATTTCGATCGCTCTCAGCCCGCGAAAGACTCGCCTGAATGGTTCATTCTGCAAATCACGCGGCTCAAGCTGCGGCCACTTGGTGATTCGGTCGACGCGTTCTCGCAGACGGCGGAACGGCAAGCCGAGCTTCGTCGCGAACGCAATCAACAATTGGTCGATCTTGCGACGGAAGCGATCGCACGCACCCACAAGGAGAAGGATGAGGCCAAGGTCCGAGTCTTCGATCTCGCCGTGCATCATCTTTTGGAGGCCGAATTACAACTCGCCCTCACCGGGGACCAAGATCACATCGACGCGATCTATGAGCACGCGAGTTCGTTGTACGAACGAGATCCGCAATCGAAAGCAGCCATCGAGGCGGGGCAAGTACTGATTTCGTTTGCGCGTCTGAATGCCCAGCGTTTCGGCCAGCAAGAACCGAAGTGGCTGGAGGAATACGGCCGACTCGCGCGGCAGTTTGCCAAGCACTTCCCCCAGGAAGAACGCCAGGCCATTCCCGCCCTCTTTGCCGCCGGACAAAGCTGTGAATATCACGGCATGATGGCTGACGCGATTCAATGTTATGCGACAGTCCGCGAGCTCTTCCCGGAAAGCTCCGCTGCCGAACGAATCACCCCCATCCTCCGCCGACTCAACCTCAAGGGGCAGCCATTGCAGCTCGCCGGTCCAACAATCGGCGGCGGCTTTGTGAACGCCGAAGAGTTGATTGGAAAGCCGATGCTCGTCGTGTTTTGGAAGACTCAGGCTCAGCCGTTCGTCCGACAGTTGCCGGCGCTGAAAGAATTACTCGGCCAGATCGACTCCAATCGCCTGAATGTCGTCAGCGTAAATCTCGACGACGACGACAATGAATCCGCAGTGCAAACGTTTCTGGAATCCAATGGCCTCAATTGGCCGACGATCTTTCAGACGGAACCCGACAAACGCGGCTGGAACAACCCCGTGGCCGCGCACTACGGAATTCAGTCGGTTCCGCTGTATTGGGTGGTTTCCTCAAAGGGAAATGTTGCGGAGATGGCAACCAACGTCCAACAGATCGAACCATTGCTGCAAAAGTTGATGGCACCGAAGAAGCCCGTGGAGGACGCTCAGGATTAGTGGCTGACCGGCACGCGCAAAACAGAACAGGCACCCGCGAACGAATCGCTGGTGCCTGTTTTCGTTGGTTTCAAGGCGTCTGAATGCGAGTCGCAGGAGCGACTCGCATACGCAGTTCAGTCGCTCCTGCGACTGAGATCTCTTTTCGTGAGATGCTCTACAGCTTGCGTACCACACCGACCACCATGCCGAGAATCTTGACGTCGTCGGTGTAGATCGACTTCTTCGGTCCGCTGATCGAGTCCAGCCGAATCCGATTGTTGTCCTGATAGAAACGCTTGTAGTGCGTTTCTTTGTTCTTCGTGACCGCAATCACTCGATCGCCATCGCGATAAAACTGCTGCATCCGGCAGACCAGAAAATCACCTTTGACGATGTGTTCGACGGCCATCGAATCATCCGACGCACGGTAAATGAAGTGGTCGCCCGAACCGAGCAGGTCCATGAAATCAATCTGCTCGCTCTCTTTGTTTTCCTTCAATCGGGATGCTTGGCCGAACTGCCCGCGAAGATCGACCGCCGTTTTGCGTTGCGGCTTGTCAGATAATTGAATCGCTCGCGACAGGTTCGGTTCGCGAGTGATCAGCCCTTTTTTTTCCAAAGCTTTCAAATGGCACATGACTCCGTTGGGAGACTTGATGCCAAACTCGTCGCCGATTTCACGCACCGTCGGGCCGTACCCTCGGTTCATGATGTTGTCTTTCACGAACTCGTAGATCTCACGCTGCCGGGGGGTGAGGTTCGCTGTCTTGGTCATCAAAACATTTGCCATTGGACTCATTCTTTTCCTAAAGCATCCCAATTGAAAAGCGGGGCCACCGCGAGGTCATCCTAGTCTGGGGACACAACGCTCAGACAGGGATCCGGAAAAATGTACCTGAGTAAAACTAATGATATACGGTTGTTGCAAGATCTGCTGGCCACTCTTTTGGAAAAATGCCAAGAATTGTCGCACCCCTCGTTCGCGGCGAGTCACGATGAAAGGGCCGATTACCGCCTGCATTCATGACTGATCCAGGTCGTCCAACCGAGGCACTCGGTCGTCTCGGATCATTGTCCGAAGCACTGACAGATCTGAAGCAACTGGCGTCCGCTTAGCTCGCGCGGGCTGCCGCTTCCGACTGATACTGGTTGAGTTTGTTGTAGAGCGTCTTAAGGGCAATGCCGAGTTCGGCAGCCGACTTTGGCTTGTCCCCAGCGTTGCGCTCCAGCGTCGCCAGAATCATCTCACGTTCCATCTCTTGCAGCGTGGTCGGGTGAGTTGCGGCCGTTGAATCCGCTGCGACGGGTACCCCGAGCGATTTCCGAGGACGTCGCAGGCAGAGACTGCTGGGCAGGTCATCCGGCGAGATGGTTTGTCCGTCCGACAGAATCACGGCATGCTCTAGAGCGTTGGCGAGTTCGCGGACATTGCCCGGCCAATCGTGATTGGTCAGTACGTCTAAGGTTTCTTGCGGCAGCATTTTGGCCGGAGCCTGCCGACGTTTGAGATGCCGGGCAATCAATGCTTGAGAGAGTGCTGGGATGTCGTCCTTTCGGTCTCGCAACGGCGGGAGAGGAACCTCAAACGTGTTGATTCTGAAGAAGAGATCTTCGCGAAACGTGCCGGCTTCAACCATGTCCGTCAAGGGGCGGTTTGTCGCGCAGACGATTCGGACATCAACGTGAAATGCTTCGTTCTCGCCAACGCGACGGACCTCGCCCGATTCCAGAAACCGCAGCAGCTTGACCTGCATCGCTCTGTCCAACTCGCCAAGTTCGTCGAGGAACAGCGTGCCGCCGTCCGCAACTTCGAGCAGTCCCTTGCGGCTGATCTCCGCACCGGTGAATGCTCCCTTGCGATGTCCAAAAAACTCGCTTTCCACGAGCTGCTCCGGAAGAGCGCCGCAATTGACAGCAACAAACGGCATCGACGCACGCGGGCTGAGATCGTGGATGCGGCGGGCGACCAGTTCTTTTCCGGTGCCAGTCTCGCCCAAGATCAGCACGCTGGAGTCTGTGGGCGCGATCTTGTCGATCAGTCGTTTGACGCGCTGCATGGGGGTCGAATTGCCGATGAGGTCCGAATTCCCCTGCACCGCCTTCAGAGATTTCTCCAGCGCGATGGTCTTATTCATCAGCGTGCGATGCTCGGCAACGCGGAGCAACAGGCTGTCGAGGTCGAACAGGCTGCACGGCTTGGGAAGGAAGTCGAAGACTCTCATCCGCAGTGCTTGAATGGCGGTGTCCATACTGCCGTGCGCCGTGTGAATGATTGCCAGCGTGTCCGGAGCGATCTCCTTCATTCGCGCGGCGACTTCCCAACCCGACAGTCCCGGCATTTGGAGGTCGAGGATTGCACAGTCGAAGGATTTCTCGGCGAGCACCTTCAAGGCCGATGCCCCGTCTTCGCAAACGGTCACGTCGTGTCCGCGATCTGGAAGTTCCGCAGCCATGATTTGGCGGATCGACGGTTCGTCATCGACGAACAACACACGCAGCTTACAGCACGAGACAGCGCTCAAGGCTCGACTCCCGATTCCATTCGGTGAGGCTTCTCGCACAGGTGATGCGAGCAGCTTGGCTTAATCCGATTTGACGTTCCGTGTCACGGAAGGGCGGGGTTAATAACAGAACCGGGTAAACCAGGCAACGGGGGCTGACGAGGCGGATTTACGCCGCCTTTTGCTGGGAAATTGCCGCTCGCGGCAAGCTCAACCGAAACGTGCTGCCCTGGCCGGGACCGGAACTGGTCGCCGCGAGTCGGCCCCCATGTTCGGTGACGATGCGATGGCAGATGGGCAATCCCAGGCCAGTCCCTTGACCGGTTGGTTTTGTCGTGAAGAACGGGTTGAAGATTTTGCGGAGCACATCCGGCGACATGCCGCAGCCGGAATCATGGAACTCCAGTTCGATGTGGTCGGTGAGTTCCGTCAGCCGAATGTCGAGGCGTCCCGCGGGGACCGTTGAGAGTTCTGTCGTCGGACAGTTTTCAGAATTCTTAGGACTGGCGGGCAGCGGGCCGGATAACCGCGGGCGTCGATCGACTTGATGAGCCGCATCCTCGATCGCATCGAGCGCATTCGCGACCAGGTTCAACACGACTTGTTTAATCTCCGAACCGTTGACCTCCAGGACGCACGGTTCTGAGCGGTCGAAGACGATTTCGCACTGGCGATACTTGCTCATTGCGCGAATGAGATGGATGACTTCGCGGATGATTTGCGTGAGGTCGTGATTGGCACGCAGTCCGTCACCGCCGCGTGCGAAGTCGAGCAACTTCGCAGTGATTTGCTGACAGCGAGACGATTCCGACTGAATCATCTTCAAGTAGTTCTCGACGAGCGTCGCCTGTTGCGGTGTCACTTGGCCGAACATCGTGGCGAAGCGAGTCAACAGCGACTCGCTGGTCCAGCGGATCGCGGTCAGCGGGTTGTTGAGTTCGTGAGCGATTCCCGCCGCCAGGAAGCCCAAGCCCGCGAGCCGTTCCTGTCGCGTCAGTTGCTCGGCGAGCTCTTGAGCGTCTTGCTTCAGACGATCGCGTGTCTCGACAAAGCGATCGGCCATGCGGTTGAACGAATCGGCCAGTTCGGCGAACTCGTCCCGCGTGTCGAGCCGCACGCGATATTCGAACTTGCCCTGAGCGACACGATGCGTCCCTTCGAGCAGCTTTTTCCAAGGTCGCGAAATCCAGCGTCGCCCCGCGAAGAATCCGCAGACCAGCAACCCCAGCACCAACCCCGTCGAGACCGACACCCACCAGAAGCTGCCCCGATAAGTCTTGCGCGACGAGTCGAGCAATTGCGGCAGGCCGGTCCCGAACTCCGGAAGACCGGCGGTGATCCCCTGCAGTGTCCCCACCTGCCACAACAGCGACTGAGTCGTCTTATTGGCGTTGTTCGGGTGGAGAAGATGTCGCTGCTCCGTCCGCAGGTCTTTCAGCCGGCGGCCAATTTCCCATAGCCGATCGGCGGTGAGGTCGCGTGTCGTCGCGAGTTCTGGCTGCTGCGGCAAATCGGCCAGCTTGCGCAGCGCCTCGTTGGTACGACGTTCCGCTTCGAGAAGTCGCTGCTCGAACTGCCATTGCCGCTCGGCGCGTCCCGCATCATCTTCGGGGAGTTCCGCGAGCAGCGGCTCCATCAGCGCGGCAAAGGCTTCGATCAATTCACGTCGTTGCGGCACGCGGTTGAGGTTGCGATCCAAGTCGTTGACGACTTCGCGGTAGGAGAGGATTGCCCATAGGCTGCTGATCGTCAGCGTGGCGACCATCGCCAGCACCAACCCCACACCAATCAGCAATTTTCCTTTTAGAGTAAACATCGCGGTCGTCGATCCCTGACGAATTGGCTTCCGTTACAGGCAGGAGTTGTAGCGAGTCATTCTGCGCCGTTCGACATCAATTCATGCCGCTCCATCGGGCTTGCCTCGGCAGAGCCATGACAAGATAGCTACAACGCCGCAACTGCTTGGTCTTCGCCCCTGTTTGTGCCAGAAACCTTTCAGGAAACAATCATGCTCACACGAAGATCCTTTCTCTCGACGGTTGGTGCCGGACTGGCCATTGCTCCAAGTGCGTTTGCGGCCGAGACCGCACCGAGCCAACGCAAGCGTTTGGCAATCGTCACCACTGAGTGGCGATATAAGTCTCACGCCTGGCACATGGGCGAGCGATTTCTCGTCGGCTATCCGATCAATGGCCGCTGGCATCGACCGCCGCTGGATGTGGTCGCGGCGTATGTCGATCAGAAGCCGGAAAACGACCTGAGCCGCAAACGCTCCGAAGAGTTTGGCTTCCCGATCTATCCGACGATCGCCGAGACGCTGCGATGCGGCGGCGACAAGCTCGCGGTCGATGCCGTGCTGATCATCGGCGAGCACGGCGACTATCCGAAGAGCGAGTTCGCTCAAACCAAATATCCGCGCTACGAGTTCTTCAAGCAGGTGACTGATGTCTTTCGCAAGGACGGCCGCGCGGTCCCGGTCTTCAACGACAAGCATCTGTCGTGGAAATGGGAGTGGGCCAAAGAGATGGTCGAGATCTCGCGCGAGCTGAAGTTTCCCTTCACTGCCGGTTCATCGTTGCCGGTCACCTGGCGAATGCCGGCGATCGACATGCCCTACGGGGCCGAGGTCGAAGAGCTCTTAGGAGTCGCGATTGGCGGGATCGACAGCTACGACTTCCACGTGCTGGAGATGATCCAGTGCATGGCCGAACGGCGTCGCGGCGGCGAGTCCGGAGTCGTCGCGATGCAGGCTCTGCGAGGCGACGCCGTCTGGAAAGCGATGGACGCGGGGAGTTGGTCCGGCGGAGGCTGGGATCCAAAGCTTTTCGAGGCATGTCTGTCGCGCAGCCAGACGTTGGCTCAACCCGCGACGTTCAGTCATCGCTACCCGACGCCGGCTCAAATCCGCGAGTGGGTCAAAGAACCGATCGCGTATCGCTACGAGTATGCCGACGGCGTGAAGGCCACCATGCTGATGCTGAACGGCCTGATCGGTGACTTCACCTTCGCCGCGCGGCTGAAAGGGGAATCGGAGCCACTCTCGACGTTGTTCCATCTCCCGCCGACTCCGAACGTGACCTACTCGGCCTCGCTGATGTCGAAGGCCGAAGAAACCTTCCTGACCGGCAAGTCGCCGTATCCGATCGAGCGGACGTTGCTGACCACCGGTCTGGTCGAAGCGGGCGTGCGATCACTCGGCACCGGCCAGAAGAGAATCGAAACGCCGCACCTAAATGTCCGCTACCAGGCACCGCGCGAATCGACGTTTGCACGGTCGTAGCCATCCCTGGAGTGCGGTGGCTCGACACCGCCCTCCATCCATTTGGAATAGCGACTCTCCGAAGCTGCGAAAGAATCACGCCACCCCGCTTGTCGGGGTGGTTCCCGCGCTTCTGCACTACCGAAGTTCTCGGAAATTTGGGTAGTGCAGAAGCGCGGGAACCACTGGGACAAGCCCAAGTGGCGTGATTCTTTCACAGACTCTCCGAGTTCCAAAAACCGTCGCCGCAAACCCGGCTGAGCATCGGCCGCTTGCTTGACGATCAACGTCTTCATTCCAAATGAATGGAGGGCTGCGTCGAAACGCACTGGAGTGCGGTGGCTCGACACCGCCCTCCATCCATTTGGAATAGCGACTCTCCGAGGCTGCGAAAGAATCACGCCACCCCGCTTGTCGGGGTGGTTCCCGCGCTTCTGCACTACCAAAGTTCTCGAAGATTTGGGTAGTGCAGAAGCGCGGGAACCACTGGGACAAGCCCAAGTAGCGTGATTCTTTCACAGACTCTCCGAGTTCCAAAACCCGCCACCACAAAACCCGGCTGAGCATCGGCCGCTTTCTTGACGATCAATGTCTTCATTCCAAATGAATGGAGGGCTGCGTCCAGCCGCAGCACTCCAGGGTGGAACCGCCGCTTTCAATTCGCGAGGCCAAGGGGTATCACCTGCTCCTCTCTCAGCTCCATTTTCCGCGGCTTGCGAATGAGACTGTCATGGCCAAAAACTCCGAACAGGCGGATGCCGCCTATGCCGAAGCCCTGAAGCGGATCGAGGACTATGGAAGCCAATGGGTTAGTCATCTTGATTTGAGTGGACTTGGCCTCACGACGGTGCCGCCGGAGCTAGGGCAACTAACGCATCTGACGAAGCTAAACCTCGAAATCAACCATCTCACAACGCTACCACCGGAGATCGGCAAACTCACGGCCCTGACGAATCTTGATCTCAGTGGCAACAGGCTCACGACGCTGCCGCCGCAGATCGGCCAACTCACAATCCTGAAAAAGCTCGATCTCGGCGGCAATCAGCTCACGACGCTGCCACCGGAGATCGGCCAGCTCAGGGCCTTGAAGTCGTTTAACCTAACCAGCAATCAGTTCACGACGCTGCCTCCGGAATTCGGCCAACTCACGGCTTTGACGGCGCTTTTTGTTGGCCACAACCAGCTCACGACGCTGCCGCCCGAACTTGGCCGACTCACCGCCCTGACGAAAGTATTTCTCCATAACAACCGCCTCACGACGCTGCTAGCGGAGATCGGTCAACTCACGGCCCTAAAGGAACTTATCCTCGTCAACAACCAGTTCACGACGCTGCCTCCGGAGATTAGCCAACTGACAGCCCTGACGAAGCTTTGGCTCCAGGACAACAAACTCACAACGTTGCCGGGCTGGCTCAGAGATATACCAAAGTTGAAAGAATTGTCCCTGCACGACAATCCCGCCCTGCAGCTCTAGCCCTCTGTCCCGATCCGCGAAACACTCACGGTGGAAGTACTCCCTCAGCGAAGTCAATCCTGGATTTCTATTTCGGAAGACAAGCGGGAAAGACCCGTCCGTTGGATGAAGTGAAATTGATTCTGGTCGGTCGGGGCGGAGCCGGGAAGACTTGTACGGTGCGCGCCTTACGCGACCTGCCATTCAACGACAAAGAGGAAAGCACGCCGGGGATTGCTCTGTGCGATTGGGAGATGAAGGACTGCAAGAAAGGACCGGTCACGGCTCATGTCTGGGATTTCGCCGGGCAGGTCATCACCCACGCTCTGCACCAGTTCTTCTTCAGCGTGCGGAGCGTGTATGTCGTGGTGCTGACGGGGCGCGAGAACCACGAACGGGAGGACGCGGAATACTGGCTGCGGCTGATCAAGGCGTTCGGGACGGATGACGATGGAAACGGGCCACCGGTGATCGTGGCTCTGAATAAGTGGGACGTCCCCGGCTGCCGCCCGCGAGTGGATCGCGGCGCGTTGCAGGAGCGGTATCCCTTCATTCGCGGCTTTGTGGAAGTGGACTGCAAGTCGAACAAGGGGATCACCAAGCTCAAGGCCGCCCTGTGCAAAGAAGTGGACCGGCTCAAGTGGGTCCGCGAACCGTTTCCTGAAACCTGGGATGCCGTCCGTCTGGCTCTGACGCGCGGAGGGAAGAGGCGGGCGCACCTCACCTACTCCGAATACCGGACGCTGTGCGCGAAGCATCAGGTGGTGGATGAAGGCGAGCAGGATTCGCTCGCGGAAATCCTGCACAATCTGGGAGCCGCGCTCAACTACCGCAACGACCCGCGCCTGCACGAAGCCACGGTGCTGCAACCCGAGTGGCTGACGAAGAATGTCTATTCGCTGATGCGGCGTGCGGAGAAACAAGCGGGCGTGCTGAAGCGAGCCGATGTGGACGTGGTGCTGCGGAGCGTCACTGATCCGAAGATGCAGGACTACCTGGTGCGGATCATGGAGCGGTTCGAGATCGCCTACGCGCGGGCCTCCTCCGGCGGCGTCTGGCTCGTTCCCCAAGCGCTGCCGGATGTGCAACCCAAAGGGGTGGAGGAATTCGGCACCCTCACCGATGCCACTCGCCTGCGCTACACCTATCAGGCGCTGCCGGAAGGGCTGGTGGCTCGTGCCATCGTGCGGCTGCACGAGTTCATCGAAGTGGTCCACGGCAAGAAACGACAATGGGCCAGCGGCGCGATCCTCACCCGCGAAGAGGCACGAGCCTTGATCCGCACCGAGCCGCAGGACCAGCAGGTCATGATCACCGTGACCGGACCTGCCAAAGATCGCCAGCAACTCGCCGGGTTGTGTCAGGCCGAGATGCGGGACATCCACAATGAAATCCCCGGCCTCGATCCGACCGAGGAAACCCAAGTGCAAGATGCCTGGGTTGCGACCAAGACTCTGGAAGCGGATGAAAAGCAGGG
>SXKJ01000296.1 GCA_005778115.1 Planctomyces sp. | reverse complement strand
CTTCCGCCCCGGCGACGTCGAGGTCGGTCCCGACGGAGCCATCTACTTCACCGACTGGCAAAACCCGATCATCGGCCACATGCAACACAACCTCCGCGACCCCAGCCGAGACCACGACCACGGCCGCGTCTATCGCGTGACGTATGTCGAACGAGAGTTGGTGACGCCGAAGCCAATCGCCGGACAACCGACTTCAGACCTCCTCAAATTACTCGCCGACCCAGATGATCGTGTTCGGTATCGTGCGCGAATCGAACTTAGCAGCCGCGATACGCGTGAAGTCATCGGAATTGCAGAGAAACTTTTGGCTGGCGCGGCTAACAATGCTGCGCAACTCGCAACGGCAATCCAAGATGGACTCCCACAATCGGAAGTAACCTCGTTCACCACTAAGCTAACGCGTATCCAATTGGAACTCCTCTGGGTCCATCAGCATCACAACAGCATCAACGTCCCGCTGCTCGAACAAGTTCTCAACTCGAAAGACTTCCGTGCCCGCGCCGCCGCCGTGCGAGTGATCGCGGCATGGCATGACCGCTTGCCGAACGCGCTGGACCTGCTCCGCCGAGCCGCCGCCGATGAATCGCCGCGAGTCCGCTTGATGGCCCTCTGGGCCGCCAGCTTCATCCCCAGCCCCGAGGCCGCCGAAGTCGTGCTCATCGCCAACGAGCAGCCGACCGACCTGCACCTCGAATTCCTCAGCAAGGAAGTGATGCGCACGCTGCAACCGCTGCTCGACAACGCCACCAAGGGAGGCCAGCGAGTCGCCTTCAAATCCGAAGCCGGTGCCCGCTACGCGCTCAAGGGTTTGTCGAACGACGAGCTCCTCAAAGAGAAACGCGATCGACTGGTCCTCACCGAAATGCTCTACCGCCCCGGACTGCGCGACGAACATCGACGTGAGGCCGTGCGCGACCTCGCCAAGCTCGAAAACAAACCGCAACTGCGAGTCATCATGGACGGCATCGCGTCGCTCGACGGCAAAGCCGCCAACGTGGACACCAGCGTCGTCTTCGACCTCGTCCGCCAACTCACCGGCCAGAGCGCGTCCGAACTGACCACCGCCCGCGCCGAACTCGAAAAACTCGCGACCTCCGCCAAGCAACCGATCTTCCGCCAGATCGGCTACGTCTCGCTGATCAACGTGGACAACAACGTCGATGCCGCCTGGAAGCTCGCGACCACCGACGCCAAACGCCTCGTCGATTTCGTCAACGCGATGCCGCTGATTTCCGATGCGTCGGTTCGCGCGACGTTGTACGACCGAGTCGCCCCGCTGCTCGACGAACTCCCCGAATCGCTGCGTGGCCCGAAGTCCAAAGGCACCCAAGGCCGCTTCGTCCGAGTCGAACTCCCCGGCAAAGGAACGCTCACGCTCGCCGAAGTCGAAGTCATGAGCGGCGGCGAAAACGTCGCCCGCAAAGGCCGAGCCTCGCAAAAGAACACCGGAGCCGGCGGCGACGCCTCACGAGCCATCGACGGCAACAAGTCCGGCATCTACGGCGACGGCGGCCAAACTCACACCGAAGAAAACACCAACAACCCATTCTGGGAAGTGGACCTCGGTGACGAGCACCCGATCGACCAAATCGTGATCTACAACCGCACCGAAATCCCCGATCGCTTGAATAACTTCACGTTGAAAGTGCTCGACGAGAAACGAGCGGAAGTCTTCAAGTCCGAAAAGAACCCCGCCCCACCCGTGAAAGTCGAATTCACTCTGCAAGGCGGCGGCCCCGAAAGCCTCGTCCGCCGAGCCGCGATGGGTGCCCTCACGATCGTCCGCGGCCAAGAACCCAAAACCTTCGCCTCGCTGAGCAAGTTCGTGAAAGAGGACGTCGATCGCCTCACCGCCATCCGCTCGCTGCAACGCCTGCCCAAGCAAACGTGGCCGAAGGAAGACGCCCCCGCGCTGCTCAGCGTCATGGTCGAAGCCGTGAAAAAGATCCCGGCCAAAGACCGCACGCAATCCCCGGCCATCGACATGCTCGAATTCGGCGACGCCCTCGCGTCGTTGCTCCCCGCCGATCAAGCCAAGCTCGCACGAGCGACGCTCGGCGAACTCGGCATCCGAGTCATCAAGATCGGCACCGTATTCGAGAAGATGAGCTACGACAAAGACATCATCGCCGTCCAAGCCGGCAAGCCCGTCGAGTTCATCCTCGATAACAGCGATCTGATGCCCCACAACCTCGCGATCACGCTCCCCGGAGCCTTGGAAGAAATCGGCCTCCTCTCCGAAGCCAACGCCCAAAAGCCAGGCTTCGCCGAGCAACACTACATCCCCGACTCACCAAAGATTCTCGCGAAGAGCACGCTCTTGCAGCCGCGCGATTCGCAACGCCTAAGCTTCAATGTCCCGAAAGAAACCGGCATCTATCCAATCGTCTGCACCTACCCCGGCCACTGGCGTCGCATGTACGCCGCGCTGTACGTCGTCGCCGACCTCGACGCCTACGAAGCCGCCCCCGAAGCCTACCTCGCCGCGAACAAGATCGAAGCCGCCGACGCCTTGCTCAAAGACCGCCGCCCGCGCACCGAATGGAAGTTCGAAGACCTCGCCAAAGTCATCGAAGCCCTCGACCACAAAGCCATGGGCCACGACCACAGCGATCGCGCCGACCACTCCAAGCGCAGCTACACCGCCGGCAAGCAACTCTTCACCGTCGCCAACTGCGTCGGCTGCCACAAACTCGACAACGTCGGCAAAGAGTTCGGCCCCGACCTCAGCAAGCTCGACGCCAAACTGAAGCCCAGCGACATCGTCAAAGAACTCCTCGACCCGAGCGCCAAAATCAACGAGAAGTACCAAACCAACGTCTTCGAGTTGCAAAGCGGCAAAGTGATCCAGGGCCTCGTCGTCGAAGAGAGCGGAGACATCATCAAGGTCGTCGAGAATCCACTCGTCAGCACGAACCCGATCCTCATCAAACGCAACGACGTCGCCGAGCGTCAACGGTCGAAGGTTTCGATCATGCCGAAAGGCTTGCTCGAAAAACTGACCCGCGACGAAATCCTTGACCTCGTCGCCTACCTCGCGTCCCGAGGGGACAAGAACAGCCCGCTGTTCAAGGGTGGCCACGACCATTAAACCCGTGAAGGAATGAATGCATGAATCTGGCCACTGAGGAGACACAGATGAAACACGGATGAGGAGAACTCGAAAGCGGTTTTGTCTGAGCCTTCGACTTGTCCTGATCCGTGTTTCCTCTGTGTTCAATCCGTGGCTGAAGCACTTTTCCAAACCCAGAAACCGTCGCATGACCGCACCACCGCTCAGCATCAAAGCCCGACAACAAGAGGGCGTCCTCGAACTCGAATGGTCGCACGGCACCTACCGGCTGCCGTTCCGCTTCGTACGCGGCCGCTGCCCGTGTGCGAACTGCGTCAGTGAAACCACCGGCATCCGGGTGGTGGACGTGGAAGACGTCCCCAGCGAGATCGCTCCGACCAAGATGGAATTCACCGGCAACTACGCGATCAAGATCGCCTGGAACGACGGCCACGACACCGGACTCTTCACTTGGGAGAACCTCGAACTCATCGGCAAAGAGTTCGAGGCAGCAGCGAATTAGCGACCTCGAATCTTTGGTTGTTGTCACCCCACAATCCAAACGCAGTTTTGAACGCTCATCTTCGCTAATCGACGCTAATCCAGACAAAGGCTGTCGCTTCCAATTAGCGAAGATGAGTGTTCCAACTACTTTTGTCCGCCTCTTGCTGAGCACGATGAGCTTTTGACGGCGAATGAATTCATGACCTACGAAGTCGAGTTAAAATTTCCGCTGGCTGACGCCGCAACTGTTGCGGCTCTTCGACAGCGCATCGCTGAGTTGGGGGGACATCCCGGCCAGCCGCTTGATCAGCGCGATATTTACCTCGCGCATCCGAGCCGCGATTTCGCTCAGACCGATGAGGTCTTCCGCCTGCGTTGCGTCGGCGACGACAACTTTCTGACCTACAAAGGTCCGCTCGTCGATCAGGTCGCCAAGACTCGGCGAGAAGTCGAAGTCCCAGCCGCCTCCGGCCAGGTCGCTCGTGAGCAGTTGCGGGAGATGTTCGCGTCACTCGGATTCCGCGAAGTTCGCGATGTCGTTAAACGCCGTGAGCCGTTTCATTTCCGCTGGCAGAACCGCGATCTGGAAGTCGTCATCGACAACGTGCTCGACCTCGGTTGGTTTGCGGAATTGGAGATCATCGCGGAAGAGTCCGAGCGCGACACGGCACGCGATTGCCTCTTTGCTCTCGCTCAAGAACTTCAGCTCGGAAAACCTGACCGCCGCTCGTACCTCCGCCTGCTGCTGGAAAAAGACGGAGCGGCGTGATCGCGTCGAGCCTCTGAAACAGAATTGGCGAGCGGGGCGGCGTCAGCCCCCCGGTGATCGCAATGACTGCCGAAAACCGGGGGGCTGACGCCGCCCCGCTCGCCTGTGTGTTGATGTGATTTCGGTTCGTCGAAATCAACTAGGCTTGCTGCTCGGCGGCGAGTTGCGCCATGCGGATGGCCGGTTCGACGATGCGTTCCCAGTTGTCGCGAAGGTAATCGGGAGGACCACCCTTCGCGGCGACGTACTGAGCGACTTTGATCGTCGGGAGCATTTCGATGGCGTCCCACGGGCAGACGGTCAGCTCGTAGGGGTCCGACTTCTTGGTCGGGATGTGGACGCAGACTTCACAACCGACGCAGCGTTCGACGTCGATTTCGCAGAAGCTTTGCAGGCAGCCGATCGTCTCGCCCGGCACCTTCACGATGCAATCGACGGGGCAGACTTCCAAGCACGATTCGCAGCCGGTGCAGTTGTCCGCATTGATGACGGCGACTTCTTTCGGCAGCTTCTTGCGTGATCCCGCTTTGGCCATGTTGTCAAACCTGTGGTCGGTGGAAGTACCTCGCCCGATCATCGGCCTTGTGGCCTCGGCGAGGCGAATTCTTTTCGGCGGAATTCTCGTCCGCCGCGAGGTCGCGTATTCTGTGAAGCCAACGGATTTCGAGCAAGTCGCTTCTCGACGACGAATCGCTGACTTCCGATGGCTGAATTCCAGCCTTCTCAAAACAAGGAAACTCGCGTGGTTGCTCCCTCTGAAACCAAGCCTTTCGGGCTCGCCGATCTGCAGGCGTTGATCGCCAAGATGTACTCCAGCAAGGACGAGGCTCGCGGTGTCGACGGCACGTTCATGTGGCTGATGGAGGAGGTCGGGGAACTGGCGGCCGCGTTACGAGAAGGCTCGAAGGAAGAACTGGCCCTGGAGTTCGCCGACGTGCTCGCGTGGTTGGCCACGATCGCGAACGTCTGCGGCGTGGACTTGGAGGCCGCCGTCTTAAAGAAGTACGGCAATGGCTGCCCCGGCTGCGGACAGATGGTGTGTGCCTGCGGATTGGAAGAAAAGCCATGAGCGGCGAATCTGGAAATCTCAAATCTCAAATCTCAAATTCCAACGCAGCGTCCCTTTCTCGCCTGCGTCTCGGCCCGATTAAGCTCGACTTCCCGGTCGTGCAGGCGGCGCTGAGCGGCTACAGCGATTGGCCGATGCGGGTCATCGCCAAACGCTTCGGCGCGTCGTACACGCTATGCGAGGTGCTGCTCGACAAGTTTTTGATCGAGCTAAAGGACCGGCATCGCACACGACGGTTCCTTAAGGTCAGCGACGAAGAGCATCCCGTCGGTGGACAATTGATGGGCGCGGTGCCGGAGGACTTTGGACCCGCGGCCTTGAAGCTGGTCGAGGCGGGCTTCGACGTCATCGACATCAACTTCGGTTGCCCAGTGAAGAAGGTGCTCGGCCGCTGCCGAGGCGGCTTCTTGTTGAGCCAACCGGAAACCGCGCTAGAGATCGTCAGCCGAGTGCGGGACGCGGTGCCGCCGCATGTCCCCGTGACCGTCAAGATGAGGCGAGCAATCGACGACCAAGCAGAGAGCCGCGACAAGTTTTATGAGATTTTCGACGGCGCGTACGAACGGGGAGTCGCCGCGATTACCGTTCACGGTCGGACGGTCGAACAGCGTTACAACGGGCCGAGCAACTGGGACATCCTTCGCGAAATCAAGCAGCACGCGGGGAACCGAGTGGTGCTCGGCAGCGGCGACTTATTCACGGCTCAGGCATGTCTCGACATGATCCGCCAGACCGGCGTTGATGGCGTGACGGCCGCACGAGGGGCGATCGGCAATCCGTGGATCTTTCGCGAGGCGCGAGCACTCGCTGCCGGCTTACCGCTGCCTGATCCGCCGTCGTTGTATGAACAACGCGACGCGCTGCGTGAGCACTTCCGGTTGGCGATGGAGGTCTACGACGAAAACCGAGCGGCGATCATGCTCCGAAAATTCGGCATCAAGTATTCGGAGCTGCATCCGCAGTTCAAGCAACTCCGTGAGGCATTTGTCGTCGTCAGCAGTTTGGCCGAATGGGACGCGGTGCTCGCCACTTGGTATCGCGATGACTTGCCCGGTCGGAGGCGTGTGATTGACGAGGATTCTCCGATCCTGTCGGAGAGCTGCGAAGCCGCCTGAGACTTGTTGATTAAATGTTGCGTGTTAAGAAATCGAATCACGACGCAGGCATCGTCAAATTTGGACCTTATTTTTTATTAAGCGGCGTGACTTTAGGAAGTCTGGGGAGTTTACAGTGCGGCAAAATCACGTTTATACGTCTCCTCGGGCGCCAACCAACTTCTTGTCTACTTACCACGAGGATCCACCTTGAAGAATCTCTTTCGTCAATCGTCTCGCCATCAGAAGCACCGCTCGCCCAGCGCGCTGAGCGCGGAAATTCAACTACTCGAACAGCGTACTTTGCCGACCGGCACCGTGGTCGCCGCTGTTTCATCAGGAAACCTCACGCTCACAGGAGACAACAACTCCAACCAGTTGACGATTAATGTCACCGAGACGGGCATTACGTTGACTGGAACCGCCGGAACGCTCATCCGAAGCGGCGCATTCTCCGCGGCGACACAGACACTCGTAGGCTCCAATACCTTTCGTGATGTGACCATCAATCTCGACGGTGGCAACGATGCACTGACGGTGAATCTGGGGACTGACTTGGCCGTCGGAAACCTCACGGTTCGTCGCAATCTGAAAATCAACGGGGGGTTCGGCAATGACTCGGTGACCGTGAACAGTGCGACGTTGACCAGCGGTAAGATCGACGTTGGCGGCGATCTGACCGTCGATTTGGGCGCGGGCAATGACCGCCTCACGAAAACGCTGGTGGCTGCCCCCATCAATGTGACCGGAAACGTGAGGATCATCGGCGGCACGGGGAATGACGACGTGGAACTGGAAGCCTTGACTGTCGGCAAGGATCTGACGATCGATACTGGCAGCGGAGACGATGAAGTCTTCTTGGTGGACTCCGGCACTGGGACGGATACTGTTCCTTTCACGGCCACGGGCATCGCAAGTCCGGAGTTACAGCCGAATGGGACTGTTCGCAACGGGCTAAGCATCAACGCGAGCTTTCTCGGAGCGGTCACTGAACTCACTGGTTTTTCCTTTGCAACACCAGTGATTGTTGGTGGTGTTGTGGTGTCTGCATCGGGAACCCAAATGTTCAGAGCGGCTGATGGCAGCGAACTCTCCGTATTTATCTTTGGAGAATTTGAGTCGGGCTTTGCCGGTCCTATCACCAATGGCACTTTCGAAATTACTGGCGGAACTGGGCGATTCTCTGGAGCTAGAGGTAGTGGAGCCTTTTCGGGTGGCGCCTTGCCATCGGACGGGCGGCGCCCGATTAGTTACGAAGGCGTGATTACCGGTGTGATTGTGAATACCGGTGTGATTGCGAGTTAGTCCGCGGCTTGGGCAAATTCAAAGTGACAGCATCGAGCGAGAGTTTCCTCTATTGGTTCAATCGGGGGCTCTCGCTTTTTTTACACGAACGCGATCTGGTTGGTCTCTAATGGTGACCACCCGCGGCCCACGTTCAACCAATCTGGGGGCGGGTGTTCGGTTTTTCGAGCGGCGGCGTGACGTTCACGCCAGTTCGCGGAGCGGTGAGCCGCCATTGGCCAGCACGAAGTGCGGCCGGCCTCGGTTGTCGAGATATTGCACGTCGAGCGGCACGCCGAAGTGATGGAAGATCGTGGCGGCAAGATCGCCCGGCGTGACCGGGCGTTCGCGGATCGTGCCCCCATCGGGTTCGCTGGCACCGATGACTTGGCCGTGGCGGAATCCGCCTCCGGCGAGGCACATCGACATGATGTTCGGCCAGTGATTGCGGCCGTCGGAGCTTTCCTGCGTTCCCATTTGTGGAGTGCGGCCGAACTCACCCATCGCAATGACCAGCGTGTTGTCGAGCAGTCCGCGCTCATCGAGATCGCTGACCAGCGTCGTGATGAGATGATCGAACAACGGCAGCAACGGGCCGAGTCCCTTGCTGATGCCGCCATACGGCGGAATGTTGTCACCGTGCGTGTCCCAGGTACCCGAAGCGGTGTGATAGCTCAAGTCGAGCGTCACGAACGCGACTCCCGCTTCGACGAGCCGTCGCGCGATTAACGCTTGCTGACACCACAAATGTTTTCCAAATCGTTCGCGGCTCTCGGCCGATTCGCGTTCGATATCGAACGCTGTTTGTGCTCGGCGGCCAAGCACCATATCCACGGCTTGCTGCTGATACGAATCCATCGCCGCCAGCGAGCCACCTTGGTCGATGTCCCGCCGCAAACGATCAAACGAGCCCACCAGCGAACGCCGCTCGGAAAGACGATCGAGCGACAATCCCAGCGGCAATTGGAATGCTCCCGCTTGCGACATCTGCCCGGTGTCTTTGCCGACGAGGTCATAAATCGGCAGCCGAGTTGCCTGGCCAGCGAGGAACGGGTCGTACTGCTTGCCGAGATAACCGGCGAACGCCAGATGTGACCGCGACCGCATAAAGGCGACATACGGCGGCATTGATCGATCATTGGCCCCGTGATGCTTGGCGACGATCGACGCGAGGGCCGGATACTTTTCGGCTTCTTTGTTGACGCGCGGTTCGTTAGCGAGGTTCGCCGTCTGCATGACCATGTTCGGTTCATGGTTCGAGTGCTTGCAATCGACCGACCGAATGATCGTGAACTTATCGAGCATCGCCGCTTGCTTCGGCAGGTGCTCGCAGATGATCGTACCCGGCAGCTTTGTTTGGGTGATTCCGAACGGCCCACGATTCATGAAAGGCCGGTCCGGTTTCGGATCCCAGGTGTCGATATGACTAGGCCCACCGGCCATCCAGAGCAGGATCACACTCTTGCCGGATTTGGTTCCGCTGCCAGCCTTGGCCTGAGCTTTCAGCAACTCTGGCAAGCTCAATCCGGCGAGCCCCGCCACGCTGGCCTTCAACATGCCACGGCGGTCGGTCAGCGTCAGCCCTTCCCGGGTTTTGCCGTGATAGTTTTCGAACGCATGCTGAGAATGCAGCGATCCGCGACAGTCATTTCCAAGCATCATGGTTCCTCGCCTGACGAGAAATATCGGCGGCTGTTGATTCTAAGTCGGAATGCTTCGCAGTCCACCATGACTCTGGGTCGAAATTCACTCGAGACCAAGGCTAAACGCGTCCCATATCGGACCTGCTCTTTCCGCGATTTGTCGAGTCGTGATACGTTGCGACGGTCAAATCCAAGCAGTGCGAACGGAGTCGCCGCATGCCTTCCTCATCCACGACGGACCAACCCAAACGGCTGGCAATTCCGCGCAGCCGGCGGCTTGTCATCGACCTGCTGCGACTGAGCCAGCAGGTGCCGACGACGGCTCATGACCGGATCATCGACTTGAATGCCGTGGCCGCCGCCCGTGAACGAGCGACTCAACGCATTTCTTGGTCGGTTGTGTTCATCAAAGCATTTGGCATCGTGGCTGAGAGATACCCGGCGTTGCGGCAGATCTATATGCGTTGGCCGTGGCCGCATCTGTATCAGCACCCCAACAGTCTCGCGATCATCGTCACCCATCGCGAGGTCGAAGGTGAACCGTGGATTTTCTGGTCTAAGTTTTATCAGCCTGAGACGACACCGTTAATTCAAGTGCAGGATCGCCTGGATCGTTACTTGACCGAACCAGTTCCATCCGCGTTTCGCAAGCAGTGGGAGATGAGCGCGTTGCCGTCATGGCTGCGACGAATCGCTTGGTGGACTCTGCTCAATTTGTCGGGACAACGGCGAGTGAAACGTTGCGGCACATTTTTCCTGACGACGATTAGTTCGCGGGGAGCCGAGATTCGACATCCTCCCGGATTCTTGACCAGCGGGCTGACGTTCGGACCGATCGACGAGCGCGGGTGCTCGCGAGTCACTCTGGCATACGATCATCGCTTGCTCGACGGACGCATGGTGGCCGACATCCTTGGCGATCTCGAAGAGACGTTGAACGGAGTTATTGCTAAGGAATTGTCGGCCCTTCCGGCCGCAGCGGATTCGGATCGTCTCGCTGCGTGAGAGGCGACATGTAGCCGAGTCGCTCCGCGACTCGGATCGGTGTCGCGGAGCGACGCCGCTACGGTCACACGCGGGTCGTTGCTCTCACCGAGTCGCGGAGGTTACCGCCGCAGCGGGCGAAGAATTCGGAAAACGGTTCCAGCGTCAACTGCAAGCCGAGTTCGACGCAGCGAGCGGAGATCTGTTCGCTGACTCGTGCGAGATTGAGCGACATCGGAATGGCCAGTTCGAGTTCCATGACGAAAGATTGGTCACGCTCACAACGCTCGGCGTAGAGGTTGCGGATATCGACACTGAGTTCCGCCATCTTGGTCGCGAGCAGGCGCAGCATGCCCGGCTTATCCGATCCGCGCACGGTCAGCACGTATTTAACAGTCGGTGGCGTCAGGATTCCGGATTCCGCCGCCGGTTCAGTTAAGCGGACCTCGACGGCGTACGGGCGGCACAGATCGCGAATGTGGTCGGAGACGATGCTCTCGGATCGATCATCGGGAAAGTCAGCCGTCAGCAGGATCGAACAAAACGGCTGCATGACCGAGATATTGGCTTCCCACAAATTGCCGCGCAGTTCGTCGAGCGCCGTCGTCACCGCCGCCAGAACGCCGACCCGGTTTGAACCCGTGAGCGAGATGATGTAGCGTCTGGCCATGCTTGTGCTTTCTGTCTTGTAGGTCAGCCTTTCCAGACTGGCCCGATCCGAATCGAAACTGGTGATCCGCGCTCCGGTCAGGCTGGAAAGCCTGACCTACGAAAGACATCTCATGACGTCGATGCCACGCCTGGTTTCTTTGGTGATCTTAACGAGTCTGATCATCTTTTTGGGAATCACCTTCTATCAGATCGTGGCTCCGTTCCTGTTGCCGCTGTTTCTGGCGGCGGTAACGTCGGTGTGGTGCCAGCCGCTGTATAGTCGCTGCCAACGCAAGCTGGGCGGTCGCAGTTGGCTGGCGGCGGCGGCGACGGTCACGATGGTTTGCACCGTCCTGTTCGTGCCGCTGGTACTGGCAGTCGTGACGGCGGCGATCCAGTTGCGTGATTTCACCTCACGGCACCAACGTGAGATCACATCCAACATCGAGAAGCTACAACACGCGGATCGGCCGTCGAATGATGAACTCAAGGGAAAGATTCGTGAATTGGCGGTCAAGGCATTGGACTTCGCCAAACCGATTCCAGACGCAAACGCGAGCGTCGAGGAACGGGACCAAGTGCTTGCCGAGAGGCAGCAGATTCTGGATGAGCTGGATCAGAACCTGATTTCATTCTCGGAAGACGCTGGGATACACCTGCAAGAGTTGGCGATGAAGAGCTTAGGCTTGGCGGCCAGCGGCGGTTGGGGACTGACGACAAAAACTTTCGGCTTGCTAGGCGCTCTCGTCGGCGGCTTAGTCGGGCTGACGATGTTTCTGATCGGCTTGTATTTCTTTCTGTGTGACGGGGCACCCCTACTGGCGGCCACCGAGAAGCTGATCCCGATGCAGGTCGAGTATCAGCGGCAGCTCTTGCGCGAATTCACACGCGTGATGCAGGCGGTGGTCTCGGCGACGATGTTCTCGGCGATCGCACAGGGCGCGGCGACGGCGTTCGCCTTGTATTGTGTCGGCTTTCACAACTTTTTCTTGCTGTTCGTGCTGGCGACGTTCGCATCATTGATTCCCGTGGCCGGGACGTGGCTGGTGTGGGCACCGTGCGCCGTGTGGCTGTGGGTGGACGGGTCGCATGGCTCGGCGATCTTCCTCACGCTGATCGGGATCGTGGTGGTCGGCGCACTCGACAACGTGATCAAGGCTCGCGTGTTGGGACGTGACGCGGACCTGCATCCGCTGCTCGCGTTTGTCAGTGTCTTTGGCGGTATGCAGGTGATGGGCCTGTGGGGCATCTTCATCGGTCCCGTTGTGGCTTGCTGTCTGCATGCACTCATCAAAATCTTCAACACGGAACTGGATGAATTCTCCAAAGAACGCTTCGCCCAGACGTCACCGGCGACGACTCCCGTTTCGGCTCTCTCAACACCAGCAGTCGTCCCTCCGACTGCAACTCCCGCGAACGGCTGATACTCTGCCGCCCTTCGCGATCATTGCGAGGGGAAATGACGGCGGTTGTTTCTGGATTTCTCACCACGATTCCTGCCAGAGAGGTTCAACCCATGACGCGATTTCTTGTCCTGTGTGGCATGTGTTTGTTGACGGTCTTGTCGAGCGGCATTTCGGCCTTCGCCGATCAGCGAGACGGGCGGCTCGACATCTATTTCATCGACGTTGAGGGAGGGGCCGCGACGTTGATGATCACGCCGGCCGGCGAATCGCTATTGATCGACTCCGGCTATCCCGACAACGGCGGTCGCGATCGCGATCGGATCCTGCATGTGCTGCGTGATGTCGCCAAGCAGGATCATCTCGATCACGTGGCCGTGTCGCATTGGCATCTGGATCATTACGGCAATCACGCCGCGCTGGCGGCACAGATCAAGGTCAACAACTTCTGGGATCGAGGCATCCCGGAATCGTTGGCCGAGGACAAGAACTTCGAGAAGACAATGGTCGATTACCGAGCCGCCTCGCAGAACAAATCGAAGGCGGTAAAGGCGGGTGACATGTTGCTGCTGAAATCAGATAAAACGCCACTGTCGCTTAAAATCGTCACTGCCAGCCGTGACGTGATCCCCAACACCGGGGAGCCGAATCCGTTCGCCAAGGACTTCGAGCCGCCGGAACATGATCCGTCTGACAATGCGGCGAGCATCAGCATCCTGACGAAGTTCGGTAAGTTTTCCTTCCTGTGCTGCGGCGACCTCACCCACCAGATCGAGATGAAATTGATGACCCCGAACAATCCGCTTGGCAAAGTCGAGCTGTTCATGGTCACGCATCATGGCCTGGGTGTGAGCAACCATCCGGCGCTGGTCTTGGCGATCGACCCGCGCGTCTGTGTGATGTGCAACGGTCCGACCAAGGGTTGCGATCCCAGAACGAATGGAACGCTTCGCAAAATCAAATCGCTGCAAGCGATCTATCAACTGCATCGCAATGTGAAGCTCAAACCGGAAGAACAAACGGCGGCCGAGTTCATCGCCAACAACGTCGATGACACGGCGTCGTGCAAAGGGGTGTTTGTGAAAACCTCGGTCGCGCCCGGCGGAGAAAGCTACACGGTGCAGATCGGAGCCGAAGGTCAGCCGCGCACGTTTCAAACGCGGTGAAGACGATTACTCGAGTTCCGGATTACTGCTGGGAGGGGCCAAAAAGGTCGCGCTTATAGAACTGATGAGACCGGATTCATCTTCCAGTCGCGCCAAGGCCAGGCGAAACGTGGCCCCCTCGCCTTCTTTGCTGACCACAAAGATGTCGCCGCCGTGCTCACGCAGGATCTTCTGCGAGACCGCCAAGCCCAGCCCCGTTCCGCGTGAGCCTTTCGTCGATTCAAAAATGTTGAATAGCATCGCCTGCTGAGCTTGTGGGATACCGGGACCGTTGTCGCGGACCAGCACGCAGAGTTCATCCGGCTTTTCGTTGTAGACGGTCTCGACGAAGACTCGGCCTCCAGCCACTCCATCGACCGCGTCGATGGCATTCGTGACGATGTTCAAAACGGCGCGGTGAATCCCTTCGGGATCAAACGCGCTCTGCGGAATTTTGTCGGAGAGCTGACACGTCAGCTCGACCTGGCATTCGGCGGCGCGACTTTCCATCAACTCGCAGACATCGCGAACAACGTCGTTCAAATTGGCGGTCTGCAACGCGGGCTTGCGCTCGGCGCTGTACGTCAGCATGTCCATAACGAGGTGATAAATCCGGTCTTGGTTCTTCTCGACGATTTTCCAGCCGCGGCCGATCAGGTCTTCATCGTGCTGCTTCAGGCCCATGTCGATCAAGTAGCTGCCGCCGCGCACGCCTTGCAGGATATTCTTGATGTGGTGCGAGAGGATCGCGATGGTTTGCCCGACGGCGGCGAGCCGTTCGGCTTTCAGGAAGGCGTCTTGAAAGCGATGGTCCTCGACCGCCAGCGCGGTTTGCCGACCGATCGCCGCCAGCAGATGCAGTTTTTCTTCGGTGAAGCGATAGCCTTCCGGAACGTCGCGGATCAATTCTTCGCTGGGGGTCGTCGTGTCGAGATACAGTACCCCCATCAGTTCGTAACGGCCCTGCATTGGCACGCACATTGCCTCGCGGATGCCAGCCTGCACGATGCTCTGCTGGCTGAACCGCAGATCGTGCGGAGCGTCGGACGTGCGGACTCCCTGACCGCGCTGACGCACGTAATCGACGATGCTGCGAGACACTGGCATGGGACTGCCGACTGGGAAGCCTTTGCGAGTGCAGAACGCTTGTGGTGTCAGCTTGCTAGAACGCGGGTCGTTGACGAACACGCAACCGCGATCCGCTCCGACGACTTCAAGGGCCAGTTCCAGAATGCGGTGCAGCAGTTGTTCCAGCGATAGCGTCGGCGTGACCGCTTCCTCAGTGATGCGATAGAGCACCTGCAAATTCGCGAGCGTCTGCGCCGGCGAAGTCGAACGAATGATCGAGGTGGCATCTCGCAGCAATTGTCGGCCAACTTTGGGGCTCATCTCGCTGACAATGCTGGAGCGATCGCGCGGGTCATCGCCGACGAAGACTTCCAACTGAGACGCGACCGGCACCGGTCGAGCGTCCGGCACCTCTTGAAACAAGAAGGCTGTGACCCCCATCGTGACCTGATCGCCGTTGACGAGCTTGCGCGCGTGAACCGCCTCGCCGTTGACGATCGTGCCGTTCGAGCTTTTGCGGTCCGTGATCACGAACCCACCGACCGAAGCGTCGAAGGCGATCGACGCATGCGTTCGCGAAACTTCGTCGTCGCGGAGCCGAATCGGATTGAGCGCGCCGCGGCCCAGCGTGACCTCGCCTCCATCCAAATCGAAGCGCAGCCCTTGATCGGCTCCCTGGATCACCAGCAACGTGGCCTTCGGCACGAATCGGCTCCCTGGCAAGACAGACGAGACAGCGTCGGACGAGAATGAGAACACCGCTCACCAGCGCGGTTCCGACGACGCGGCCATGATATCAATGCGGAGCACTTGCGACAGCCGTCGCAAGTCAGACTTTCCAGGCGGACACGAATGCTTCATCGATTCCGATAGGCGCTCACACGCACTCCGAGAATGAACCACGCAGCAATAGCTCCCTGCGACTGATTCACCAGATAAAGCCAAGAGGCGGTTTCGAGTCTGACGGGTGACGCATACACTCGCGACAACCGAGAGGAACTCCTGATGCCCCCCCGATCGCCGCTGCTCTATCAAATCAACACCCGCGCTTGGCTGCGCGAACTGTCTGGCAAGTTGGGCCGTAAGGTCACGCTGGATGAAATCCCCGATCACGAGTGGGATGAACTCGCCAAATCAGGCTTCGATTGGATTTGGTTGCTGGGAGTCTGGCAGACAGGTTCCGCCGGGCAGCGGGTCTCGCGTGAGAACCCCGAATGGCGACACGAGTATGCCGCCACGCTTCCGGATCTCACCGATGAGGACATTCCCGGTTCGTGCTTTGCCATCACTGGCTACCACGTGCATGCCGATCTTGGAGGCGACGCGGCATTGGCTCGGCTGCGAGAAAAGATGCGGAAGCGTGGACTGCGGTTGTTGCTGGACTTCGTCCCCAACCACATGGCTCCGGACCATCCGTGGATCGCCGAGCATCCCGACTATTTCATTGGCGGTACCGAGGAACAACTCGCGAACGAGCCGCAGAACTACACGCGCGTGACCACACCCACCGGCACACGAGTCATGGCCTATGGCCGCGATCCGTATTTCTCTGGCTGGCCCGACACGCTGCAACTGAACTACGGCAATGCCGGCCTGCGCGAAGCGATGTCGCAAACGCTCGTGCGGCTGGCCGGTATGTGTGACGGAGTACGTTGCGACATGGCCATGCTGATCCTTCCGGAGGTTTTCGACCGGACGTGGCACATCGCCATGCCACCGTTTTGGCCGGAAGCGATTGCTCGTGTGAAGGAGAAGTCGTCCGACTTCTTATTCATGGCCGAAGTCTATTGGGACTTGGAATGGACTCTTCAGCAGCAAGGCTTCGACGCGACCTACGACAAGCGACTGTACGACCGCCTGCGCGAGCATCACGCAACTCCGGTGCGCAATCACTTTCGCGCGGGTCTAGACTTTCAAGACAAGCTCGCGCGGTTCCTGGAGAACCACGATGAACCGCGTGCCGCCGCGACATTTTCTGCTGAGGTCCACGAAGCCGCTGCGGTGTTGACCTTCTTTTCGCCGGGACTCCGGTTCTTCCATCAAGGTCAGTTCGAGGGACGTCGCCTGCGACTATCGCCGCATCTCAATCGTTGGCCGGTCGAACCGGTCAATGCCCGCACGGTCGAGTTCTATCATCGCGTGCTGGACGTTCTTTGCGATCCCGTCTTTCGCGACGGGGACTGGCAATTGCTCGAAGCGACGTCGGCGTGGCCCGGCAATCGGACGGACGACTGCTTCATCGTCTTTCACTGGAGCGGATCGAACGGGCAACATCGCTTGGTGACGGTGAATTATTCGGAGCATCAAAGCCAGTGCCACGTGCAACTCCCATTTGTGGAACGACAGGGCAAGACCATCCGCCTTCGCGACTGGCTGAGCGACGCCGTCTATGACCGTCTCGACCATGAGTTGATCGAACCGGGGCTGTATCTCGACGTCCCCGCTTGGGGCTATCATGTTTTCGAGTTGCGATGACCGATGAGTTTTTGACAAAGCCGCGCGAATTGGCTCAGAATGTCTCCCGCCCTCCCCTCCCCGACTCACTCGCGAAAGGATCGTCAATGACTGCCCAGCATTGTTCTGGTCCGCTGGATCGTCGTGAGTTTCTGCAAGTCGGCGCGTTGGCCTTGGGAGGCTTGGCGCTCAGCGATGTGCTCGCGGCGCGAGCGGCGGCCGGGACGGCGAATACGGACACGTCCGTGATCCTCCTGTACCTCCACGGCGGTCCTTCGCAATTGGAAACGTATGATTTGAAGCCGCAGGCTCCGGTGGAATATCGCAGCATATTCGCGCCGATTCCGACCAACGTGCCGGGGATGGATCTGTGCGAACTGTTTCCACGACAGGCAGCCGTCGCCGACAAGTTCTCGCTGGTCCGGTCACTGAATCATGACATCGGTATCCACAGCGACGGCGGCATCATCGTGATGACCGGCAAGCGACCCAGCGTGCTGGACCCAACGTCGCAATCCAAGAGTGAGCATCCCGACTTCGGTTCCGTGGCCAGTCGAGTCCGCGGACTGGGGCCAAATGCGATTCCCCCCTACCTCGCTGTCCCCAGCCAGCCGTATTACACCCGGCCAACGTACCTCGGCCGCCATCACGCGGCGTTTGAGGTTGGCGATCCGTCGTCGCCGAACTTCGCACCGCTGAAGACGCAGATCAGTGTCGGTCGCGACCTCGCGGCTTTAGAGAATCGCAAAGCGTTGCTGACCGACTTCGATCGCCTGCGACGAGACCTCGATCAAAGTGGACAGCTTGAAGCCGCTGGTCAGTTTCGCGAACGAGCGTTCGAGTTGCTGACCAGTTCCACGACTGCGAATGCATTCGATCTGTCGCAGGAAGACGACCACTTGCGTGATCGGTATGGCCGCAACTTGTGGGGACAAGGCTGCCTGCTGGCTCGGCGATTGGCCGAGGCGGGAGCGGCGGTGATCAACCTGGCGATCAACACTCCCAAGAACGGTCCGGAGTTCACCAACTGGGACGACCACATCATGAACGCGCAGCGGCCGGGGCACTTCGGCGACTACATGCGCGTTCGTCTGCCGTACCTCGATCAAGCCCTGGCGACGTTAATCGAGGATGTGTTTGAGCGCGGCTTGGACAAGCGCGTGTTGATCGTCGTGGTGGGTGAGTTTGGCCGCACTCCGCGTTTGAGTCACAACGCTCAAGGGACAGGTCGCGATCACTGGCCGCAGGCATGCTCGGCGATGCTCTCTGGCGGTGGCTTGCGTATGGGACAAGTCGTCGGTGCGACAAATTCCAAATCGGAATTCCCGACGGAGAAGCCGTTCTCTCCGCAAGACTTGCTGTCGACCGTTTATTGTCACCTCGGCATCGACACGACACGGAACTTTTTGGATCACTCCGGGCGGCCGATCGCGATCTTGTCGGACGGACGACCGATTGCCGAGTTATCGTAGGTCAGGCTTTCTAGCCTGACGCGAATGGCCAGCGTCGCGTCAATCGTTTTTCGGGTCAGCCTGGAAAGGCTGACCTACGACGACTTCTTCGGCAGCACGAGCGAATACAGCATCGTGACGCTGCCGACCGACATCAGGCAGAAGGCCATCCATTGCGGCGGATTGAAGACGCGCTGTTGCCGCTCGTTCATCGTCACGTAGAAACCGCGAAACGACGGATCGCGTTCGACGACCGGCTCGACCTTCCAGGCGAAGGTCATTTGATCGACCATCAAGAAGGTGGTTCCCCACAAGGCGACGAAGACGCCGACGGCGAAGCAAAAGGCTCGGAGCATAGGTCGCTCTTTCGCGAGTTGAGACGGCGGCGTGACGCCGCAAAGACGTTGAGTTTTCTTCGGGATCGGCTGACGATTGCGGCTCGCTTCAGTTCGGATCGGCGGAACTGGCCGCTGCGCGTGTTCGGCGTTCGGATCGTGCCGGTCGTAGCGAGCGGCATCGTGGAGATGACCTCGGCTGGCCGCTACATTGCCCGCCCTTTGAACAAAATTGTTTATCAGCCGCAGGGCGCTAGCCCCGGTTGACCCCAGAACCGGACGCTAGCGCGGTCCGGCTGATTGCAGAAAGGTGTCGCAAAAATGGACGCGAAGATTGTGTTGTTGCCCGGTGATGGGATCGGGCCGGAAGTGGTTACCGAAGGACAAAAGGCGTTGAACGCTGTGGCTCGCAAGTTCGGGCATCGGTGGGAATTTGAGACCTGCTTGATCGGCGGCTGCGCGATCGACGCGACTGGCTCGGCGTTACCGGATGCAACGGCCGCTGCCTGCAAGGCATCACACGCGGTGTTGCTCGGAGCGGTCGGCGGACCGAAGTGGGATGACCCACGAGCGAAGACCCGGCCGGAAGCGGGGCTGCTGAAGATTCGTAAGGAACTGCAACTCTTCGCCAACGTGCGGCCGGTTAAAGCGTATGACGTGCTCGTCGATGCTTCGCCGCTGAAACGTGAGATCGTTGCCGGCGTCGACATCCTCTTCTTCCGCGAACTGACGGGGGGCATCTACTTCGGCGAGTCAGGCCGACGATCGCATCCGTCGGGCGAGGAAGCCTTCAACACCATGATTTACAACACGTCGGAGATTGAACGCATCACGCGTATGGCCGCACGAGCCGCTCAAGGACGCCGCAAGAAGCTGACGCAAGTGGATAAGGCAAACGTCTTGGAAGTGTCGCGACTGTGGCGAGAAGTCTCGCAGCGCGTCGTGCGCGACGAGTTCCCCGACGTGCAATATGAGGTCTTGCTGGTCGATGCGATGGCGATGCACTTGATTTCGAAGCCGAAGAGCTTCGACGTGATCGTGACCGAGAATCTGTTAGGCGAAAACCTGACCGACGAAGGAGCGATGCTCCCCGGTTCGATGGGAATGCTACCGTCGGCATCGCTGGGTTCATCGGGGCCCGGTTTGTACGAGCCAATTCATGGCTCCGCTCCAGACATCGCGGGAAAGGGAATCGCGAATCCGCTGGCGACGATCCTCGCGGCCGCGATGTTGCTGCGACACTCGCTCGGACTGGAGGCGGAAGCTCATGCGGTCGAAGCGGCGGTCGATGCGGTGCTCAACGCCGGTCATCGCACGTCAGACATCGCTGCCGGTGGGAAGAGCGTCAGCACGACCGAGATGGGGTCACTGGTCGAAGCGCAGATTGGCCGGTGAAGTTGTCACGCGATGGGGTTTAGACTCATCCCAAATGAAATAGTGACTGACATGCCTCATGAACCGACGATGGACCCGGATCTCCCGAACGAATACCGGCGCTCGAGTCACGCTGGAAAAGTGTTTTTCGGCTTGGCGTTGCTCGCCGTGGTCGTCACATCACTCTCTTGGTTTGGCAAGCCGAGTGGCGATTTGCGGCCGCATGGTCCAGCTCCGACCATCGCGGCCGCGGGTTGGGTGAATGGAGAGGCTCCCACGAAAAACTCTCTGGCGGGAAAGGTCGTGGTCATCGACGTCTGGGCCACCTGGTGCGGACCTTGTTTGCGAGCCATGCCACACATGGTCGAGCTACACGATCAATTCGCGGACCGCGGAGTCGTCTTCATCGGCCTGACCTCCGAAGGGGAAGAACAAAAGTCAAAGATCCAAAGTATCCTGCAAAGAGCCGGTGTCCGTTGGCCAAACGGTTGGGGTGCCGGCCAAACGATGCTGGAATTGCGTAACGAGTATCTGCCGTGCGTCTATGTCATCGACAAGAACGGGCAAATCATGTGGACGACTTCGGACGGCGGTGATTTGCCGGACGTTCTGAATCAGTTGTTGAAGTAAGACGACTCGTGAATTTGGACCAGGAGCGGCGCGAATGAGCACTCGACACGGTCGCGTTCCGCTGGCTGTCAAAATTGCCTACTCGGCGTTTACGGCGGTCCTCGTACCGTACTACTTGCAGGCGTATGGGCCGACGAATTTTCTGTATTTCTGCGATGTCGCCGTGCTGTTGACGCTGGTTGCTGTCTGGCGAGAAAACGCATTGCTGGTGTCGATGGCAGCCGTGGGAATCCTCTTGCCACAGTTGCTGTGGCAGTTGGATTTCCTGGGACTGTTGCTCGGCCTGCCGGTGACCGACATGACTCGGTACATGTTCGATCCGCAGAAAGCGTTGTTTGTCCGAGGGCTGTCCTTCTTTCATTTTTGGTTGCCGATCCTACTGCTGTGGTTGCTGGACCGGCTGGGCTATGACCGTCGTGCATTCCTTTCATGGACATTGCTAGCGTGGGGCTTGGTCCTGTTTTGCTTCTTCGCGATGCCGGCTCAGCCCGCTCCGGCCGACAATCCGAATTTGCCGGTCAACATCAACTACGTGCATGGCTTCAGCGACCAGAAGCCTCAAGAGTCGCTGCCGCCACTGGCGTACCTCAGCTTGATGATGCTGGTGCTGCCGACCTGCCTGTTCTTTCCGACGCATCTGCTGTTGAGCCGACTGTTCCCGCGAAGCCAGTCCTTGTGACCGAGATCTGACGATGAGCGCCACTCGAATCGTGATCTACGGCAACGCCGGTTCCGGCAAGACGACGATGGCACGAGTTATGGCTCGCGAGTTCAACATCGCACACTTGTCTCTGGATGATATCAGCTGGGCCTCGACCGGAGTGCGGCTGCCGTTGTCGGAGAGCATTGCCTCGCTGCAAGCCTTCATCTCCGAGTACCGGGATTGGGTGTTCGATGGCTGTTATGGCGATCTGGTCGAGGCTGCTCTGCCATATTGCTCGGAGCTGCGGTTCCTGAATCCGGGGATCGAAGCCTGTGTGCGGAATTGCCGCAGCCGACCTTGGGAGCCGTCCTATAGTTCCTCGTAGGAAGAGCAGGCTCGGCTTCTGGTGCCGGTGATTGAGTTCGTGCGCCAATGTGAGACCCGGCGGGACGAGTACTTGCTGGCTCGACATCGCGCGATCTTCGAGTCATTCACCCGGCCGAAGCGGGAAGACTTGGATTGGACATGACCATGCGAATTGGAATCGTCGCCGACATTCATGAAGAGGTCGATTCTTTGGCGCGAGCGTTGGGCGTGTTCCGCCGCGAGAGTGTGGACTCTGTCGTTTCACTGGGGGACGCATGCGACTCCTACAATGCTTCTGGAAACCCGGCACAAGTGGCCGCGCTGCTGAGCGAGGCAAGGGCCGTCGGAGTTTGGGGCAATCACGATGTTGGACTGTGCTACGACGTCGGTGACAAAATTCGTCGGGAGGCCGATCCCGCATTCTTGGAGTACATGTCCCGAATGCAGCCGCACTTGACCGTCGAGAATTGTCGTTTCAGCCATGTTGAACCGTGGCTGGATGCTCGGAAGATCGACGACTTGTGGTACTTCGATGGCGCACCTGATACCCCAAAGAAGGCCAGTCGCAGTTTCGCCGCCGTTCCCGAGCGTCACTTGTTCGTCGGCCATTTTCACCGTTGGCTGGCGATGACTCCAACTCGGCAATTGGAGTGGTCTGGCGAGCATCCGCTCAATCTGGCTGACGAGCCGCGATCGCTCGTGGTCATCGCACCGGTGTTCCGGGGCTGCTGCGCAATCTTCGATACAACAGCCGCTTTACTGACGCCGCTCAAATGCTGAACGATCGGCTGGCCCCAATGTTCGCGAGCGCAAAAACAGAGTCACACCCCGCATGGCCGATGGAAGAACTCCACCAGCGCAGACAGGGTGTGCCTCTGCTTGAAAACTTGTGAGACGAGCCTACGACTTTTTCTCAGCCGGCTGCTCGTCTTTAGGGGCATTGGTTTTGAGAGCGTTTTCTCGTTGAATGGCATCGTAGACTTCTTGGCGATGGACCGGCACTTCTTTGGGAGCCTCGATCCCTAGACGTACTTTATCGCCGCGAATATCCACCACCGTGATGACAATGTTGTCACCGATGATGATGCTCTCGTCGCGTTGTCTCGACAGCACAAGCATCACAGAACTCCTTCTCAGTTCGCCGGCATTTTTTCGCCGGCCACAATCCGCTCGTGGTTAGGAACGACCAGTCACAGAAGCGAATCGAGCTGCATGAGCCGTTCGAGGAAGCTTCTGAGGAAATTGTTCGGCAGGTGGCCTTCAGTCCGTTCGCCTATGCGAATTCGGTTCTGTCGGCGCAATCGCTGTAACTGCCGTGCTAGGGTAATCGTCCGCTGGTTCCGATGGCCGAAGCCGCGATTCCCAAAAAAGGCCCGCTGACAGAAACGGCGACAAGACTCTTCCGTCTATGCCGGGCGTTTCTGATTTGCCGGGGTTCGACATGCCGCTTAAGCTCCAGACCGTTGATCGTCGTCCGCAAATTGTACGCGCGAAGTTGGGTTTCGTCTCAAGTTTTCTCTGACTCGTAGGCCCGGGCGGCTCGCTCGGGCTGCCTGGAAACTCTCACATTTCCCCTGTCCCGCACAGGCGAGCCGCCTGTGCCTACGAAGGACCAGCCATGAAATTCTTGCTCGCCGCCGCATTTGCTCTCTGCCTGCTACCGCTTCCCACGGACGCTGCCGAGAAACTCAAGCTGCTGATCGTCGATGGCCAAAACAATCACAACTGGAAAGCCACGACACCGATCCTTCATGAGTTCTTGGCCCGTAGTGGTCGATTCGAAGTCTCGGTGACCACGACGCCCCCCAATAAATCTCCGGCGGAAGCCTGGAACGGCTTCCGCCCTAAGTTTGCCGACTTTCAAGTTGTGCTCAGTAACTACAACGGCGAACTCTGGCCGGAGTCGGTGCAGCGAGATCTCGAAAAATTCGTCGGTTCCGGAGGGGGACTGGTCATCGTTCATGCCGCCAACAACGCCTTCGAGCAGTGGCCGGACTTCAACAAGATGATCGGCCTCGGCTGGCGAGGAAACGGTTTCGGCGACCGTATTACCACCAACGAGGCCGGCGAAGTCGTCCGGACGCCGAAAGGCCAAGGCCCCGGAGCCGGACACGGCCCACAGCACGAATTCACAATCCGCCTGCGAGATTCCGCGCACCCCGTCGTTAAAGGCTTGCCCGCCGAATGGCTCCACACCAAGGATGAGCTATATCACGGCCAGCGCGGTCCCGCCGCCGACATGCATCTGATCGCGACAGCTTTTTCAGATTCCGCCAAAGGAGGCACCGGCGCGCACGAGCCAATGATCTGGTGGATTCCCTACGGCAAAGGCCGAGTCTTCACCACCGTCATGGGACACGACACCTACTCGATGAAGTGTGTCGGCTTCCAATCGGTCGTCGCCCGCGGCAGCGAATGGTCCGCCACCGGTCAGGTGACTTTGCCGATCCCGGAGAATTTCCCAACGGCCGAGAAGAGCAGCTCGGCTCCGTAGCGTAGGGGTTGGGCGAGAATGAGTTCGTAGTTCCGCCTTTAGGCGGTATCAGCAACCGGCACCGACTAAAGGCGGAACCACGAACTTGTTGCTCCTCGCCTCCTTGGTTATCCCACCAGGCGATGCAGGTGCTCAATAAGATCGGCGGACGGGACGGTGACTTGTTCGCGAGTCAGTAGGTTCTTGACCTGCCAGTGACCGGCGGCGAATTCGCGGTCGCCGGCAATCACGGCCGTCGGGAAGCCTTTGCGGACGGCGTATTTCAATTGGTCACCCAGCGAGACCGCTTCTGGATAAACCTCAGACGAAAGACCGGCTGCTCGGAGATCACGAGCGACGCGGTGATAGTCACCCAGGTGATTCGCATCGAAGAAGGCGATCAGCACCTTGGCTGGAGTCGAAGCCGCGGCGACCATGCCAAGTTCTTCCATCGCGGCGAGCAAGCGGTCGAGACCGAGGCTTGCGCCGACGCCGGGGAGCTTCTGTGTTGTGAAGAGTTCGGCGAGGTTGTCGTAGCGGCCTCCCGAACAGACGCTGCCGATGCCGGGCAGGTCGCCGAGAAACGTCTCGTAGATCGTCCCCGTGTAGTAGTCGAGTCCTCGCGCAATCGCGAGATCGAGTTCGACTCGCTCCACCGGGACACCCGCTTGCTGAATGGTCGTGAAGAGTTCGCGCAGGCGAGCGATTCCCTTCAGTCCCACTTCGTTACCGGTTAGCTTCGATTCGAGCGATGTCAGGATCGCAAACGGCTCTCCCTTGAGGTCCGCGAACGCAATGACCTCCGCCGCTTGTTCGGCGGTCGCGCCGACGCGTTCGACCATCTCGGCGACGACTTTCTCCGGACCAGCTTTTGGCAGCTTGTCGATACACCGCAGCACGCCCGCGGATTTGTCGGCAAGCCCCAACATCTGCAACAGGCCGTTGAGCACCAGGCGGTTGTTGACTCGGATGATGAACTTCGAGAAGCCGAGCCCCTCGAAGAGGTCGTGAATCACCAGAAGCGTTTCGATGTCGGAGGCGTTGGACGTCGTACCGATCGTGTCGAAGTCGCACTGCATGAATTCGCGATAGCGCCCCTTCTGAGTGTTCTCGCCGCGCCAGACGGTGCCGATGTGATATCGCTTGAACGGCGTCCCGATCTCGTGGATGTGCTGCGCCGCGAATCGAGCCAGTGGTACAGTCAGATCGAACCGCAATGCGACGTCGCGATCGCCGTTGTCGCGAAAGCGGAAGAGTTGCTTGTCGGATTCGTCCCCTCCTTTGCCCAGCAGAATCTCCGCGTGTTCGAGTGCGGGCGTGTCGATCGGTGAGAAGCCGTAGCTGCGATAAACCCGCCGTGCGGTCTCAATGAGTTTCTCACGCGCGATCATTGCGCTGGGCAAGTAATCGCGGAATCCTTTGAGAGTGGTGGGCTTGATGATGGGGCGTGACATGGGGGTGAGGGCTAAATCGAAAATGAGAAATGGAAATCGAAGAATGCAAAATGATTGGCTTACGTTGTCGCTCGTCAGGCGGACTCAGTGAGGACGCTCAAGATCGGCAGACTGAGGTTCTTCTTGCTGCCGGTGGTTTTTGCACGTGGAACTTGCGGTAGGAAGGCTTCTGCAAAATCGACGATTTGCTCGGCGCATTCAAACAGCATGTCGTATTGGCCGTCGCCGTCGTACTCGCATTCGTCGGTGGTGTAGGTCCGACAGATTTGCGGACGGTCGTGATAGATTCCGCAGCGATTGTCTTCTTGCAGGTGCTCGCAATCGTTGTGGACCATCAAAAACCACTTGTCGCCATCCACGAAGATCGAAATGCGGCCGTGGATCAGATACCAGCGGAGATAGTCGAAGTCCTTGGAAGTTTTCGGTGTTTCGATCGGCAGTGCGAAATAGCGGCAGCACCGGGCCGTGCAGTGCTGGCAGAGGTTTTCACCCGGTTTGAGGTCGGTTCGCGCGACTTTGGGCTTGGGCATGGAAGTATCTGTTGCAAGGCGAGGGTTCGGGTTTAAGGCGGGGGAGTCTATCGGTGATGGGGCGCGATGGGTACGAATCGCAGCGCGAGTTCCCGGCGAGTGAAAGCGTCGAAAATCTCCTTCTTGACCCCTTCAAAAAAGCCGCCGTATCATCCCAGACGACGTGTCGGAGACCGTCTTGATCGCAGCAAGGAGTTTTGGCGGACAGACCATCGTGGTTTGCGAGAGTCGGTCATGCCCAAGCGGCTGCTCCAGAAGGAACGATTCCCATGAAGAAATTCGGAATTTGGTTGGTCATCCTGGTGATGTTGCTGGCGCTGGCGGGGACACCGTTAGCCTCGCGCTTGGTGCAAGTCCGTGGCAGTTGGCAGAAGAAGACTGCCGAATCAAAAGCCAAGGTTCTGGAGTTGCGAAAGAAGGCGGACGAATCCGAGAAAGCGGTGGAGATTGCCAAGAGCGAATTGCAGCAGACCATTTTCGGCTGGGAACGATATTGGATCGCTCCGCAAGTGGCCGCCGGTCGCCAGCCCGGTTACTTGGCAGTGGGCCTGGGAACCAGTCAGGGCTTTGCACCTGTCGGCAACGTGATCCCGATCGTCTACGCCTTTCAACCCTCGGTCGAGGGAGCCGGAATGATTTACGTCGGGTCGTTCAAAGTCAGCGCGGCTCAAGAGGCCCAAGCGGTGTTGATTCCAAACTGGCGATTGCGGCCCGATGAAGACAAGACTTGGCGATACGGTCCCAACTGGCGCTTCCGATCCAACATCCCCGTGCAGCACAGAACGCAGTTCACCAACTATGAGAAGACGATGCTCATCAAAGATGAATTGGTCGCACAGCAGGAAAGGAACTTGGAGTACCAAAAAAACGCGAAGGCGAAAGCGATTGAGCAATTGGAACTGCGAATGAAGGAACTTCAGGGTGATCCAACTCTTGCTGATAAGAATCTCGACAAGTACTTAGTTGAGGGCTACCACAAGACGGTGGGTGATCTGGAAAAAGATCGCAACCTCACGCAAGGGGAAGTGGACGAACTGCGGCGTCAGATTAAACGGACGCGCGACGAGATTGAACGGCTGACGAAAGAAAACGAACTCCTGGCCGACCAAGCGGCGGGTGACGTTACACGCGCGGCCGCAAACCAAAAGTAAAAATCGATGAGCGGAGTTCGCGATCGCGAGTACTCCGCTGGAAACTGGTGACGGTGCCGACATGGGTTTCGAGGATCGTGACTACTATCGAGACCCGGATTGGCAGCCGGAGGGACGGAGCGGCGGTTCTGCCGTGATTCGCTGGCTGATCGGGCTGTGCGTGTTGGTCTTCATTGGCCAAAACATCGCCTCGCTGCGAGTGACCGAGTCGCTGGCATTGACGACGGATGACACGCTGCCGCACTGGCAACTGTGGCGACTGCTGACGTATGCCTTCTGCCACGGCACGAAGGATTTGCTGCACCTCGTGTTCAATATGCTGTGTCTGTGGTTCTTTGGCCGCACGCTGCTGGAGCGTCTGGGTAGCCGCGAGTTCCTCGCGTTCTATCTGCTGGCGGCCGTCGTCGCGGGTCTCAGTTTTCTGGGCTTGCAAGCCGGCTTCTTGCACGAGCGTGCTCAAGTCGTCGGAGCGTCCGGTGCCGTGATGGCCGTGATGGCGGTCTTCGCGATGTGGTATCCGCGTCAGCAAGTGTTGTTGATGGGGCTGATCCCCATCGAGATTCGTTGGCTGGTCGCCGCCTATGTCGTGATCGACACATTGCCAATTTGGAGCGCGTTGCGAGGCCAGAACACTCACGACGGGATCGCTCACGCCGCGCATTTGGGCGGCTTGCTGTTCGGGTTTGCCTACGTCTTGTTTGAGCTGCGACTCTCAAACTGGCTGAGCGTTCGACACGTCCCCGCTTGGTGGCGCGAACGCGAACGTCGCAAGTCGGTCCGGCTGTATTCCCCCGAAGCGGACGCCCCCGAACCGTCGCCGGAGGAAGAACTCGACGAAAAGGTCGATGAGATCCTTCGCAAGATCACCGAGCACGGCGAGGCCAGCCTCAACTCCCGAGAACGCAAAGTTCTCAGCGAAGCCAGCCGCCGATACCGCGAACGCTCACGAACTCCCTAGTGCTGTATCACGACTAAGAATTGGGGCTCTCTGAATTAGCCGCAGGGCGCGTGCCCCGGTTCATCTCGCTCGAACCGGGGCTAGCGCCCTGCGGCGGATTTGCTCAACCCAAATTCTTTGCTCTGACAACGCACTAGGTAGACGGCTACGTATCTCAGGCATTGTCTCGTTAGACTCCGCCCGCGCCGTGATGTGCTGCTTGATGGTTCTGGTCGGAGAAAGATCAACGTGATGAGCGACGATGCCGTGGCTTTTGGCCGTGAAGTGAATTTGGTGAGCGAAGTCGAAGGAGCGATGCTCCCCCAATTGAGTTGGTTGGATTCCACTCCGGACGATCTGCGGCAGTTTGCTCAAGCCGGTCGCTTCGACAAGTTCTGGCGAGCGTGGTCAAAGCGCATCGCGGCTCGTGCCGATCGGCGATTGTTGCGGAAGCGAGTCGCGGCTCGCGGTGGTTTGTGGCCCTGGAACAGTTCGCGAGAGCATCCCGCGAAGACCGTTTGGTCGCTGATCGAAAATGAAAACTGGCCCCGGCTGAGCCGCTGGGCCAAGCAGCAACTTACCGTTGATGATGCTTGGAAGACCGAAAGCACAGAGCTGGAGGTGCTGGCGCTGGCCGCGTGGTTGTGGAGCGGGCCGCGCGTCGATGCGGCAACCGTGTGGCCGGTGTGGCAGTTCGTGCTGGTGCGGGCGCTGGAACTCGCGGCGTATCTCGCCAAGCCACTGACGTGCGATGTGACGCCGGATCGGCGGCTGCTGGTCACCGGCGAGTTACCCTGGTTGCTCGGGCAATTGTTCGGGGACATCAAAGGTGTGACGGAGTTCAAGCAGCTTGGACAGCAATCACTGCGAAACGAATTGATCGAGCTGACGGACGGCGATGGGACTCCAGCCGCCTGCCTGCTGCCGGTATTGCCTCAATGGCTGGCGTCTTTGGCACGGTCGGTGGAAGTCGGGGCGATCGTCGGTGAGTCGCTGTTAGAAGGCGAAGCTCGGTTTCGTTTCGAGGATGTCCTGTCGAAGGCCGTGTCGCTGTTGGATCGCGATGGCCGAATGCTCGGTGCCGACTCGGCTGCCGCGAAGAAGTCTAATCACGAACTTGGATCGCAGATCGCGATGCTGCTCCATGCGGCAGAATTGGCCGGATTGGATGAGCTCTCGCTGGCGTCCGAGGCATTGCGGTTTCGGCAACATGTCGCAAGCGGTCGGACCAAGGAATCGTTTCGCAGCGAGACGTTTTCGGAGTCTCCCGAAGAGCGGCTGATCGTGACCGACACCGACATTCCGGCAACGCAATCCGATTGGGCGAGCTGGGCGTGCCTGCGAAATTGGTGGCACGCGACGGCGAATACGGCACTCGTCCGGCATGATGGGCCGGTGGTTCATCTGCAGCTCAGCTTGCTGGGTGTGCCGGTGGTTGATGGCGAGTGGGGCTTGCGAGTCCGGCTCGACGGACAGCCGGTGGAGTGGACGGCGAATTGGACCTGCAGTTGTTGGAGCAGCGACACGGACATGGACTACATCGAACTGCAGCTCGACGTTCCTGGCGGGCCGATGCTGTGCCGGCAAATCATGCTGTCGCGCAAAGATCAGTTTCTGGTGCTGGCCGACTCCGTTTCGAAAGCAGGTCGGCGAAGGATTGATTTGGAAACGACGCTGCCGCTGCGTCGCGGCGTGCGAGCGAAGGCTGACAATACGACTCGCGAAGCGAGGCTGACTCTGCCGGATGTGAAAGTTCGGTGCTTCCCGCTGGCGCTGCCCGACGACCGGCTGCACAGCACGGTTGGAGAATTCGACGCCGCACTGGGTGAGCTGCGTTTAGCTCAAGCGTCGTCGAGCGAATCGTTGTACGCGCCGATTGTGCTGGATTGGTCGCCGGAGCGGGCATCGCTCGACGCACAGTGGCGGACGCTGACTGTCACGGAAGAGAGTCGCAAGCTGGCTCCGTGGGAAGCGGCCGGGCATCGACTGCGGTTGGGCCAGCTCCACTTGGTCGTGTATCGCAGCTTGCAGGTCACTGATGAGTTTCGCTCGGTCCTGGGTCTCTACACCGACAAGGAATCGGTGATCGCTCGGTTCGACGACCGGGGCTATGTGTTGCCGATCGTGTCGGTCGATGCCTGAGATCCGCTCGTGACGCGAGTCTGTCGCGGTTGCGGTGAGTTTGACGGTTCTCCGGATTCTGCTCAGTAGAGAGACCGTGCCGGTGCGCGAACTTTTGCCTCCACAGCGCGCGAAGCTGTAGCGGTTGTGACGATGGCGATGGCTCGACTCTGACGGTTGTATCGTCTGCGTCTGACAGGTTGGGTCTGGCGCATGTAGCGGTCGTGCTCAAAAAAAAAGTTGTTCTGATTGTGCCTAATATGCGAGTCGTAACGAACGTAACGAGAGGCGGTCTCGCCCTCCGGTTTTCGTCAATTGGAACGACCGGAAACTTCGCTACAGGCGTTACAGCCAACCGAAACCGTACAGCAGTCACAAGCGGCGCGACTCGTACAACAGGTACGAGCAGAACAAACACTACGCCGCTTAGTGCTACTCGATTCGGACCTCAAATTCCGGGCCGAGGCGCAAAGTGACCATCTCGTCATCGGCACGAGTTGTGTGGCGAAGTGTTCCGCGTATCCCGCTGCAAGCGGACTCGCGGTGCGGATGGTCCAAACGTCTGAGCGCAGCTTATGGGGATAAGCCGCGTTCGCGATGTGCGCCGAGCCAGGCGTGTGAGCACGGATTGAGCAAACAACTCAATACACGCGCATTGCGCCAAACCATGGAGGGGAATCATGGCACGGTCAGGATGGCTACTTCGTTTTGAAAACACACTCAAACAACATTTGAGTTCCAAAATGTCTGGCCGCCGCACGCGGTCTCGCCGGACTTATCCGCTGAATCCAGCGCCGCAACCGGCAGAGGTCTTGGAACAGCGGTCTCTGCTGTCGGCGTCAGCCGTCTTCGTCGAAGCCACGGGCGAATTGAGCATCGAGTTAGACTCTTCGGAAAGTGCGCAGGTCAGTTCGGTGAACGGCAACGTGTTGATTGGCCTGTCCAATAACGGCAGTCCGTACGTTCCCTTCACTGGGATCGGAACTATTCCAGCTGCCAGCATCGTGTCGCTCAACATCTTCGGCGGCGATGACGCGAACACAATTGACCTGAGCAACGTCACTCTGGCCACGTATTCCAATCTGACCTCACTTCAGGCCTTTGGCGACGATGGCAACGACGTACTGATTGGCAGCCCGGATCTGGCGAGTCAACTGTTTGGCGAGGATGGTCACGACAGCCTCACAGGCGGCGCGGCGGACGACGTGCTGAATGGCGGCGACGGCAACGACACGATCGTCGGCAATGCGGGCAACGACAGCATTACGGCAGGAGACGGTGCGGATACGGTCGTGGCGGGTGACGGCAACGACACGATTTCGGGCGGCAATGGAAACGATACGGTGTCGGCTGGCAACGGCGATGACAGCGTCGTTGGCCAGAATGGCCAGGACTCGCTGTTGGGCGATGCGGGCAACGACACGATCAATGGCGATGGCGGTTTCGACACGCTGAGCGGTGGCGATGGAAACGACTTCATGCTGGGCGGCGATCTGAGCGATTCGCTGGTCGGCGGTGCCGGCAATGACACACTCGTCGGAAACTCCGGTAACGACACACTGGTCGGTGTGACGGGGGCGGACATTGCTGACGGCGGTCTCGGGGACGACTTGATCCGGAGTGCTCTGGAGACTCCGGTGAACGATCCAATTCCGGCCCCGGCGCGCCCCGCACCGTTGATCCTGATGCCCGCTCCGTTGCCGGATGCGGTGGACAGCACGCTGGGGACTGACACCAGCGCGGTATCCACCACGATTGGATCGGGCATGGGCGATGGCAGTCTCATGGTGCAGGTGACTTCGACCGGTGCATTTGGAATTGGCAGTTTCCCGACCACGATGTCGGCCGGGGCGCCCTACGATCCGATCGGCGGGTTAGCGGCTGGTGACACGACCACTGACTCGCAGATTTACTTCCGCGCCAACACGGTGACGGGAACCCGGAGCACGATCGATAGTCTGGCCACCAATCTCACGACGATTCGTGCGACTTCCTCCGAAGCGAATTCCTCGTTCGACATCGGACCTTTGCATTTCGTGCTGACGCAAGTGGCTGAGCCGGTGTTTGACGTGGCGACGACTGACGCTGTCGGTTCGCTGCTGACTCAAACCTACCGGATCACGAATACGGGCACGGCCTCGCTGGAATTTGAACTGGCCCGTTTCCTGGATGGCCGGTTGCGATTCAACGGCTCGACCACGGATGGTGGTGGGCGATTTGTCTCGACGGCGGGTGACGAGTTCCTGGTCGAGACCGATGCGGGAGGCCTGTCGGCCACTGGAAACTTCGTGGGAATCACGGCCAAAGGTGGCACGATTCCGACCACGAATCGTTTTCAAATCGAGCAAGCCACCGCTCTGGAAGCGAATCTGCTCGCCGGACAGCCGCTGACCGGCCAGGTCTTTAACGACACGAACGGCGATCAATCCACAGACGCCAACTATGACGTGTCGTTGGGACTGCGAAATACGTTTCAACTCGCGGCGAATGGCACCGTCACCTACACGACGCACACGTTGTTTGGAACCGGCACGCCCAATCAAGTGCAGCTCAATCAGAAGCCGGTGTCGGTCGCGGACACGGGTACGGCCCTGGAGAACCGGAGCGTGGTGATTGACGTGGTGTCGAACGACTTCGATGTCGACGACAGCTTGGACTTTGCTTCGGTTCAGATTACTCAGCAGCCGATCAACGGCATCGCAACGTCGCTGGGAGACGGCCGCGTCAGCTTCATCCCGAACATGGGATTCTTTGGCACGGACTCGTTTGCTTACACGATCGCCGACACTCTCGGAGCGAGAAGCAATCCGGCGACTGTCACGGTCACGGTCAATGCTCAGGACGTTGCGGGTGACTTGCTGAACGGCGGCATCGGCAACGACACGATCCTGGGGAGCTTTGCAAACGACACAATTCTCGCCGGTAGCGGTCAGGACTCGTTGGACGGCGGAGAGGGCGACGACCGCGTTCTAGGTCAGGGTGGCAATGACACTGTGATCGGCGGCGGTGGCCTGGACACACTGGATGGAGGCGATGGCAGCGACTTGGTGCAAAGCGTCGCGGTGGGATTGGTTATCAACGATGTCACGATTGCCGAGGGAGACCTCGGCAGCGCGAACGCCGTCTTCACAGTGGGGCTGACCACCGCTTCCGAACAGACGGTGACGGTCAATTTTGCGACTTCCGGCGGAACAGCGACCAGTGGCCTCGACTTCACGGCGACGAGCGGAACGCTGACTTTCCTGCCGGGCGTGATCACACAGACGATCTCGGTACCGGTCCTCGGTGACACGTTGCAAGAGACCTCCGAAGGGTTCTTCGTCACACTGACTTCCGCCGTGAATGCAGTGATCGTTGACGATGCGGGACAAGGGACGATCACCGATAACGACGTGCCCACTTTCACGTTGACTCCCGGAGCCAACGTCAACGCCAGCCGTTTGGCCAGCACTCAGGGCGAAGTGGATATCGCGGTGAATCCCACCAATACACAAAACGTGGTGGTTGTCGCGAACGGAGGAACTTCCGACCCGTCGGCACAGTTCATCGCCAATTCAATGGACGGCGGTGCGACTTGGACCATCCGCCCGTTGAGCTTCACCCAGGATGGAGTCAGCACGGTAAACTCGGATCGCTTTGACGCGGCGGTAGCCTTCGATCGCTTCGGCAACCTGCATCTGACCTACATGGCTCGCGCACAGAGCAACGGCAATGTCGCCATCCTGCATGGCATCAGTGGTGACGGCGGAATGACGTTTGTCACAACAGTTCTCGAAGCACTTGGTACGGGGTTCGACAAGCCCTGGGTTGCGACGGGGCCGGATGCCGCGAACCCGATGAATGAAGCGGTCTATATCACTTACCGAACCGCCACCGG
>SXKJ01000295.1 GCA_005778115.1 Planctomyces sp. | reverse complement strand
TTCCTCACCACCGCCGTCCAAGCACTCTTCGCCAACCAATCAGCTCCCTCACTTCTCTCCGGGCCGTGAAGGATTACCTCAATTGTTCTTCAGCAGTCCTTCGACGTGGCCAATGTTCTTGACCGGCTCAAGAATCTTGAGCACGTCGGCTAGGAGTTGCTGATCGAGCGGCATGGCGGCCCATTCGGCCCATTTGCGGATGTTGTTGAGGTTCGCGCTGCCGGCGACGGTCGTTGTGATGTCAGGATTCGCGATTGAAAACTGCACGGCGAGTTGGGCGATGTCCACGCCGTGTTTCGAGCAGTGCTCGGCGGCGGCGCGGCAGGCTTCGCGAACGGCGAGCGGTTCTTTGTGCCACGCGGGGAGCGGCGAGTTCGTCAGCAGCCGAGCGGCGAAGGGGCCGGCATTCATCGCGCCGACCCCTTTGGCTTTGAGGTACGGCACCAACTCGTCGGCGAAGCGGGTGTTTTGCAGGCAGTACTGGTTGTAGCTCAACACACAGTCGAGATCGGTTTGATCGAGCACGAACCGGAACAGCTTCATCGGATAGCCGCTGATGCCGAAGAATCGCACCTTGCCCGCCTGTTGCAGCTTGCGAAGTGCCGGCAGCGTCTCGTCCACAATCTGCTGCATCTCGACGAACTCGATGTCGTGGCACAGGCAGATGTCGAGATGATCGGTCCCCAGCCGATGCAGGCTGACGTCCACGCTTTCGGCCACGCGCTTGGCCGAGAAATCAAAATGAGCCAGGTCATACCGGCCGAGCTTCGTGCAGAGCAGGTATTGGTCTCGCGGCACGTCGCGCAGAGCGATTCCGGTCAAAACCTCGCTCATGCCGCGGCCGTAGAACGGTGACGTGTCGATGAAATTCAGCCCGCACTCCAGCGCGACACGCACGCTGCTGAGCGCCTCGTCGAGCTTCACGCTCCGAAATTCTTGGCCCAGCGACGAGGCTCCAAAGCTGAGGATCGGCAGATTCAGGCCCGTGCGGCCCAGCGGTCGGGTTTGCATGTTGTTTCGTCCGAGGTGGATCAAAGGGTCGGGAATTCCGTTTCTGGTTTGTCGCCGCGAATGGTGTGAATCGTCAATAAGGCGGCTCTCTTTCTTTCCCACATCTTTCTGTGAAAGCGGTGTTGGTGGATCAGAAAATGGAGGACAGAAAAACCCGCTCAGTCGATCCACGAGCCGTCGCCGTGATGCGCCGACTCGCCTCGACATTGGTCAGGCGTGCTGCGCGAGTCGGCAGCGAGAGCGGATGGCAAATCTGACCACATCACACAACTCGCGAGGAATGCGGGAGTTTGGCGGCGACCGGAAACACGGTACGGCGTTTGCCAAGCAGCGAGCCGAACAGACCGCTGGCCAAGGAGAGTTGTCCGCAGGGAGCGCCCTCGCGCGGACCGATGCTGTGGTTGTGTAGCGGTCTATCACAAGCAGGTTCGCTGATCCGCGATGAGAGGGTCGGCTGGGGGCGTAGCTGGGGTTTCTCCGCGTCGGAGGGATTCTGGACGAGCGCCTACGCTTCCCAGTCGACCTTCTCATCGCGGTTTTGGCGTGCGCCGAGTATCTTGCCGCGCATGACATCCGTCTCGAATCCCGCCGTCACCGACAATACCTCACCTCCTCTGCGCGTCTGCAGTTTTGAAAGCCGCAAGCAGGACGAAATGCGTTCGCTGATCGAGCGCCACGGCGGAGTCGCGACCATCGCCGCTTCGATGCGTGAGGTGCCGCTCGAAAACAACGTCTCCGCGTTTGAGTTCCTTGACCGCCTGCTAGCAGGAGAACTCGATGCCGTGATCTTCATGACCGGCGTCGGTGCGCGAGCGTTGCTGGATGTGGTCGAAACACGCCTGCCGCGTGCGACGTTCTTCGACGCCTTGCAACGCTGCTGCGTGATTCTTCGCGGGCCCAAGCCGACCGCCGTCCTGCGCGAGTGGGGCGTGCGGATCGATCACCGCGCGGCGGAACCCAACACTTGGCGCGAATTGCTGAATGTCATCGACGCGGGCCTGACGTGGCCTGAGACCGGCAGAAAGACTCCCGAACCCGTGGCCATCGCGATCCAAGAATATGGACTGCCGAGTGAAGAGCTTTATGTCGCACTGCGTGACCGACGCATGAGTGTCCTGCCCGTCCCGGTCTATCGCTGGGAACTACCCACCAACACCGCACCGTTGGAAGCCGCGATTCGTGCGATCGTCGCCAACGAGTTCGACGTGCTACTCTGGACCAGCGCCCAACAGATTCGCAACGTGTTGGACATCGCCGAGCGGCTGCAACTTCGCGAACCGTTACTCACGGCGACGAGCCGCTGCCTGGTCGGTTCCATTGGCCCCACTTGCTCTGAAGCGTTGCGTGAGGCGGGCTTGCACATCGACCTCGAACCCTCGCACCCTCACATGGGGCACTTGGTCCGCGAGTCGTTGACGCGAGCGAGAACAATGTAGGGTGGGTCGAGTCATCGAGACCCGCCATAAGCCACAATTGGATCGGTGGGTCTCGATGACTCGATCCACCTTACGATTGAAGAACTACTTGCCAGCCGTCAGTCATCGTTGCTACCAGAGAGTGCCATCCACGAGCGGTTCTGGTAGCTGCATTGGCAGCCAGCCGAGGCATCGGGGACGAGCACCAATCCGCCGACGGGCAGCGCATTGATCCAACAGCCAGGGCGAATGCCACCAACGTTTTCGACGCCAGAGCCTCGCGACAAATCGAGATATCCCAGTGTCGCCGAGCGGAACAGCAACATGTGTTTCGACCCGGCGAGTTGGCCGCATCCGTAGGACCGGTTCAACGTGAAGGGCTGCTCTTCGCCGGTCAGCAAATTCCACGCGCCCCCTTGAGCGTAGATCGTGCGGTCGTTGATCAGCGGCCGCGTGACATACTTGGCTTCTTTGTTCCACAGCGGTTTGCCGGTGCTGCCGCGAAAGACCGCCAATCGACCACCGACTTCCGAAGGGAGTTTGAAGCGTGTCGACTGAAAGCCCATCAGCAGCGCATCGTGTTGTGGGCTGAAGGCGAGCATCGTGCCGAAGGCGTCGCGGTCAGACTTCCAGATTTGCTTGCCGGTCGCCGCATCGATCGCGATCAACCGACCAGGCGCGTGCTTCACTTTGGTCACGGGTGTCAGCTTTGCGGACTTGTCGGAGACATCCCACTTGTCATCGCTGGCTAACGTCCGGTCGATCAAGAACACACGGCCCGCACCAATCGCAATCGCGTTGTGACGAATCGAATGCTCGGCATCGTACCGCCAACGTAACTTGCCGGTCTGAGCATCGAGCGCGAAGAACGTTGAGGACTCCCCCAGGAGTTCGCTGGTGTCGGATCGCCCATAGGCATACCGCACCTGATGCTTCGGATTGGCTAGCGAGCCGAACAGCAGTTTGCCATCGCTGGCGATGTAGCCCCACGTGCCAGGTTGTTTGTCTTGCTGAGGCGGCGCCGGAAACTCTCCGAGCTTACGACCAGTGGCGGCGTCCAAGCGGTAGCAGCGTTGTTTGTCGTGGACGTAAACGCTTCCGCTCGCGACACAGAAATTGCTGCCGGTCACGGCCGTTCCCGACAAATGTTCGGCGCTGTATGCCTTCTGGATGTTGGGCAGCGGGAATTCCCAGAGGTTGCGGCCGTTGTACGCATCGACTGCGCGTAGTGCGCCAACACCTTCAACAAACATCCGTCCGTCCTGAAACAGCGGAGCATGACCTCGGCCGTGCCGCTGCGGCATCTCCAGGTCCACGTCGCGGAACCAGAGCGGACTCAACACCCCTTTGACGATCTCATCGGTCGAGCAACTGCTGTTGCCCAGATCCGAATACTGATGTGTCCAACTGCCCGCCCTGGCCAGCGAACCGCGCGTGACCAGTTGCATGGCACCGAGCCGTCCGGTGCAAACGATGCCGCCCGATGGACGCTGCGCCTTCGGTAGATTCTTGGCCGACACATCGAGTGGACCATCCACAAGCGACCGGGCCGAGACCACCAAGTCTGCAAAGTATTTTCCGTAGCGAACGCTGCCGGCGTCACCCTGATGGACCGTGACTCGCACGCCGTACAGCCCGGCAGCACTGAGCGTTCGACGAAGCGCGGCCACGTTCTCGGCCGACGAACTCAAGGCATAGATTTGCAGATTCGTATTTTGAGCCAATGCCACCACCAGAGCACCGTCACCGCAATCGAGATCCAAACAAAACCCCTCCTTCACGCCAGTGCGCCGAATGATCTCGTCCGCCGCCGCCGCGACTTGTTGATCCACGGTGAACTGTTCGCGTGAAGGAGTGATCTCGACCGGAGTGGGATGCGTGCTGCCATCGAAGCAATAGATCGAGCCTCGATCCGTGCTGACATACAGCCGGCCGTTCGCGGCGGCCAGTCCGTGAGGCGTGCCATCCACGGGAGCCGTCCAGATCACCTTGTGCGACTTGGCATCGACAGCCGTAATCGTTGTGCCGCCGCCGGCGACGATCGTGTCCCCCGCCGCGATCACCGACGCGCTGCCATCCACGCCCGACAGCGACCAGACGACTTGATGATCCAGCGTTTTGGCCGGGGCACCCTTGCGATCGGGCGCGGTCTTCTCGGCCAACTTCACGACTCGCAAATCTTTCTTGCCGCCATGCACGAGACCGATTGGCATCGCTGCGATCGCTCCCGCGCTGAGCTTCGATTCCAAAGCACCGGTCGCCACGTTGAAGGCCACTCCGCCGTTGTAGAAGCTCGTGCCCGATGCAATCGTCTGCGTTCCGCCGGTGTGGCCGTTCGCTTGCAAGTGATAGTACAAGAACTTTCCATCACGGCGTTCGAAGCCCGCTGGAACGGCTCGACCAGTCGGCACTAGCAGTTTGTCCGCGGTCGCCACCAGATAACCCTGAGCTGACACGCCGCTGTTCGCCATCGCTCCGCCGTGTGGCTGCGGCATGTAGATGCGACCCGCTTCGTCGTTGCGCCACAGTACTTCGCCCGACTGAGCATCGATGGCTTGCAGAGACACTCCCTCCGACTGCCAGATGCCCGCCGCAAAATAGACGATGTTGTCGCGGATGACCGGTCCACCTCGCGCCGACCAGCGCGAGATCATGCGACCGTTACCCAGGATCAATTCATCGCCCTGTCCGCCATGCCATTTCTTCCGCAGCGAACCATCGGCCGCCGCCAAGCAGTACAGAAAACCGTCGTCGCTGACGACAAACACGCGGTCCTTCCACACGGCGGGAGCGAACCTCACCGGTGCGTCGGTGAAGAACGACCATTTCTCTTGCCCCGTCGCCGCGTCGAGCGCCACCACCTTGCACTCGGCCGCACTTCCGAAGAACAGCAGACCGCCGGCCACCACCACCTCGTTGGCTCGATCAAACATCATGCGGTCATCGCGAGGCCATGCCGGTAACGGTGCATGCGCCGGACGATACGTCCAAGCGTGTGACAACTTCGCAGGAAGTGATTCCGCCGTGTAACCGCTCCGCTCCGCGTCGCCACGGTAAGTCGGCCAATCCGCGGCTTGTGCGGGAGACGAACCACCGAGTGCGCACCACAGGCCGATCAAAACTAAGGAGGCGAGGCGAAAGAAGTTCGTAGTTCCGCCTCTAGGCGGTGCCAGATGCCGATGCCGCCTAAACGCGGAACTACGAACTAATTCTTGCCCGGCCTCTAAGGCGAGGGGCTTTGTTCTTTGATTGGAGCACACGATTTCACCCACCGCTTTCTTCGCTCGTCAACGACACAAATCGCATGTGACTTGGCATCGCCTCACTAAGACCGCATTCAGAATACATTGCCGCTCGCGTTTGAGCGAAGAGGTCGGGGTCTTTTGCCACGCCGTACCTGTGTCCGATAACCTGCCGACGCGATACGGCTCCGAATGACAAATGCTGGCGATGGCTGCTGTGGACACAACCGCTTCCCATACTGACGCATCTCTTCCAAGTTCGCCTTGTTTGCAAGGCGAACGGTTGAGCTTTACCGGCACGCTCGCGTCGATGACGCATCGGCAGGCGATGGACTTGGCGGAGCAACACGGTGCGGCGACCACGCACAGCGTCAGCAAGCAGACGACGATGCTGGTCGTCGGTGAAGAGGGCTGGCCGTTGGAGCGGGATGGAACACCCTCGGTCAAGCTGCGTGAAGTCACCGAATGGCGGCAACAAGGTCTCGACATCAAGGTGTTGCCGGAGTCCGAATGGCTGCACCTGCTGGGACTCGAAGAGCGACGCCGCGACCTGCATCGGTTGCTGACCCCAGCGATGCTCAGTCAGTCGCTGGAGGTTTCGGTCGGATTGATTCGCCATTGGCAGCGGATCGGCCTGATCAAGCCGGTTAAGAAAGTCTACCGACTGCCGTACTTCGATTTTCAAGAAGCCGCCTGCGTGCGCCGCCTGTCCGAGTTGCTGCAGGCCGGCGTCTCGCAGCACGAACTCGAAGGCAGTTTGAGCCGTTTGCAGGCGATGCTGCCGGGCACCGAGCACTCGCTCGCGCAACTGACGCTGCTGGCTCGCGATCATCACATTGTCATTCGTGATGAGGCGGGGTTGATCGAACCGATCTCGCAACAGCGGCTGTTTGATTTTTTTGGCGACACCGCCGAAGAGTCCTCGTCGCCAGGCAAAACGATTCTGTCGCTCTCTGATTCTGTCGTTCCGTCTGTCGCTCAACTAAATACGGCGGCGGAATGGCTTGAACGTGGCAGCCATCTTCTCGAAGAAGCTCGACTCACGGATGCCGTGGAAGCGTTTCGCTGTGGGCTGATGTCCGATCCATCCAATCCCGAAGCGCATCTGCATCTCGCCGAAGCGTTGTATCGCACCGGAAACTTGACCGGCGCGTTCGAGCGATTTCACATCGCCATCGAGTTGGATCAGCAATACCTCGAAGCCTGGACGCAGCTTGGTTGTGTCGCCGACGAATTGGGACAGACGCAATCTGCGTTGGAGGCATTCGACATCGCGCTGCAATCTCATGCCGATTACCCGGACGCACACTTCCACAAAGCCGAATTGCTGCATCGGCTGAATCGGACCGCCGAAGCGATCCCACATTGGCAAGCGTATTTAGCCCAGGACCAACGCGGCCCGTGGGCCGATGTCGCTCGACAGCGGCTCGAAGTCGCCGTTCGCTAGAAGTTGTTTCAACACCGAAGTAGGTCAGCCTTTCCAGGCTGCCCCGATCAACAATCGACGTGGTTTTGCCAATCCGAGTCAGGCTAGAAAGCCTGACCTACCAGTTTTGAAACTGGCCCGATTGCGTTGCCGTCGTTCGCTCACCAAGATTCGAGTCCCGAACGGAGTCGAATCTTTTCAAGGAATTTCCAATGACAACTTTGTGGCCAGACTCGGATGTCAGCCCTGATGAAATGCTGCAAGTCGCGATCGACGCGGCTCGTGAAGGGGGAGCGATCCTCAAGGATTGGGCCGGGCGATTCACCATCACGGAAAAGAGCCGCGCCAATCTCGTGACCGAGGCGGACTTCGCTTCGCAACACGCGATTCACGCGCGGATTCATCGACGCTTTCCGACACAGAATTTCGTCGGTGAGGAGGGTCTCGCGGAAACGAACAGCGATTCGCCGTGGCGGTGGGTGATCGATCCGTTGGATGGCACCTCGAACTACGTGCATGGCTTTCCGTATTACGCGGTCAACATCGCGGCGGAGTACGGCAAAGAGTTGATGATCGCCGTGACCTACGATCCGAACCGCGACGAGTTGTTCACGGCGGTCAAAGGCCGCGGAGCGTTCGTCAATGGGCAGCCGATCCGGCCGACGCTCGTGACGGATTTGCAGGACGCGATGGTCGTGGCGAGTTTGCCGGTCGCATGTCGGCCAGAACATTACGCCGTCAAGCAGTTGCTCAACGTGATGCCGCATGTGCAGACCGTGCAGCGGACTGGATCGGCGGCGCTCAATCTGGCGTATGTCGCGGCCGGTCGGATGGATGCGTTTTGGTCCGGCAGCTTGAAACCGTGGGACATGGCCGCCGGCATCTTGCTGGTTCAAGAGGCAGGCGGCCGAGTCACGCGCATGAAGGGGGAGCCGATCGACATCGAAATCCCTGACTTGCTCAGCAGCAACGGCTCGCCAATTCACGATGCCTTGCAACAGTTGTTGTGATCGCGCGGATGGTGCAAGGTGCGAAAGCCGCAGAGGAACCGGAAGCTCCTGTCGAGCCTTCCGGTTGCGAAGTATATTGCGTGCGGAGTGAGCCCAACGATGCTCGGTCGGATCGCACAATATGTTCGCGGAAACCTGCGCCTGATGGCGATTGCGCTGAGCGTGTTGGTCGTGGCCTCAACAGGATTTGCTCAGCCCCCGAACAATCCACCGGCCGGTGACAAGGCCAGCGAATCACCCGCATCAAAGCCGCCGACGACACCCGCAAAAGGCTTGAAGGCCGGAATGGATGACGTCTTCGAGGTGCTGGGCAGGGACGGGCAGATTCTTTTGCTGCCGCATTGGAGAACGCTGGAAAAGTTTGAGCAGTGGATGAAGTCGCAAGAGGCGAACAACAGCCAGCCGGCTCCGGCCGTCAGCGTCAGCAGCGTATCGTTCGAGGGGACGGCTGAGACGAACGAAGACTCCATCACCCTTAACGCGACTCTGGCGATCTCGGTCAATCGGGACGACGGCGACGTGCTCGTGCCGTTGGGACTCCACGAGGCGACGCTGCTGAAGAAGGTCGAGCATGTCGGTCCCGGCGAAGTGGAGTTCCACAAGTTTGACCCTGAGTTGGGTTATCGCTGCTGGCTGCGTGGCAAAGGACTTCATGAATTAAAGATGACACTCGCCGTGCGGCTGCGGCCGCAAGGAACCGCGCGGAGATTGATGCTGCGATTGCCAGAGACGCCGGTCAGCTCCATCAAATTGATCGTGCCGCTGCCAAAAGTCGCCGCGAAGGGGCTCGAACGCGGTAACGTGAAAACGAAATCGCTGGAGAACGGTCGCACGGAGATTCAAGCGGCAGGGCCACCGGGGAGTTTGCTCGATCTCAGTTGGCAACCTGTCAGCGATGTTTCGGAATTGAAGCCTGAACTGCAGGCTCTGACGTTCATCGCTGCCGACTTGCGTGCGGAATCGTTCGTGCTGGAAGCCACTCAGCAGGTGCGTTCGATCCAAGGGACTTTCGACAAGATCACCGTGCGGTTGCCTGCCGAGTTCGAGTTGCTCGATGTCGCCGGCAAAGACGTGAAAGAGTTCGCCCCCATCGCGGGTTCGCCAGCACGAGTTCTCGTGACTTTGACCGGACCTATGTCTGGACCAGTCGAATTGAAGTGGGTCTTGTCGGCAAAAGTCGCTGCCGACACCGCGCGGTTGCCAGCCATCGAAGGCTTTGAGGTGGAAGATGCTCGGCAACAGAAAGGACATGTCGCGGTCATCGCTTGGGAGGGAGTCAATCTTCGCAAGCGTGATGGCGAAGACCGCTTTGTGGATCGAGACACACTGGCCGCTTTGCGAGACGTACCGGGCTTTCATCCACCCTCCAACGGCAACGGGAACACGACGGTCTATCGTTTCTTGAAGCAACCGTTCCGTCTGGTGCTCGATGTTCAAAAGATCGATCCGTACTTCTCGGCGGAACAATCGCATCTGGTGCGACTGGCGACCAATCCCAAGAATCGGGCCGAATTGGAAACGACGCTCAACGTGCGTGTGTTTCGCGGATCGCTGCTCGATTTGGTGTTGCCCTGGCCGGGGTTCAAAGCGGAAGACTGGGAAGCGATCTCGAATGAAACGCCTGAGGTCGTCGAGCAAATCACCGTTGAAGAGACACCGAAGGGACCGCAATTGCGTGTCCGTCTGGTCGATCGCAAGACGCGCGGCGATCGCGATTTTGAAATCCGGTTGACCACTCAGCGAAAGATCCCAACGGACGGTTCCGCCTTTGATCTCTCGCTACCGTACGTCGAAGACAGTGGCCAGAAAGCCTCGAAGATCATTGTCGCTCCCAGCAGCAATCTGGAAGTCGAATGGACGCCAAAGGACGAGGATCTCGCGCGGCCAACGACGCCGGATGAGGAAGTGCTCGACAATTTGGATTCCACGCGCACCGTCACAGCGTGGCGTTGGGAGAGGGAATCCCCGGCATTCACCGCGAAGGCGAAAGTGCAGCAGCAGTCGATCCATACCGAGTCGTTGAGTGAGCTGACGCTGGAAGCTCGCAGCGTGACGGTGAAGCAGCGTCTCAGTTACGAGGTGGCGTTCGAACCGCTGACGCAGGTGCGGCTGATGGTGCCACGCGCGATCTTGGATCGCGTGCGGTTCACGCTGCGCGATTCATCCGGACAATCGAAGCCGCTGCCGCCGCCGGTGTTCACGGCGTTGGAGATCGATCAAACGCGGCAATGCCGCCTGCCGCTCGATCCGCCGCAGGTCGGCAAGTTTGAAATCCATGCGGAATTCGAACAGGAGCGAATCTCGGACATGAGCGACGAGACCGCACTGGCCATGATTCCTGTGCTGCAATCGTCCGATGAGGAACTGTCTGCCACTCGCGTCCAATGGAAGACCGGAGAGAAGTGGACCGCAACGCTCGACGATCCCGCCTGGAAGCCGGAACTCGGCACCGACAAGACTTCGGTCTGGAAAGCCAACGGCGCGAAGAACTCGATCGCAATTAAGGTCGCTTCGGCGAGTGATTCGGTCTTGCAGGATTTTACTGTGCATCGCGCGTTGATTCGCACGGCCGTCGGCGAGGGCCGCGCGCACTCGCAAGCATTGTTGGAGCTCGATCGCGATGTGCGCGAAATCACGTTGACGCTGCCGGCCGAGATTGCCTCGCAAAAATTTCAGGTCTGGTGGAACGGAGTCGAAGTGAAGGTCGAACCGATCGGTCGTCCCGATTCGTTGGGTGAGACCGAGGTCCGTTTGCGCCAGCCGATCGCCTTGAAAACAGTGACTCGCGCGGCTGCGGAAGAAAAAGTCAAACCGAAGACGACGCTCTGGTGGGATTACGTTTCCAAGCAGCCGACGAATTTTGCCTGGAGCAATCGCCACGAATTGGTGACTCCCAAATTTGCGAGCACCGTGTGGATCGCGCAAACGATCTGGCAGGTGGCCTTGCCGTCGGACCAGCATCTCCTGACGACTCCGCGCGATTACGCCTCTCAGTTTCATTGGCAGCGGTCGTTCTTGTTGTGGACTCGCCAGCCGAATTTTGGCTACGACCGGATCGAGCGGGTGCTTCAGGAAGCCGCCGCCAATCGGAATGAAGGCGCCTCTCTGAGTTCACTCTCCGCCGGCGACTCCGGCAGCGTGTACCCGTTGAGTTGCTTCGGTCCGCCACAGCCGCTGGTGTTTTGGACGATGAGCCGTTCGGCGGTTGTGGGTTGCGGCGCGGGCCTGGCGTTACTGATGGGCTTCGTCTTGATTCGTATGCCTGCGACGCGGCATGTGCTGACATTTTTAGTGGTGGGCTTCCTGATGTCGCTCACCGCGCTGTGGTTTTCTGAGCCGGTGAAAGTGTTGCTGCAGCCGGCGATCCTGGGTGCGGCGATGGCCGTCGTCGCGGCGATCATCGACCGCGTCGGCCGTCGTGAATCACAGACACCGATCGTCACGCTCACGTCGCCGAGCGACTTCTACGCAGCGTCCGGTTCCGGCGTGCGGCTGGCCGGACTGGGAATGGTTGCCGACACCTCGACCGCGCCTCCGCAGGTGATTTTGCAGAGCGAGCCGACGTCGGCGTCCGGATCAGGAGGACGATCGTGAAGGGGGATTGCAAGTTGCAAACTGCAAATTGCAAATTGCAAATTGAGAGGCCAGCACGAACAAACCCGTTGCCGCCTTCCAATTTGCCCCCATCCAATTCGCAATTCGCAATTTGCAATTTGCAATTTGCAATCGCTGCCCTACTCCTGATCGCGCTCTCCTCAACCGCGCACACCGAGGACAAACCTCCGCCGCGCATCCGACACATCTTCGTGCCGGTCGAAACTCCAGCGCTGTGGCCCAAAGAGACTGACCGGCAGCCGATCCCGTTTGAAGAATACCTCGAACTGCGCGACTTGAATCAGCCGGCTCGCCCGGCTCGGCGCGGAGTCCATATCGAATGGCAGTCGTTGACGGCCACATTCGATCCAGCGCGCGGCGCCTTGACGGACGGCCGTTGGTCGGCCGAGGTGCGCGGAACCGAGAAGCAATCGCGGTTGATGTCTCTGGAACCCTTGGATCTGCCGATCTCGGAATTGAAGTGGGCGGATGGGGACGCAGTGTGGGGAACGGCTCCAACTGGCGAGGCGCTGCTGCTGGTCGATGCGGCAGAGCGGCGATTGGAAGGCCGCTTCTCGCGACAAGGACGGCGGCTGCAGCGGACCTGGCAGTTCGACCTGCGTCTCGCGACCGCGACCGTCTCTGAGCTGAAGCTGCGCGTGCCGGCGAAGTATTCGTTGAAGTGTTCGACGGGGACGCTCCGCGGACCATTAACCGGCGGCGAGGAAGGCTGGCGGTTGTGGCAGGTGCATCTTGGTAGTCAGTCGCGCTGCGAGGTGCTGGTCGTCGATACGCCAGTGGCCGCGCCGACGGAGCCGGTCGTGGTTTACGAGCAGACCTCGTCGTATGTGCTGCGCGAGGCGGAGGTCGAAGTCCAATGCGAAATCAACGCGGAGATTTTTCACACGCCCAAATCCACGCTGACATTCACGGTGCCGGACGACTTGTCGATTTACACGATTGGATTCGCGGGGGACTCGCGCTTGAATTGGCGTGAACTCGCGCGTGTGCCGGGGCAGCCTCGGCAGGTGGAAGTCGCGCTGCCGGAACCGCAAACCGGACGAGTGCGTGCTTTGCAATTGCTTGGAGGCGCGAGCGCGAAGTGGACACCGGCGTTCTCGCTGCCGCGAATCTCGCTGGCCAACGGCTGGTTCACGAGCGGGCGCTGGAACGTGACGGTGGAGATGCCGCTGGTTTGGCGCGGTTGGCGTCCGCTCGGCTTACGTCTGGCCGAAGTCAACGCGACCTCACCGACCTCGCGACGACTCTCATTCACGCAATTTCTGGCGGACGCCTCGTTGGGCCTGGACGTGTCGATTCCTGAAGCTCGGCTGACGTCTCACGGTTTGCAACGACTCACGGCACGCGAGACGACCTGGCGTTTGACAAGCGAATGGTTGTGGCAATCGAACTCCGGCGTGGCGTTCGCCGCGCGCTGCCGAGTTCCTCTCGGTTGGGAAGTTCTCGATGTGCTCTCTCTGCCGGAATCGGCCGACTCGGAGGTGCGGCACTGGGATGTCGTCAAGGATGCCTCCGGCGAACAGACGCTGGTGATCGATTTCGCCACGCCGCTGCAAGGACAAGCCACGCATCGCGTGCATGTGGTGGCTCGCCGTCCGCGCGGACTGGCGGCGGAACGGGACACATTCGAGTTGCCAACGCCGCTCGACTGCCGGCACTCCGAGCAGTTGTTGATCGTGCAATCGCCGATGGGCTGGCGTTGGGACGGATCGGATGCGGAGGCGGTCTCGGCGGCGACTGCGAGCAAGCGGCTGGGGAGTCCGTGGCTGGACTTTGAACTGTGGAAAGAAGACGCCCCCCGTTGGACCTCGACGACGTTGCTGAGCCGCGAAACGCAAATCGACGCCCCCCTGCGTCCGACGGCATCGTTCGTTCCCGATGTCGCGGCCCCTGTGAACGCGCTGGCCAAGCCGAACGATCCGACCGCAGCACGACCAGCAGCCGTGAATGATGTGGCGATCGCCACCGATGCCGCGTTTCACGAGGCCGCGACCGAGCAATTGATTTGGACATCCGCCGAATTGCGCTCGCTGATTTTTCCAGGAGGAGATGGCGACGACGCGCATGTCTTTTCGCTGCGTGCCGCGCAAGTCGCGCGGGTCGGCCGGTTGGAGTTTGAATTGCCGGCTCCGGCCGAATTGGTCTCGGTGCGGATGAACGGCGTTCGCACGGAAACGGAGCGGAACGATCGGCATTTTCGTTTGCCGGCCATTCCGCAAGGGGGCTTGCAGACGTTGGAGATCCAGTACCGTGTCCCCTCGGATCGCGACTTCCTGCGGAATCGGCAGACGCTTTCGGTGCCGCGAGTCGACGCTCCCATCTTGGGCTTTCGCTGGCTGTTCGCCTTCCCGCCCGACGCGCGGCTGACGGAAGAGCCGAGTGGCCTGCGTTTGCTGCAACCGCTCGAACCGACTCCGTGGTCGCGGCGGCTGTTCGGGCCGCTCGGACGGGATGACTCGTCGCAGTGGTTCAGTCCATTTTCACAGCGATCGTGGGCGGAACTCTGGATGCCGCGCGACCAGAAGGTGGAAGAGAACACGACGGACACGTTGTTTGCTCCACCGGGATGGCGTGTGCGCGAAGCGGTCGCCGCCACGTCGCCGACTGAAATTACCTGGCTGACTTGGAGCGGCAATCAAGTCCGAGTGCTGGCGTGGATCGGAATGTTGTTGAGCGTGTCGGTCGGCTGCCTTTTACGTGTGCGTCGAGCGACGCCGCGCGTGCATATCGCGGCCTTCTGGTTGGGACTGTGCGGAGTCGGTGTGGTGCTCTCGGCTCCGGTGTATGCGGAAGCGCTGGGAGGCTGCTTTGTCGGTGCCATGATCGCGGTGTTGATTCCGCAGCGAATGGTGATGAGCTATGCGAATCAGCATGCCGCCGCCGGGCGGGGCGCGTTCGAGACAACAGTCGCATTTCAACGAGTGGTCAGCACACTGCTCGTGTCGGCCCTGATCCTCTCGTCGGCATTCGGAGCCGACGATCCACCGGTAATCCGAAACGCGGCCGCGCCGCAGGGCGAACTGTTTGATATCTTGATTCCCGTCGACAACCCGAACGCCGCGAAGAATGACCAAGTCCGCCCGTCGGACAAGCTGCCGCTGGCCTTCGTCCCCAAATCGTTGTTGCAACTCTGGCGCGAACGGCGAGCCGAACAAGTCGAGCCTTTGAGTCTGATCGAATCAGCGCGATACGAAGTGGATTGGAATGACTCGTCCGTGCGCGCGGAATTCCTGGTGCATCGGCTGCATCCGCGCGAACCACTGACGCTCCGCTTCCCATTCGCGACGGTACCAACAACGGCCTGCACGGTGGATGGTCAATCGCGTCCGGTGTTGGTCAACGAGACTCGCGACGCGCTGCTGCTGGAGTTGCCGGCCCTTCCAGAAACAGGCGAGCGGGGCGGCGTCAGCCCCCCGGTTGAGGTTGAACAAACCGGGGGACTGACGCCACCCCGCTCGCCGGTCTTATCGCGGACACATCGTGTCGTGTTCTCGTTGTTGCCGCCGATCAAGACGGAAGACAACCCGCAGCGATTGAAGCTCGATGCGCCGAAGGTTCTGGCGAGCCACATCGTGGTGAAATCCGTGGCGGGCGCGGAGTTGGAATCGCCGAATCGTCGGGGGGAATCACAAGGCAACTCAGCGGCCGGCGCCTGGACGGCGCAGCTCGGTAAGCGGAGCGATTGGTCGTTGGAGTTGCTGCGTCCCGGCACGACCCCGCCGCGCGTCATCGCAGAGGTGAAGGCGGACGTGTCGTGCTTCGCGGAATTGACTCCCACCGCCTTGCGCCAGCGGTATCACGTTCGATATACGGTTTCGTCGGGCGAACTTCAGGACGTCACCTGGTTATTGCCACGTGGGACGCTGCTCCGCGATGGCGATGTCACCTCGGACCACCTGCTGCAATGGTCGCTGGAACCGCAGGCGGATGGACGGCAGCGATTGATTCTGGAGTTCAGAGAACCGCAGTCCGGCGAGTTCGTCGTGGATGTGACCGGTCTGCAACCTCCAATGGGAACCGCCGAGCATCCACGCTGGAAACCCTGGACGATTGACGCTGAGGGTGCGGTGGCTGGCACGAAAAAGCTCGCGCTGGGAGTCGCCTCGCTGCCGGGATTCAAAGTGTCTCCGCCACCCGTCGATGTGGATCGGATCGCGTCCCTTAGTGAAGCCGCGTTTGTTAAAGGTTGGGGCACGGCAGCCTTGGCTCGGCAACCGCAAGTGACTTTGCAATTGCTCGCACCGGCGGAATTGGAGTTCGCCGTCACGGCACTCGCGCCGCAACGCAAGGTGCGCCAAGAATTGTTGCTGAAGATCGGCCGCCAGGCGTTCGAGTGGGCGCTGTATGCCGAAGTCGCGACCGCCGGATCGCCGGCGTTTCAACATGAGGTAACGGTGGCACCGCACTTCCGAGCCGACGATGTTTCCATCACGGAAGACGAAGCCGAGCGACTCGTGAGCTGGTCGCAACACGATCAAAAGTTGTCGCTGTTTCTGCGCGATTCGACCACGGGGATTCAGAACGTCGTGCTGCAAGGTCGCGATGCCGTGCCACCCGACGGTCGGCTGTCGATCCCCACTCGTTGGTTCGCGGACTCGGAGTTGGCGGAGTTCTCACTGCGAGTGACACACGACCCCAGTTGGCAAGTCGAACTGTTCGACGACAAACAGCAATCGTTGTCGCCGGCCGACCCCGGCGGCCCGGTCCCGGATCAAACCGAGTTGTCTCTAGGCAAGTTTCGCGCGGACCCCAAAGGAATCTCGCTGGACGTGCGGCTCACGCCACATCAGCCCGCCGGTCATGCGGCCGGTTGGACGCAGGTTTCGCAGAACGAAGAATCGTGGTCGTGGCGTCATGTCGAGCGATTTCTGGACGAAGGCCAAATCACCGCACGCCTCTTTTGGCCAACAGCGTGGGCCACCAACGGATCGTTGAAGCTCTCGCCGTCGCTCAAAGAGCTGGCTCGCCGCCCATTGCCGGACGGCATCGAACTGACCGTGCAGTCCTTGCCCGATATCGAGGGACCGCGCGAGGTGCTGTTTGAATCTCAGCCCGCCGTGTCTTCCGCGGTGCCATCACCGCCGTTGCGAGTCGCGCCGCCGCTCTCGCTCGATGTCGCCGAACGGACGCAGCATTGGTTGGTCTCTAACGAACTGGTGTCCTGGCTGCCGGCCTCCACAGTCGCCGAGGCTCGCCCCCTCGACGACGCGACGACGCTCCCGGACAAGTTGCCGCAGACGCCGACCGAGGCGGACACGAAATGGTTGAGCCTGCCCAATACGGCCGCCTTGGAACTGACGCAGCCTGCACAAGCAGCCGAGTTGCCATCGCCAAAACTGCTGTGGATGGAGACCACTGTTTGGGTCGCCGACGGAGCGATCACTCAAGGCCGCACCTGGCTTTTGCTGCAACCGCAGGGACTGCGCGAATTCTCGTTAGATCGCCCCAACAACATCCGCTGGGTCGCGGCCTTCGTGGGAGACCGCTCACGCGAATTGCCACCTGAGGTTGAAGCGAGTCACCGACTACGACTCGACGACTTGCCGAATGAGTCGCTCGTTTGGATGTCGGTCTTCTGGCGGGTCGAGGCGGCGCAACTCGATCGCATCGTCACTCGCCGAGATGCCCAGTTACCCATGCCGGCCGAGACGTCGCTGGGTCCGCCCCGTCATGACCTGACATTGATCTCTTCCGGCTACAGCGATCTCTCCTCCACACGCGGCGCGCGACGCGTGCAGGATTGGGATGCGCGTCTCGCGCGTGCCGATCAAATCTTCCGTGCAATGCCGTCGTCTCCCGCAGAATTGAACGGCTCGCTGCGCCGCTTGTGGGAATTGGCTGAGACCGATCTCGCCGAAGCACGCCAAGCCATCGAGAAACAGCCATCCCTGGCACAAGTCGGCAATGAATCGGCGCAGGGTCGATTGCAATCCGTGTTGGCCGAAGCGGCGGCGATCCGTTCCCGCTTGGCTCCCACGTTGCCCGCGTCCGCTCCGCTTCCGGCACCGGAATTGTGGACCAGCGACGCTTGGCGAAACGTCCCCAACTCCTGGTCCGCGCTGGCCGAACTCGACCAATCCGCGCGGCTGGCCGTCATCGTCTTGGACCGCCGCTGGCTGACCTGGATGATCGCCTTGCTGGCCGCCGTTGTGGTGATTCCCCTGTTCCGATCCTGGCTGCGATGGCAAACGGGCGAGTGGTTGGCTCGGCACCCATACCTCGCGTGGGCCAGCTTGGGATTGATTTGGTGGACGTGCCTCGCCCCCAGCCTGATTGGCCTGGGCTTGCTGGTCGTGGCCACGCTGACCGCAATCCGCCAGCGCTGGTTCGTACCGGACTACGTTCTCGCCACGAACAGTGCGCCGTCGAACGAGGCACGCTGACGGACTCACGCTGGCATTCGGTCGCTAGCCTGAATGACGCACGCATCCCGCGAGTCGGCTGACAAAGTGTCGTAGCAGAATTCGTAAGAATTCTGAGACAACGTCAACAACCCCAGTCGTTGTGTTGCCGAGCGTGTCGCAGCCGCCGGGTGCATGTTCACGAACGCAAGCTGCGGAGCTGGAAGGACACGCCGTTCGCCGCGAAGCCCGTCTGGATTGTGATGCAGTCCCTTCGGTTCCGTAGGCCAATGCTTTCATCACACGGCTATGCGAAACAAGGGACTGCAAGCACAAGCATGGCAGGCATTTACAGAAGACGGCCCAAACCGACAGGGCCACGGATTTCGTCTCAATTCTCTCCAGAATTGACCAGAATCGACTCGATTCTGTACCAAGACTGATGCCGCCGACGCAAGCCATCGCCGGTGCATTGCGTGAGTTTGTCGATGACTTTGCGCTCGCCCGAACGGGGACTTGTTGGCGTCACCTTCCGACTGCGAACAGCATTCACATGGACGATAAAATCCGCCGACTGAATCGCCGTACCAGACCACATAGCACTGTCCAACGAATGTGTCAGACTTCACCACAGTAACGAGTTACGAAAATAGCATCGCCGCCGAAATCTTCCACCCACTGCCGTCGCTCATCGTGTCAACTTGCAGCCATGAACTGGCGCGGTACGTCGGATTCGTGAAGGCCGAGAACTAGGTCCTGCGGGCGCGAGTCCCCGGTCAGATTCACACCAAGCCAGATGAGCGGTCACGGCTCGTGAAACCGGGGAAGGTATTGGGCCATGCGATCGACGAATTGATCACGTCGTTACCGAATCGTCCACGCCAAATTGTTGGCCGTCGTGCGGTACACATATTGGGTCTTGGTCACCCAAGAGCATGTCGCGACCATTGGTGCCGGTCAACGTGGTTGGGATCATGGCCACGTCGCGTGTCGAACATGTTGGCTCCCACGCTGCTGGTCATTTGCCGACTTTCAAGACCGGTGTGCAATGATTGCAACATAGGCGTGGATCGACAATTGCAATGCGGTGAGTTTTCTGGTTGCACTAATGGTTGCTGCCTTTCGTGGCCCGAAGATTTGCAACATCTTGTCCGCTGTTGGGAACAACTTCCAGACTTCGTGCGGGCGGCAATCAACCAACTGTGCTCCACGACTCCGGCGGTTCAATCCAAGGGCCGGCCGCCCGCCAAGTCTGTGTGAATGGGCGTCCGTCACCAATCGCAGCAGCAGGCGCGGACAAGAATTCCCGGATCGCTTCGGACACCGCGACGAGTTCTGGGGGTGCCCGTGTGGTCAAAATAATCGGCCGTCGCGGAAAACTCTGCCGCGATTTGCATTGGAACTGCTGACCGGGTGAGAATCTCGGCCGCGGTCTGGCTCAAGGCGGCCGAATTGGGAGGAGCGATTGGGGACGGAGCCGTGGATGTTTGGCTAACCCGATTTCGCCTTTCGAAGAAAGCGTCACGATGGATTCTGTCCTACATCCGTGGCAGCTCTTGTTGATCGGAGTCGCGGGATGGATCAACCGCAGTCAACAACAAGCGATCGAATATCTGCGGACCGAGAATCAGATTCTGAGGGAGGTCGTCGGCAAGAAACGGATTCTGCTCAACGACGATCAGCGACGTCGATTGGCCGTTAAAGGGAAGGTCCTCGGGCTTCGCCGCCTGCGTGATCTGGCAGGGATCGTCACACCGGAAACCCTCCTGCGATGGCATCGGAGGCTCGTGGCTCGCAAATGGGATTACTCGGATCGGCGGAAGCCGTCGCCGGGACGACCGACTGTCTCGCAAGACGTTGTCGATCTCGTGCTCAAGTTCGCTCGCGAGAATCCGACGTGGGGCTACGACCGGATTCAAGGAGCGTTAGCCAACGTCGGTCATGACATCAGCGATCAGACAGTCGGCAACATTCTGAAAGCCCACGGCATTGGGCCTATTCGCCATACAAGCACTCCAAGCAGGGAGGGCCGACTTCATGACCATCACCCGGAATGATGCACGGATCAATGTCCGACTTCCTCGCGAACTCAAACAGATCATTGAGGACGCCGCCACGGTTTTGGGCCAGACAGTCACGGAGTTCGCGATCGCGACCGTCATTCGAGAAGCTCGACGAATACTCAAGGATGTCCAGATCACTCGTCTGTCGAATCGAGATCGAAACCGATTCGTGAAGGCACTCGACGACGCTGACGCGAAGCCCAACCCAGCCCTCAAAGCCGCTGCCCGCCGTTACGGAAAACTCCGTCGCTGACTCGCCATCATCTCTCTGGTCCGTGGAACCATTTGACTGACAGCAGCGCGACCGTACGGGCTTCAATTGCGGGATTCCGATTTTGAACGAGTGGCTCGCGACGAAGGTGAAGTGCATATTCATGCCAGATAGAGAAGCTGCATGAAATCGTTGCCAAACAAAAAGTCTTAGCCCACAGAACGCTCGCGAGTTAGGGCAATCTCTGGAGAAACTTGCGGGCTCTGGACCTGCCCAAGGATTGCGTGCGCTGGGTTAAGAGTGGGACTGATGGATTGACACGGAACAGGTTCCTGAGAATCAGGCCGCAGGCCTGGGGATTGGCGGCGGGGGGCTTTTTCCGCGGCGCGCTGTCGACTCAATTTTTTAATAGAGGGAGCGCGGCGAAAAAGTCCCCCCGCGGCCGCAAAAAATTTGGGCCGTGGAACGATCATCTATCTTTCACGCGGCGGCCGCCTCGACGTC
>SXKJ01000294.1 GCA_005778115.1 Planctomyces sp. | reverse complement strand
TCGGCTTCCAGCGAGTCGGCGATCAGATCTGGCTCGCCGGCGATTCACGCACCAAGGGCTTTCTCGTGGGCGGCACGTCCGGCCGCACGACGCTTAATGGCGAGGGCCTGCAACACGAAGACGGACACAGCCAACTCTTCGCGACCAGCGTTCCGAACCTCAAAGCGTATGACCCGGCCTACGCCTACGAACTGGCGATCATCGTCCAAGACGGCATGCGCCGGATGTACGTTGAGCACGAGGAAATCTTCTATTACCTCAGTGTCTACAACGAAGACTACAAGATGCCCGCGATGCCGGAAGGTGTGGCCGAGGGCGTCGTGCGTGGCATGTATCGCTTCCAGAGCACGAAGAGCGGCAAGGGCCAAAAAGACCGCCCGCAACTTTTCGGCAGCGGCCCGATCCTCAACGAGGTGCTGCGTGCTCAGCACATTCTGTCCGAGCAATACGGCATCGGCACCGACGTCTGGAGCGTGACCAGCTACTCCGAACTCTGCCGCGACGCCTCAATGATCGTGCGCTGGAACCGTCTGCATCCGACCGACAAACCTAAGAAGAGTTTTCTTGAAGAGACGCTCGAAGGCATCACCGGCCCGTTCATCGCATCGAGCGACAACGTGCGACTGGTCCCCGATCAGATCCGCAGTTGGGTTCCCGGCCCGTACCACGTCCTCGGCACCGACGGCTTCGGCCGTAGCGAAACGCGCGAAGAACTCCGTCGCCACTTCGAGATCGACGCCGAATGCGTCGCCTACACCACGCTCGTCGCACTCGCGCAACAAGGCCAGTTCGATAAGAAAAAACTGCCCAAGGCTCTCAAGGATTTGGGCATCGACCCGGAAAAGGTCGAACCGCTCAAGGCATGACAATGTAGGGTGGGTCGAGGTACGAGACCCACCAAGTTGGGAACCGGTGGGTCTCGTACCTCGCCCCACCCTACGGCTCAAGCACCCGCGAACCCTCCAATGGCCATCGAATTCAAACTGCCCGAAGTCTCCGACGGTGTGAAGACCGTCGATATCGCCGAGATCAAAGTTAAACCGGGTGACGTCATCACCGCCGGCCAGGCGGTCATGGATCTCGAAACGGAGAAGGCAGTCGTCGAACTCGAATGCCCGCACGCGGGCACCGTTGCAAAGGTCCACGTCTCCGCCGGCCAAACGGTCGCGATCGGCACGCCGCTGCTGAGCATTGAAGCCGGCAGTTCCGTAGTCCCGCCTTCAGGCGGAACCGCTGCGCCAGCAACGCCGGCCGCGCCTGCGAGGGCAACGACGCCAGTTCCCGTCACTCAACCAGTTGCGGCACCAAGTCCGAGGCCAGACGTTCCGCCTAAAGGCGGGACTACGAACGATACCCGCCCACCCGCTCCCGCTGGTCCCGCGACGCGGCGACTCGCACGCGATCTTGGCGTCGATCTTCATCAGGTCACCCGCACCGGCCCTGGCGGACGAATCACGCAAGAAGACGTGCAGAACTACGTCAAAAACATCCTCGAAGGCCGAGCCTCCGCGCCGACTGGCGGCGCGATTACGACTCCGCCACTTCCCGACTTCAGCCAGTTCGGACCGGTCGAGCGAAAAGCTCAAGGCAAGATCGCGAAGGTCTCGGCCACGAATTTAAGTATGGCGTGGCAGACGATTCCGCACGTTACGCAGCACGATCTCATCGACATCACCGATCTCGAAGAAGCCCGCAAACGCTTCGGTGAGTCGCTCGGAAAGAATGGCCCAAAGGTGACGATGACCGCCATCGTCATGAAGGCACTGATCCCCGCGCTCAAAGCGTTCCCGCACGTCAACGCGAGCCTCGATGCCGCCAAGGGCGAGTTGATCCTGAAGCAGTACTACAACATCGGCTGTGCGGTCGACACGCCGAACGGCTTGTTGGTTCCGGTCGTCAAGAACGTGGACCAGAAGAGCATTGTTCAAATCGCGGCTGACCTCGCCGACCTCGCCGCGCGTGCTCGCGAGAAGAAGCTCAAGCCGGACGAGATGGCCGGCGCGACATTCACGATCACGAACCTCGGCGGCATCGGCGGCACGGCGTTCACGCCGATCGTCAACTGGCCCGAAGTCGCCATCCTCGGCCTGAGCCGTGGCCGCACCGAACTGAAACTCCACGGCGGGGCCGTCATCGAACGTCTGATGCTCCCGCTGTCCCTCAGCTACGACCACCGAGTTATCAATGGTGCTGACGGAGCCAGATTCATCACCAAGCTCGGCAGCTTGTTGAACGATTTTTTCGCGTTGTTAGCCGAAGCGTGAGTTCTTAGGCTGGCACAAGAACAAGCCGAGAGGAGTCATGCCGTGAAATTTTCCGTGACGATTGATCGCGACGAAGACGGTGTTTGGGTCGTCGAGTGTCCTTCGATTCCGGGCTGCGTCAGTCAGGGACAGACACGCGAGGAAGCCTTGAAGAGTATCGAAGAGGCGATCGCGTTGTGTCTCGAGGTCCGAGCAGAGCGAGGCTTGCCGTTGACGGTAGAAACTCGGCAAGTGGAGGTCACGATCTGATGGCCTCGATTCCCGTCGTGACCGGTCGCGAGGCCGTGAAGGTCTTTGAGTTGCTCGGCTGGGAAGTTGCTCGACAGCGTGGCAGCCACATCATTTTGGTGCGAGACGGCGATATCGAAACTCTGTCGGTGCCAGATCATCGCGAAGTTGCCAAAGGAACCCTGCGGAGCTTGATCCGCTCGGCAAGCATCACGCCCGATGAATTCCAAGAAGCCTTAAATAACCTCTGAGAGAAGTCAGAAGGAACAAATCAAACATGTCCCAACATGCGGAAATTGTAGTGATCGGAGCCGGCCCTGGTGGATACCCCGCCGCGTTTGCCGCGGCGGATCATGGGAAGAAAGTCATCCTGATCAATGAAGAGAAAGAGCCCGGCGGCGTCTGTTTGCAGCGCGGGTGCATTCCGTCGAAGGCGTTGTTACACGTTGCCAAGCTGATTCACGAAGCGGCCGATGCGGCCGAGCATGGGCTGACGTTTGGGAAACCGAAGATCGACCTCGACAAGCTGCGAGCGTTCAAGAACGGCGTCATCGGACAGCTCACCGGTGGGATCAATGGTCTGTGCAAGGCTCGCGGAGTCACGTTGGTGAATGCCCGCGCGACGTTCGCGAACTCGAACACGCTGAACCTCGCGAAGGCGGATGGCTCGACCGAACAGATGACGTTCGACAAAGCGATTCTGGCGAGTGGTTCCTCTCCCGCGATGCCGCCGATCTTTGCCATCGGCGACCCGCGCGTGATGGACTCGACCGGCGCGCTCGCGCTGGAAGACATCCCGAAGAAGCTGCTCGTGATTGGCGGCGGTTACATCGGACTGGAGATGGGCTGCGTGTACGCCGCGCTCGGCAGCGAAGTGACCGTTGTCGAAGCGTTGCCGACGATCCTCGCCGCTGCGGACCGAGATCTTGTGCGACCATTGCAGAAGCGGCTCGAAGGCCAGTTCAAGGCGATTCACGTCAACACGAAAGTGCTCAGCCTGACTGCGACCAAAGCGGGCATTGTGGTTGAGATGCAGGGCGAAGGGCTCGAACCCAAACAAACGTTTGATCGAGTTCTCGTCTCCGTCGGCCGCAAACCGAACAGCCGCAACCTCGGCCTGGAAAACACCAAGGTCCAAGTCGATGAGAAAGGCTTCGTAAAGATCGACCGCTGCTGTCGCACCACCGATCCAAACATCCTCGCCATCGGCGACGTTGCGGGCGAACCGATGCTGGCTCATAAAGCGACGCGTGAGGCGAAGGTCGCGATCGAAGCACTCATCGGTGAACCGGCCGAGTTCGACAACATCGCGATACCCGCCGTTGTCTTCACCGATCCAGAACTCGCGTGGTGCGGGCTCACTGAAACGGAAGCAAAGGCTCAAGAACGCGACGTGAAAGTCATCCGCTTCGCCTGGGCCGCCAGCGGGCGTGCTCAATCGCTTGGTCGAACCGAAGGGCTCACAAAGCTCATCGTCGAGAATAAGACCGAACGCATCCTCGGCGTTGGCATCGTCGGAGTCGGCGCGGGAGAACTTATCTCCGAAGGGGTGATCGCCGTCGAAACCGCCGCCGTCGCCCGCGACCTCGCCGACAGCATTCACCCACACCCAACTCTCAGTGAAACGATCATGGAAGCCGCCGAAGCCTTCATCGGCCAAGCGACGCACATGTACCGGCCAGCGAGGTAGTGACGCTACCAGATAATCTGTCTCAGGATCCGCAAGGCCTTCGACTCTGGCTAGATACTCTGCGTGTATTATCAGTCGCGCCATTCGCTAGCTGGACCCTCGCCGTCCCCGTACTTTCTGGGATCAATGCCGGTCACCGTCGCAACGACATTACACAGTTCACACAACTCTTTCCGTTCGCCGGTTTCGATGAGAGACTCATCTTCTTCATTGAGTGCATTTAGAGCCTCGACAGCCACTTTGAACGCTGCGAGTTTTTGCGACTCTGAAACATGTTCCCCCAATGTTCCAAGCGTTTCGATAAGCTGATCGAAGACGGCAGCGAACGATGCGCATGCTTCGTCGGTATATTGCTCAAGGCCACTCTGAGCCCAGCGATCAAACGGGTAGTGATTTTTACTCTCGGTCAATCGTTCTCGGTATTCGCCCATCGTTGGTGATCTCTATTTGCTGGATTTGGTCGTCACACGAGTTCGCAAATCGGTTCGCCGTGAAAGAGGGCCGGGATTGGGCGGCCGGAGAAGTCCGGGAACTCGTGGCGGTGGTTGATGCCGAGGTGGCGGTAGATCGTCGCGAGCAAATCTTGCGGAGTGAGCGGTCGTTCGGCGGGGTATTCGGCTTTCGAGTTGGTGGCTCCGACGACTTGGCCCATGCGGAGTCCTCCGCCAGCGACCAATGCGGATTGAGCTTGCGGCCAGTGGTCTCGGCCGAGGTTGCCGCTGTTCATGGTGACGCGCGGTGTGCGGCCGAATTCGCCAATCGCAACGACGAGGATCTTTTCATCGAGACCGCGCTGATGGATGTCTTCGATCAAGGCTGAGAGGGCGGGGTCCATGTACTCGGCACGCAAAGTCATCCCTTTCGCCATGTCCCAGCCGGGCTGCGCGTTGGCGTGGTCGTCCCAACTGAAGTAAAGCGGCATGCCCTGCTTTGGAGCCAACGCGTCGATCGTGATGACTCCCGCGCCCGCTTCGGCCAGGCGTCGCGCGAGTAAGCAGCTTTGGCCCCACAGATGCCGGCCGTAACGGTCGCGGAGCTTTGGGTCTTCGCGAGTGAGATCGAAGGCGTTTGAGACGCTAGTGCTGGTGAGAAGTTGGAAGGCTTGTTGATGGAAGGCTTCGAGGCCCTCGATTGATTCAAGGCTCGAGATGCGAGTCACGGGAGCGACTCGCCTACGGTGTTGATCGAATTGCCGTGCGAGGCCCAGGCGGTCATCGAGTCGCTGGCCGTTGAGTTCGCCGTGAATCGACAGGTTGGCCGGCTTGAAGTTCTCCACCGATGGATCGCCGGTGACGAATGCGGAGTGGCTGACTCCCAAGTACTGTGGTCGAGTCATAAACGGCTGCGTGGGGATGCCGATGTACTGCGGCAATCCGTCCGGTCTCACGCCGCGCACTCGGCTGGCGATCATGCCGAGATCGGGATGTTCGGACTTCGCGGTTGAAGTGGGATCGGCAATGCTGGGGGTCTTGCCGGTGAGCAGTTCAATCGAGCCGTCGTTGTGCGAGGCCATCTCGTGATGCAGTGAGCGGACGAGCGAGTAGCGATCCGCGAGCTTTGCCAATTGCGGGAACAGCTCGCAAATCTCGATTCCCGGCACCGCAGTCTCGATTGGGCGGAAGGGGCCGCGATAGTCGGAGGGAGCATTTGGTTTTGGATCAAATGTCTCCACTTGACTAGGACCACCCCACATCCAGAAGAGGATCAGCGACGTCTCTGAACCACGCTCTGTGTTCGATCCCGCTTGCGTTTGAGAGGCCAAGAGATCCGCCAAGCTCAACCCGCCCAGTGCCGAGACGCCGACTCGCAGGAACTCGCGGCGATTTCTCGGTCCCTGACAGAGGCTCCTGATTCGGTTGGCATTGAACATGCGGCACTCCCAAGAATTGGCTTCTGGCCGGAGCAACGTAATTGGTCGCAGAGTGGCCGTGAAGAGCGAGTTCAAAACCTATAGAATTCTCATCGTCCGGACGGTGACGGTCGGATGACGTCATGGTTGCGGTGCAACCGCAATCGTTCTGGCGAGCCGATGGGCGTTAGCCCTCGGACAGTCCGGGGGCCGACGCCCTCCGGCTCGCCAAAGGAATGATCGTGGCGACACGAACAGAAGCAATTGCAGAAGAGGCGGTTTCAGGGGACAGTCTCTTGGCCCGATTTCACGAAGACCAAAAATGAGTGAGCCAACACGGATGTTGCACGCCCTTGGCCGGTCCCTCCCACTGCTCGACGAGAACGTACTTGTCTCCATTCGTTGGAGACTCACGGCGGTCGTTCATTTCTTCTTATTGAGCCTCGCACTGATTCAGGAGGCGGTGGCTGACGATGTTGGTCGGCTGGACGACCGGGCTGTGGCCGCAGCCGTTGAGTCGATTCGCGTTGCGGATCTCAAGCCGCATATCGGCACGCTCGCGAGCGACGCCTTGCAGGGTCGCGAAGGAGGGAGCGCTGGGGGACATGCCGCGAGCGCCTATTTGATTCAGCAGCTTCGCCGCCGAGGTTTCTCGACCGCTGCCAACGGACTCGATGTGCAAGAGTTCGCCGGCGGCATGCGCAACGTCCTGGCGATCGTGCCGGGGAGCGATGCTCGCCTTCGTGATGAAGTCGTCATCGTCTGTGCTCATTACGACCATGTTGGATTTGGCACGCAGCGCAACAGCCGCGGCCCGATTGGGTACATCCACAACGGGGCTGACGACAATGCCAGCGGCGTCGCCGGCCTGTTGGAAGTCATCGAAGCAATCCGCTCACTCCCACATTCACCGCGACGCACGTTGTTGTTCGCGTTTTGGGACGGCGAAGAGAAAGGGCTGCTCGGATCGAAGCATTGGATCTCGTCACCGACTCGGCCGCTGGAGCAGGTCAAGCTGGTGATCAACTCCGACATGATCGGCCGGCTGCGTCCCGAAGGAGTTGAACTCACGGGGACACGAGCCGCACGCGGACTGCGGCAGTTCATCAGCGAAGCGAATTCCGCCGAGTTCGTAGTTCCGCCTTCAGGCGGTCGTGACGAACGCACGATTCCGCCTGAAGGCGGTACTACGGACCCGCTCGCGCCTCGCCTGCGGTTGGACTTCACTTGGGACATGCGAGCCGACAGCGATCATCACCCGTTCTTTGCCGCTGGCATCCCCGCGCTGATGTTGCACACCAACAAACACGACGACTATCACCGCCCCAGCGACGATGCCGACAAGCTGAACTACGAAGGGACGCAGCGACTCACGCGGTTGTTGCTGCTGTTGGCTCTGCGAGCCGCCGAAGCGGACGAACTGCCGACGTTCCGCACCGAGTCTCGCGGCGAAACGAAAGAGCAGCAGACCCGTATCGAGCAGCCGCTTCCCGCACCGGCAGCGCGACTCGGCATCACTTGGAACTCGAAACTTTCCGAGCAGCGCATCGTGGAAATCACCGAGATCACTCCGCAATCACCAGCCGCCGCTGCTGGCTTCCGCATCGGCGATCGTGTACTCCGATTCGCCGGCTACACAGTCGCGGACGTCGCCGATTGTCGGAGCCTCGTCGTCATCGCCGATCGTGAGATCACGGCGACCGTGCAACGCCCCGACCGCACCGAACCGCTGGAAATGTCTGTCAGTTTGGCCGGCGAACCATCGTCTCACGGTCTCAAGTGGCGCATTGATGACGCAGAACCTGATGGCGTGATTCTCACTCACGTCATTCCCCACTCTCCCGCTGCGTTGGCCGGCCTCAAACCGCTCGACCGGCTCCGCACGGTTGGCGGACACTCTGCCACCAGTCTGCTACTTTCGCGAGTGACTGCTTTATCGCCGCTGCCAATCAAGGTCACGTTCGAACGCGACGGCGTGATCTCAACCGTGTCGATTGCCCCGATCGCGTCTGAGCTTCCGTGAGTTTTTCATACGGGTTGACGTTGCTCGGTGCCAGAACTTGTTTAGTGGCTTTGTGACTCTCACAGAAGGAGGGTCGCGCCATGTAGTCACCATCGCACTCTCGGTTACGGCCACGTTTGGGCTGATGCAGGTGGGCCGTGAGCCGCCGAAGCAGTTTGAGCAGATCGAGGTGGATCGGTTAATTGTTCGGAAAGAATTGATCGTGTCCGACACTGGGTAGACGTAGGAGCAGAGGTTTGAAGTTCAGCAGATTCTGCGCGGCATCTATGCGCGGTCGCTGTGGGTTCGCAGCCGGTTGATCAAGGGGGAGATCGACGATCCGTTTGACGATCGGTTTCATGCTCTCGAAAAAGATGGCAGCCGACGTGGATCGCCCGGCCACATTTCTTGGAACGTGTGGTTGGATGGAGCATGGCGGCAGATGGCGATCATTCATGGGGAGGGGCTGGAGCATTCCGAAGTCTCCGCCAAAGAGTGGTCGGGCTGACGCATCCTGGCCGGATACGCTTTCAATCCTTCCGGCCTGGGCACGGCGAACCTCTGACCGATGCGATCATCGGCCAGGGAATGATGTCGATTGGCGGAGGGGGCTACGGCGGCGGCGGGCTGCCTTATCCCAGCGAGGTGTTCCAGCTTTGGGGTGGTGAAATGCAGCAAGTGGAGATCGAGACTCCGGCGGCACCGACCGTGGTCAACGACGATAGTTCGGGGGAGCATCAATACGCGCTCATTGCTGTTGGAGTGCAAGGTCATCGCACGGCGGTCTCGCGTGTGACGAAAGCCAAAGGACTGGCCAAGCTGTGCTGGGACAGCGTGAATGGTGCGGATGCCTATGTCGTCGTTCGCGACGGAAAGGAAGTCGCTGGCCCGCTGCGGCTCGAAGACTCGCAGAAGGAATGGACGGACAAGGCGGTACCCTGAGTGGTTCGGCAAATCAGTCTTACTGGGCAGGCTCTGCTTCAGATCTCGCTTCCATTAGTTGCGGGATGCGGTCTTCTGAAACAAGCAAAACGAGAACTCACGGCTTTGTAGGACGGCGTTGGCAGCGAGTTTAGCTTGAGCGGTTTGCAGCTCGGCCATGAGTGCCGAACGGGTTTCGCTCGCGAGCGTGGCAAGGGATCGATTGAGCGATCGAAAACGGAGGCGGCGTTGATCATTCTTCAGGCGTGAAGTGCGGAGCGGGTCGCGGCGGTCAAGTGCCTCTTGAGTCTGTTGGTCGGCGATCAAGCGTTGCTTCTCGGCAAGGAATTCGGCGAATTCAGCCAGGAGCGGCTCCTTCCCGTGTGTATTGAGCGAGCCGGTGGGCGTTAGCCCCCGGACATGCTGCGACTCGTCTCTCGTCCGGGGGCTAACGCCCTCTGGCTCACCTGTTGCATAGCGCTCTGGATTGTGATCAAAGTCCCACCGCCGATGTTTGAGGGCGGAGATGTCGGACGGGGTGACATTCCAGCCGCCGAGTGGTAAGCGATGAGTTGCGGTCACAGTGAGATAGCGCGGCGGCGTGACTCCGAAGAGGCGTGCGATCAGGCGGTCGGTCATCTCGTCGTACTTGGCTCCGCCGATGCCGTGCAGAAAGGCATCGGCGAGGAAGACTCGCGCGAACAATGTGGTCGTGAGCGCTCGAGGGCGCAGCTTCCAGCCGCGTGAGGACAACGCTCGCAGTTGTGTGACGGCGGACTCGGCCGCGCCGGAGAAAGGGTGAGGCAGCGATGCGATGACGGTCTCTCCGTTCGCGAGTTGGATCTCATTCGTTGTCTGTCGGACAAACAGTCGACTGCGCTGCGAGTCTCCCGATTGCCAGATCCAGAATGGGAACTCCAGCCAGTTGCCGTTCGCTCGAATGCTGAGGTCGGGGACCGGACGCTGGCGGTTGCGAACTCGGTTGATGCGGCGGTACTCGGCGACGACTTCGTTGTAGACCGAATGCGTCCGTCGTGGATCGCTCAGCAGGCTGCACGCGAACCACGCGAAGGATTCGGTTTCGCAGAGCTGGCTGATGGGAAGTTCGAGAGGACTCAGGCCGGCGCGTCGCTCGGCTTCGTGGCGGACGATCGACAATAGCTCGAACAGTCGTGGACGCGGTTGTGCGACGGCGTTGGTGAGACGTGCGATTGCGGCTGGCCAGATCGTCGGGAGCATCGGGTCGATTGGCCAGCAGGACAGGGCGGCGGTGACTCGGCCGGGAAACGAGCGAAACAAACGCTCGTCGCGAAGCTGCGCTTCCTCCCACGGCACTGAGGTGGCGTCGGTGTCGAAGGGGATGTGCTCGATGCGCGGTTGCTCGCGCGTGCCGACCGGGACGGCGATGCTTGTGGACGTGATCGCGTCGTTGTCCACGATCAAGTGCAGACCGATTCCACCGGTGGACTTGGCGAGGTCATTGAGCAGGAAGTTTTTGGCCCAGACGCCGGGGTGAAATAGCTCTGGCTGATGCCCGCTGACGATGAGCGGCACGTGGGGCAGGTTTTCAACCTGCCAGGGCTTCACGGGCAGGTTGAAAAGCTGCCCCACGAAACGGGCCGCCGCCTTCAGCGTTTCTTCGCGAGCCAAGCGACGCAGTTCGGCCAACGGTCGGCCGAGAACTTGCATATTCCATTGAGCAATCTGCTCGCGATTCTGCGCGATCGTGGCGGGCATGCCGGCGAGCGGTGGGATCGCCAGGACTTCGCCCTCTTCGTAGGGAGCACGTAGGCGACGCCGTTTCCAACTCGGTTCCAGCGGCGACACGGCGACGGCTCCTCAGATTTGAAATCTCAAATCAGCACGGCGCGGTGGCACACAGCGCCGGTGACGAGCACTTGTTGCTGGCGGCCAATTCGCGGTCGAGCACTTCGCGATAGTAAGCCAAGCGCAGGTTCGCATCGTCCAGCGAGCCACCGAATGAACGCGATTCGTCCAGATAGATCAGCGGCACGGGATGTTCGACGATACGAAACTCGGAACGCACGGCTTGAACCCAGAGTTGCAGTGGCATCGCGTAGCCGAACTCAGTGATGTTCAGCCGGGGCAGGGCGTCGACACGGTACGCTTTGAAGCCGCAGAAGGCGTCGGTCAGATTCAAATTCAGTCGGTCGTTGATGAGTTCGGTCACGAGCTGATTGATGCGGCGACGCTCTTCCGGCGGGCGACTGTCCCCCTCGAAGATTTGCAGGTAACGGCTGCCGGAGACGATGTCCGCCGGTCGCGCGGCCTCTTCAAAGACGCGAGCGACCAGTTCCGGGATCAATCGCGGTTCGTGCTGGCCATCGCAGTCGATGCTCACGAGCACGTCGTACTTGTGCTCGACCGCGAAGTCGAACGCTGATTGCAGAGCGGCTCCGTAACCTCGATTCGGCGAATGCGTGACGACCTGAATTCCGGATTCGCATTTCAGTAACTCCGGAGTCGCATCGGTGCTGCCATCGTCCACGACCAGGATGTCTTGGGCATACTTCCGCACGGTGGCGAGCACTTCGGACAGATGCGATTGCTCGTTGTAAACCGGCAGAGCGGTCAGGTATCGCGGAGTCATCGTTCACCCAAACGGAGCAGGAGAATTGTGGTCCAGCCACGGGCGGCTAGACGCGGGGAATCCAGTTGGGCGATGATTGTTTAAGCGTCGATCCGTGAAGTCAACGAGCGCCCCGCCAGTCCACAGAGTTGGCAATGGGCTGAGGAGTTGACCACCGTGCGACCGTCAAAGTCTTCGCGGTCTGACAGACTCGGTTGTGAGCGAATGACCAAAGCCTACAATGCCAGCTTTTGTGGTGAGCGTTGGGACGCTCGCCGGGTTTTGGCCGAGCGGGTTGCTCGGCATCTTGAGGAGTCATCGCGCGGTACAGATTGCTCGGCCACGCGAATCATCACGGGAGAATCTTGTCATGGCTTACACCTTGCCCGAACTGCCTTACGCCGAAAACGCGCTCGAACCGCACATCGACGCGAAGACGATGAATATCCATCGGACGAAGCACCATCAGGCTTACATCAACAACGTCAACGCGGCGCTCGAAAAGCACCCGGAGTTGGCGGCAAAGTCGGTCGAGGATTTGGTGCGCGGGCTGGCGACGGTGCCGGAAGGCATCCGCACGGCCGTCCGCAACAACGGTGGCGGACACGCCAATCACTCGCTGTTCTGGACCGTGATGAAGCCCAATGGCGGCGGCGAGCCGACCGGCGCGCTGGCCGAGGCGATCAACAAAGCGTGCGGCAGTTTCGCCGCGTTCAAAGAGCAATTCGCCAAGGCCGCGACGACTCGATTCGGCAGCGGCTGGGCGTGGTTGTCGGTTGATGGCAGCGGTGGATTGCTGGTGGAGAGCACTGCCAATCAAGATTCTCCGCTGTCGGACGGACACACGCCGATCCTGGGGCTCGATGTCTGGGAGCACGCTTATTACTTGAAATATCAGAACCGCCGGCCGGACTACATCACGGGGTTCTTTAACGTCGTCAATTGGGACGAAGTGGCTCGGCGATTCGCGGTTGCGAAGAAGTAGCCACTGTTCCGTCAGACGAATTCGCCGCAGGGCGCTAGGACCGGTTCTCGTCACAAAAACCGGGGCTAGCGCCCTGCGGTTGATGGACGGGACAAGAGGCTGATCTCAAGGAACTGAACCGCAAAAACACAAAGCCGGGTTCCCGCGTGGGAACCCGGCTTTGTGTGTTTCAGATTCGGCCTACGGCTGAGCACCGCCTCGGATTTGCGGACGAGCGCCTACGCGTGAGGCTTCGCGTTGTTCGTTCAAGCCGCTCAGGCCGCCGGCATTGGTGAATTTGGAAAGCTCAATCACGGCCGGTCCCATCAAGAACATGAACACGGCAGGCATCAGGCAGAGAACGGTCGGGAACAGTAGCGAGAACGATGCTTGATTGGCGCGCTCGTCGGCGCGCTGCCGCAAGCTTTCACGCATCGTGTCCGAATAGTCGGTCAAGGCGTCGGACACGCTCGTGCCCATTCGTTCGGTCTGCGTGAGCAACGAGGTGAATGAATCGACCTGCGGCAGGTCGATGCGGTTGGCAAAGTTCTGCAAGGCTTCATTCAAGTTGCCGACTCGAGCTTGATCGACGGCAATCGACAGTTCCTGAGCCAAGGCGGGATACACCGGCTTGAGATCCCTTGCGATGCGAGCGAGTGAGTCGGGGACCGTTAGTCCCTGGCTGACGCACATATTGAGCATGTCCATCATGTCGGGGATCGCTTGTTCGACTTCGGTGCGGCGTGACTTTGCGCGGCTCTTGACCATCAGGGAGGGCAAGGCCCAGCCCAAGCCGGTCATGGCCACGGTGCCGATCAGTAGGATTCGCTCCAGAACCGGAGGAGCCAGCAGCACGCACACGCCGCCCAAGAGCAGCGAGCCCATCATGAACAGGAACCGCGTGGCAGCGAGGTTCTCTCTTGCGTGAGGCGCGTAGTCCCCCGCCTGTTTGAGTCCGCGAGCGAGCGTGAGCTTGGCATTCTCATTTTCCGGGAGGAACGACGCCAAGATCGGTGTCGCTGGGCCAAAGACGTAATCGCTGGTATCGACAGTCGGGACTTCATGCGGTTCGACGCGCGGAATCGCCGGGCTGCCGCGCCAACCCGATTGGTTTTGCGAACCAAACAACGTGCGATCTTGCCACGTCGTCGCGGCCGTTCCGATCGGATGATAGGCCGGCATTCCTTCGGCATTGGTTGTTCGTTCTGAGGCCGCGGTAACCGGCGGCGGAACGACAGCGGTGGATACGGCACCTTCCGGCTTGAGAATCGAAATGACGGGTGTCGCCGCCGAGGCCGCGACGTTGCGTGCTTGTTCGGCCTGCTGGCGTTCGGCCTCTTGCAGTTCTTTTTGCAGGCGGTCGAGCCGATTGAGTTCTTCGTGTGGACGCTGAGCCAACAACCGCTCACGCCGTTTGCGACGGACGAGGTTGCCCAGCGCCAGCGCGATGATCACCGCAAACAGGCTGTAGAATGCCACTTGCAATTCGAAGGTCGTCAACATTGTTGAGATTCCATCCAATGACTGTCGCTGTGCCGATTACGTCCGCTGGCTGCCACGCAGAATCGAGAGCACCCAAACTGCGCCGACCAGATCCAGGATCGCGGCAGCGATTGTCAAAAAGCGGCCCCAATAGGTACTCAGCAATTGAGTCAGATAGTTGGTGTCGCGAAACATGAAGAACGTGATGATGATCGGGGGCAGGGCGATCATCAGGATTGCCGTCCAACGACTACCGATCGTCGCCGCTCGCAGCCGGCCAAGGAACAGTAGGCGATCGCGAATCGTCTGAGCCAAGCGTTCCAGCACCATCACCAGATTACCGCCGGTCTCCTGATGCACACCCAGAGATGTCACCAGGATTTTGAGTGCGATCAGGCCGGTCCGTTCGGGCAGATCTCGCATCGAACTCGCGACGTCTTCGCCCATCTGCATCCGGCGAACACATACGCGCAGCTCGGAGCCAAGCGGTTCGGGTGCGTCTTCCGCGATCATCGCGCAGCATTGGTCGATACTGCGTCCGGTCTTCGCCGCGCGAGCCAGTTCTTCGATCATGCTCGGCAACTGTTGAGTCATCAGCCGCTGACGCTGAAGGCGTGCGAAGATCACATAGAGCAGCGGGAGCAGGCATCCTGCTCCCAAGCCCACCGCGGCCGTCAGCGAGTTCTCTTGAAAGACCAGAATCAACCCGCCGAACACGATGCCGCTCAACATGCAGAGCAGCAACAACGTCGTCGGCGAAATGCCCACGCTCGACTGGATCATGATCCGGTCGAACTCCGTGTTGATCCGGTTCGAGACTTTGTCGTCGCCTGAGTTGGCGAAGCGCTCTTGATTCCGCAAGATGCCGGCAAACGTCGGCTGGGGTTCAATCGCGCGGTAGATCGGCAGGTCAGTGGCCATGATGGAACCAGAGGTCAGAGGTCACAGGCTTGGGGAATCAAATGTTGGCTTGGTAGTTGACGCCGGAGCTCAATTCGCGGGACAGGAAGATTCCCTTGGGCGGTTCGTGGCCCATTGCGCTCAGGCGTTTGAAGCAGAGCGGTTCGTGGCCGGTTGAGTAAAACGCACCGCGCGCTTTCCCGTCCGGGCTGACGCCGGTCATGCGGTACACAAAGATGTCTTCGATCAAGTACGAGCCATCGCGGCTGCCGCAGAGCTCGGAGACGCGAGTTACTTTGCGTTCGCCGGTGCTCAAGCGCGACATGTGGACCAGAATATGAATCGCGGTCGAGATGTATTGCCGCGCGATCGAGGCCGGCAGATCCACGCCGGACAGAGCGATCATCATTTCCAGGCGGTCGAGCGCGTCACGCGTGTCGTTAGCGTGGACGGTGCTCATTGAGCCTTCGTGGCCGGTGTTCATGGCTTGCAGCATTTCCAGCACTTCGCCGCCGCGAGCTTCGCCGACGATGATTCGATCTGGCCGCATTCGCAAACTGTTCTTCAGCAAGTCACGCTGATTGATCTCCCCTTTGCCTTCAACGTTGGGCGGCCGCATTTCCAGCGAGACGACGTCTGGTTGCTGCAACTGCAATTCGGCTGTCTGCTCGATGGTGATGACTCGCTCGGTCGGCGAGATGAACCGGCTGACGTTGTTGAGCATTGTCGTCTTGCCGGCACCGGTGCCTCCGCTGATCAGTACGTTGAGCCGAGCACGAATCGCCAAGATCAGGAAGTCGGCCATCTCTGGCGCGAGCGAGCCGAAGTGGACCATGTCTTCGAACACCAGCTTGCGCTTTGCGAATTTACGAATCGAGATCGTCGGCCCCTTCTGCGCCAGCGGCGGGATCACCGCGTTCAGACGCGAGCCGTCCGGCAGCTTAGCATCGACCATCGGCGAGACTTCGTCGATGCGCCGCCCCGCTCGGCCGACCAGCCGGTGAATCAGACGCATCAAGTGCGCCTCGTCGGCGAAGCGAATCTCGGTCGCTTCCAACAGGCCGCGCCGCTCGACGAACACACGGTCCGGACCGTTGACCAGCACGTCGCTGACCTCCGGATCGTTCATCAGCGGCTCCAGCGGACCGAAGCCGTAGATCTCGTCCATGATCTCGCGGACCATCAGGTCGCGCTGTTCCGGAGGTAGCGCGACCGCCTCCATCGTGCAGAGGTGCGTGGCCAAGCCACGCAACTGCGCCCGCAAATCGTTTTCGTTGAGTTGTCCCGCCTTCGACAAGTCGATCGCGTCGATCATCCGCCGATGTAGATGCGTCTTCAGCCGCTGAAACGCCTGGCGTCCATCGGTCGGTTTATTGAGAGTGGCTTCCATGATGAGTTACTTCCATCTCACTAAGGCACAGGAATGCAATCACTTTCGTCGCCGAAGTCGTGAGACTTCGGTTCGAACTCTCACGAGTTCGGCTACATCACTTAATTGGTCAGTCGCAGGTTGGCGACGTATTTGCTTTTCTCGCAGCCAGAATCAGTTTCGTTCGAACTTACGACGGCCGAGCGAGTCGCCAGGACGGCCGCTTGCAGCACGATCTCGCACTCGCACTCGGAGATTTCGCGAACGGACATCACGCGCCCGGCCACCATTCTCGTGATCTGCAACGACGCGACGTGCGAGCGAGCATCTCCTTCAACCCGCTCGTACAAGAAGACGACGCGGCTTTGGCCAAGGATCTTTCGCAAGGACTGAGCCAGCACGTTGCAGTCCACGCCGCGCAGTCCTGCCAAAGTCAGCGGCCCGTGATCGAAGAGCAGTTCACCACCCAACGGTTCCAGATCGTCGGCCGACCAACCTTGCGCGATCTGCCGACGCAAATGGTCCTCAGTCAAATTTCCCGACAGAGCGATGACGAACGCATTGGTTTTCGAGTTGTTCGAGTGGGCCGCCGTTCGCAGAGTGATCTCAGGAATGCCGTCTGCCTGATTCGTGACTTCGCCCGTCGAGTCGTCGTAACCGAAGTGGTCGGCACCACGACGTTGCTCGATGTCTCGCGTCCAGTTGGGGGTGTTTGGTTGCTGCGTAGCCTTCGACGCGTTGGCTTTTTCGGACTGCTTGAGCGACACGGTCGAGTGCTTGTGAGAGGAATCCAGTTTCGCGTTGGGCCGATCCAAAATCGCCAGCGGCAGTGTGGGGACCGGCAATCGGTCAACGGTTCTCAGCCCTTTGACCTGGAAGTTGAGGGACGCTTCCGCGACTGCGACCACATCCGCATCGGTCGGCGCGTAGAAAGTTCGGAACGGCAGAGGAACCGCGGAATTCCGAGCCTCTGTGCATCGCGCGGCGACGGCTACGGAAGTTGGCTCGTGATCGTTGGACTCGACGAAGATTGTTTCGCCGGTGGCGGGATCGTTCACCAAGCGGCCGAAGCGAACGTCGCTGGCCGAATCGGTGCTCAACATCACCGGCTGACCGGCGACGAAGTTCTGAGAGGCGATTCTCGCGGCGGCAAATCGAGATTTCATTTGCAGCGCCGCGGGATCGAAGTCGGGCCGCAAACGGTCATCGTTGGCCAATTCGCGAGCGGCGGCGAGTCCGGCCGCTTCCGCGGCGATTCGCAACTCACTCTTTGCGGTGTCTAAGTGCAGTCGATCGACGACCAAAGCCGCGCCAGCCAACACAGCGATCAGCGCCAACGCCAACGCCGGCATCAATGTGCCGGCTCGGCGTGACGCGACGCGCGAGCGTGTTGACCGGGGAAGGTGTCGCATCGCCATCGATTCACGGACCAAGGTTCGAACGAAATGGAAATTAGTCTCGTAAAGCGGTCGGCCCAGTGATCGAACCCGCAGTTTTCGGTCGTGCTCGCAACATGGAGCCGACTCGCGAACGGGTAATCGTTCACGAGCACGGCAGCAGTGACGGAATTGGCTGTTGTTTGAAATGAGCTTGAACGGCGGTGACCAGGTAGTCGTAGATCGAACGGTTTTGGAGGCGGCAGGTTTCCGAGACGGTGAGGATGCGTTCGAGG
>SXKJ01000293.1 GCA_005778115.1 Planctomyces sp. | reverse complement strand
GGGCTGCGGCAAATCGACGCTGCTGCGAATGATCGCCGGATTGCTGTCGCCGACGGGAGGTGAACTGCGAGTTCAAGCCGGGGGCGGCGACGATTCGCGAACCGCGTTTGTGTTTCAAGACTCCAACCTGCTGCCGTGGCGAAGCGTGTTCGACAACATCCGCCTGCCGCTCGAACTTCGCGGCGTGTCGATCGGCGAACAGCGAGAAGCGGTGGATGCCAGCCTGCAACTGATCGGCTTGAAACCAAGCGATTCAGTCAAACGGCCAAGAATGCTCTCGGGCGGAATGCGAATGCGCGTATCGCTAGCAAGAGCGCTGGTGACTCACCCGGAATTGCTCCTGTTGGATGAGCCGTTCGCGGCACTCGATGACCTGCTGCGGCAGCAACTCAACGAAGAATTGCTGCGGATTTGGACCAAGCAACGGTGGACCGGGATCTTCGTGACACACAACGTCGCGGAAGCGGTCTTCCTCAGCCAGCGCGTGCTGGTCATGAGCAAGTCTCCCGGAACGCTCGCCGCCGACATCGCCGTGCCGTTCGAACATCCCCGCACCACGGAACTCCGTTCCAGCCCTGAGTTCGCGAAACTCACGGGCGAGGTCAACCACCGCCTGCGAGACGCCGCGCGTTGACCCAGAGACGCTTTGGCGAGCGGAGCGGCGTCAGCCCCCGATGCGTTGACTGAGGAACCGGGGGACTGACGGCACCGCTCGCCTGCTCGATTTTTGACTGCTCGCCATCGAATCGACTCGAAGTGGCAAGTTTCGCGGTCGAATCGGCGGAAAGTTCGGCCTTTTGCCAGTTTGGATGTTGCGAATCTCACCGAACTTGTCTGAAATCTCGCCCCATCGAATTCCAGCCCCGCCACTGGGGCCTTCCCGGCGGCGGGGACACCCTCACGGGAGACCCGTACATGGCGACCGACGATCGACCGGATGTCTCTGAGATCGGCTTGCTGCATCGACTTATCGCCTCCACGCGACGGCTGTTACGAGCCGCCTGGACCGCCACCGGAATTGGGATCACCGTCGGGTTAGGGTTAGTTCTCTTGGTCGTCGTCGCCCTGGCTGACTTGGCGACGGCATTCGGCGAGTGGCTGCGGCTGGTCGGATTGCTGTTGGTCGTCGTGCCCAGCAGTTGGGCCTTTCTGAACGGCGTGCTCCGGCCGTTGTTCCGACGAATGACTTCGCGATTTGTCGCTCGGCGCATTGAGGCAACGCTGCCGGGGATTCACAACCGGCTGGTCAGCGTCGTGGACTTGGACTCCGAAAAGCAGAAGAAATTCTCGTTGGCGTTCGTACGGCGGCTGATTGCAGAAGCGATCGAGCGCGTGAAAAACTTCCGGCCGGCCTCGGTCTTAGATAAGGCGGCGTTGAAACGAGCGGGCTTGTTCGCGCTGCTCGGTGTGGTGGTCTTCGCGACGGCGTTGGGGATTTTCTCGGATCGGTTGCCGACCGCACTGGCTCGCATCTTCTCGCCGTTCGCCGACATTCCGCCGGCCACGGGAGTCACGTTTGACGTTCTCCCCGGCACGACCAAGGTGTTACGCGGCGAGGCCGTTGAGTTCCTCGCCACGGTTTCGGGAAAGAAAATTGATCGTCTGCGTCTGGAGATGAAGCCCATCGAGGGCGAGCACGCGGGCAAGACGCTGTGGCACGAACTGCGACCGAACGACGATGCCACGCAATGGGCGTTTCGACTGCCGGCCTATGACAATTCCTTCGAGTACCGTTTGCATGGCGGCGGGACTTGGACCAAGTTGGCGACGGTCACGATGCTCGAACGTCCGCGGCTGGTCGGCTTGCAGGCGGCGGTGCATTACCCAACTTACATGCTGATGCCCGAACCTCGCGTCAATCCGCCCGACGTTGCCGATGTCAGCGGACCGATCGGCAGCAATGTCGAGGTCACGGTCAACGTGGAAGGGGACGCTTCCATCGGTGAGATTCAACTTCTGCGAGAAGAATTCAAATCACTCGCCGTAGCGGATCGTCCCATGCGGACCTGGTTCGAGAATTCTCTGCCGAAAGGTCACGCTGTCGAAGGCCGCTGGGACTGGGGACCACAAGAGAAGGATCTCAACCCGAACGCCGTGGCTCCGAAGCGCGGAGCCGATCCAACAGAGTGGGCCAAGTGGCACTCGCACCCCGCGGCTCCGGGCCAGTCTTTCCACTTGTTCCACTCCGCGGCCACGTCGTTCGAGATCCATAACGGCGACGTCCTCTTCGCGGAAGTCTTCATCGAAGCCGATCAGCCCACCGAAGAATTGATGCTGCAATTCCACGACGGCCAGAACTGGGAACGCCGAGCTTTCTGGGGCGCGGACAAAATCAATCTCGGCCAAAGCGAATCCGCCAGTCGGCGTCGAGCCGGCGACCTGCCGAAAACCGGAGAATGGGTCCGGCTGGAAGTACCGGCTCGTGCCCTCGATCTCGAAGGGCATTCGATTCGCGGCGTGAACTTCACGCAGTTCAACGGCAGGGCACTGTGGGGCCGAGTCGGCACGCTCCCCGCCGCGACGCGCGAAGTTCGCGAGTTCGTGATCGCCGAAACATTTCCTCTGAAGCGGAAAGAAGAAGCGGACAGCGAAACCGCGAAGACAAAAACCGCTGCGTCAAAACACTTCGCCGCCCTCCATCAGGCACACCGCTGGACGGGAACCTTCCCCATCAACGGCGATGGTTGGTATCGCGTGGAGCTCAAGAATGAGATCAATGCCGCCAACCTGCCCATGAAGGAAGCTCGCATCACGTCCGTCCCGGACAATCCGCCGCAAATCATGATCGAACGCCCCGGCATCGACCTCGTACTCAGCGAGCCGGTCAAAACGCCAATCGTCATCGCCGCGTTTGATGACTTCGGACTCGGCGAACTCGTCCTCTCCGTGCAACGCGGCAAGAGCGATTTCGTCGGCCGGACGATCAAGGCGTACTCCGACGTGCAGCGCGTCGATACGTCGCTGGTCATGCTCGACCTCACCAGCGAGGGGCTCAAGAACGGCGACATCCTGAGGTATCGGGCCGAGGTTCGCGACCGCAAAGGCCAATCGGCTCAGACCCAGGAGTATCAAATCCGCATCGTGTCGAACGACCCGAACGCGGCTGACAAACAACTCGCTCAGTTGGAGAAGAAGGAAGAGGAATTCGCGAAGAAGCTTGACAAGCTGATCGAGGATCAAGCCAAGGTCCAAGAGAAACTCGAAAAACTTGCGGAGAAGTCCGAGCCGCTGACGGAGAAGATCGCAGCCGCTCAAGAAGCCGCCGAAAAGGCCACGGCCGAAGCCGAAGAGAAGGCCGAGCAAGCCGCTGCTCAAGAACAAGCCAATAAGGACAACCCACATCCCAAGGATCAACCCAAGGATCAGGCGAAGGATCAGGCGAAGACACAACCGAAGGATCAGCCCAAGGCTGAGCCGGCCAAAGATCAACCCATGCCGAAAGATCAGCCGGCCACCAAGGATCAACCGAAGCCGCAAGACGCCGCTAAGCCTCCGATGCCGGTGCCGGAACCGAAACTGGATGACGCGACGCAAAAAGAGCTGGCTCAACTCAAGCAAGAGCTGGCTCAGGTCCAACAAGAGGAGGCCAAGAACGCCGAGACCGCCAAGCAACTCAACGAAGACTTGAAGGAGTTGGCCAAAGAGGCCGAGAAGCAAAAGCTTCTTCCGCCCGAACTGCAACGCGAGATGGCGGCTCTGTCTGAAGCCTTCAAAGAGGCGGCGACCGAGCCGATTAAGAAGCTCGCGGAAGAGATCAAGAATTCGGCCGATGCAAAGACTCCAGATCCGAAACTGGAAAAACTCGAGGCTCGCGCCGATCAGGTGCAGGAAAACCTGGAAGCGCTGAAGAACCGGCTCGAAGCTTTGCGTGAGGCTCAGAAGGACGCGAAGCAAGACGCGGCGATGGCGCTGGACCAACTGCATCGCGAGATGCTGAAGCAATCGGGTGAGCTGACCGCCAGCGAACTCGAAGAGCTGCGCAAGGCCATCGAAGCGTTGCGAGAGAAACTTCAGAACTTGGCCAACGAAGAATCACAGTTGATGGAGGCCACGCCGGAAGCTGCCGAATCGAAGCTGCCGGAAATCGCCAATCAGCAGCGCGATGTCGAACGCCGAGCCGACAAGGAACTCGCCAAGACAAAAGAGTTGCAGAAGCGAGACGACTACAAAGCGCTAAAGCAGAAGACTCAAAAGCAGAAGCCGCAGAACGGCGAGACTCCAAACGATCCAACGACTCCCGATCCATTGGCCGGAGACGATCCATTGGCCGGAGATAACCCACCCGAAATGGCCACGAAGCCGGAAGACTTCGGTAATGACACTCCGATGCCCGATGCCGCGAAGCCCGAAGACAATGGCGACGAGTTCCAACCAGCCATTGCCGATCCCACAAAACCGGCGGCGAAAAAGTCCAACGCTGCGAAGCCCAATCCTGCAAAGCCCGACGCGGCAAAATCAAAGGCGGCGAATCCAGATGCTGCAAAGCCGGATAAAGGTCAGCCGCAAAAGCCACAAACAGCAAACGACAAGCCCCAACCAGCTCCCGCCAAGGACAAGCCCAACGCCGCCGAGCAGCGGGAGAAACTGGCCGAGCGAGAAGCGAAGAAGCTCGATCAGCTCCAAAAAGCGGACGAAAGCCTCGCGGCCGATCAACGAGCGCTCGACGAGTTGCTCAAGGAGATCGGTGAGTTGTTGAATTCGGAGATGGCCGAAAAGAGTGAGGGCGACGCACCGATGCCAGGCGAAGCAACGTCTCCCGATCAGCCGCAGTCACCGCCGAAGGGTGAGCCGATGCCTCCTGGTCAGGGCGAGCCAGCCGACGCCTCCGAACAGGCTCCGTTGTCCGCCGAAAAGGCGGCCGAGTTGGCGGAGTTGCTCCAGTCTGCGAAGGCTCAGAAGGCCATGCAGATGGCGGCTCGTCTGCAAGCGATGCAAAACGGCGATGCCTCCGATCAGCAAAACAAAGCCCAGAAGAATCCGAACGCTCCGCCACCGCCATTGAAGTCGAATCCCAAACCGCGCAGCGGTTTGGAAGGAGACAACTCCAGTCAATTCGCGATGGAAGCGGTTCTGAAAGAACTTGATCCATCCACGCGGTCGCTAATCCTCAAGATGCAACCGCGCGTCCGTGAAGAACTCCTTCAAGGCCTCCGTGAAGGGGGCCCAGAGGGCTATCAACGATTCATTCGCGATTACTTCAAACGTCTCACTAAGGCGGGACAGTCCACAAAGTAAATCATCCCCGCGATTCAGAGCAGTCGCGGGAATACCACGGCAGGTCCAAGGCACAGGGAGGTGCATTCCGAAAATGAAGACTCTTAAAGGAACCTTCAGATGGTAGAGCCACCACGACCGGTGAGCGTCGTTTCGGTCGTCGCGTTGAACGACCTGCATTTGCAACTCGACTTCGATGACGGCCTCAGCCGGACGGTCGATGTCACTCCCTACGTGCAGGGGCCGAATTTCAAACAGATTCGGCTGAGCGAGAAGTTCTTCAAAACGGCGCACGTCGAAAATGGGGCGGTCATCTGGGACAACGGCGTGATGCTCGACGCCGACTTGCTGCGCTACGGCCCACCGAAACCGGCCAAGCCCGAAAAACCCAAGACCGCGCAACCGACGAAGCTCGTCAAGCACGTCGCGAAACCCAAGCCGAAAGCCAAACCGGTGAAGGCCGCACCCGTGAAAGCCAAACCCAAGGCAAAAGCGCCCGCCAAGAGAGTCACCAAGTCGGTCAAGCCCGTAAAAAAGGCCAAGCCCGCCGCGAAGCCCGTAAAGGCCAAAGCGGTGGCCAAACCGGTCAAGAAGGCGGCGAAGAAAAAGAAGTAACGAAGCGATGCGGCAGCACAGTCGTCTGACTTTCCAAGTCGGCCGTTCTCACTCAGGACGTCGCAACTCGCGGTGGCTGTGAAAGAATTGATACCCAGGCGAGCGGGGCGGCGTCAGGTTTTTCACAGTCTCGGAGAGTCAGGCTACGAATTCTGATGGCCTGCTTACCGCGAGGAGCTGTGCGATGACATTTCAGCGACGCCTCGTAGTTGTTTGTGCCGGCGGGCTGATGATCTCGATGGGATTGTGCGGGGGAGCTCGCGCGTTCGAGGAGCAGTCAGCACAGGATCAACCTCCTGCCACCGATGGTGGGAGCAGCCCTTCCTATCAGTCGCGTACCGCCGAACTCCGGCAACAGCAATTGGCATCAGCAGGTGGAACCAGCGAATCCGAACGAGCCGTCGCGGCGGCAATCAATTGGTTGGCTCGGCATCAGAATCCAGATGGCAGTTGGGGTTGTGCCAAGTTTACGAGCCAATGCAAAGACTCCAGTTGCAGAAAGCATCCGAAAGGGGGCATCGGAGGTGGTGGAGGTGCCGACTACCCCACCGCCGCAACCGCGTTTGGCTTGTTGCCGTTTTTGGCCGCTGGGCAGACGCACCAGACGAATGGTCCGTATCGAAAGGTGATTGAAAACGGCTTGGTGTGGATGACCAAGAACCAGGACGAGGAGACCGGTCGTTTTGGTGGCGGGAACATGTACGAGCACGGCCTGGCCACGATCGCAATTTGCGAGGCATACGGATTGAGCAAGGATCCGAAATTGAAGAACTTGGCTCAAGGTGCGATTCGCTTCACTGAGGATGCTCAGAACGATGTGTCGGGAGGCTGGCACTACACTGCGAATCCGACAACAGTGGGCGATACGTCGGTCTTTGGTTGGCAATTCATGAGCCTCAAGAGTGCCCAGATGGCGGGCCTCAAAGTCGATCCGCAAACGATTGCCAAAGCCAAGAAATTCTTGACGAGCGTCTCGAAGGGCAAAGCGAGTGGGTTGTATTCCTACATGCCAGAATCGGGGCCGACTCCCGCGATGTCCTCGGTGGGCCTGCTCTGCCGACAGCACTCCGGCATGAAACGCTCCGATGCAGCGATGACCGAAGGCATGAATTACGTCATGGCCAACCTCAATGGCGCGAAGAGCGATTCGTATTTTCTGTACTACGCCTCACAAGTGATGCACAACCTGCCGGGGCCGGAATGGGATACTTGGAATCGAACGACTCGTAACCACCTCGTCAGCACACAGGTCAGAGAGGATTGCGCTGCGGGAAGCTGGGCACCGTCGGAGCACACTGCCGGCCCGGTGATGTCCACCAGCATTCACGCTTTGACCTTAGAGGTCTACTATCGGTACATGCCGACTTACGCGCCGGTCTATGCGAACGAGCCGAAGATCGAACTTCCAAAGAAGGAGTAGCAACCCCATAACGACAGTGAATTGAACTCCGCTCGACCAGCCCCAAGAATCTCCCCACCCCACGCACTCAGACTGCCCCGCCACGAGTGCAATTCTCCCGCCTTCGTTCCAGAATCCCTGCCCCATGCTTCAACGACTTTTGCAATTGCTTGGCATTCACGAAGACGTCCTCAAACATTTGGACCGCGCGGAATTGGTGTTTGAACGCGCCGAGGTCTTGTGGATCGGAGCCGTCTTCTTACTCCCCTTGGCGTGGATGGTTTATCGGCGACAGAAGCTGAACTTGCACACGGTTCCAAAATGGTTGCTGGCGACATTGTGCGCGACGCGTGTGTCGATCCTGGCGCTGCTGTTCCTGGTCCTGGCGGGGCCGTATCTACGGATCGATCACAAGTTTGAGCGGAAGCCGATCGTCGCGTTCCTGTTCGACAATTCGCAGAGCATGCGGCTGCCGGCGGGGCCGTTTGAGACTGACGAACAATTTGCGGAGGTCGCTCGCGCAACGGGAGTCGCGAAGGAAAGCTCGGAAGCGAAATCGAGTTCGACTCCCTCTGATCCCAGCCAAGCCCCGTCGACGAACCGAGGGGCTGATTCGCCTTCGGCAGACTCGTCTGAAACTTCGGTGGTGGTCGACGCGGACACGCGCACGGCATTGAACCGACTTCGGCGAGCAGAGCTATCGCAAACGGCGGTGCGGATCGCGAATGACAAGTTGCTCAAGCCGCTCGACGGTAAGTTTGATGTGCGGCATCTGGCGTTCGCACGGGACATTGAACCGTTTGTGTTCGACCCGGCCAAGACCGAACCACAGTTGCCGGACGTCAAAAGCGGACCATCGTCGTGGTTGGGAACCGTGGTGCAGCACGTCGTCGATGAAGCCGCGGGGCAAAAGATCGCGGGACTCGTGCTGTTCAGCGACGGCCAGAACACTGGCGGGCGATCTCCGGCGGAAGCAGCGCGAGCGGCGGCTCAGGTCGGTGCGCCGATCTTCCCAGTCGCGATCGGATCGCCGAAGCGGTTGCAGGACGTCTCGATTGTGGATCTCTACACGACCGGGCAAGTCTCGATTGGCGACACGGTGCGCGTGGCAGTGACGCTCGAATCGCATGGCTTCAATAAGCGGCCGGTGAAGGTTGAGCTGAAGGACGGCGACAAAGTGCTCGACACCAAAGAACTGGTGTTGCTCGGCACCGAGCAGCAGCAGACAGAATTGATCTTTGAGGCGAAAGAAGCCGGCGACAAATATCTGACGGTCAACGTGCCTGCCTTCGCCGAAGAGGCGGACGAGTTGCGAGCCAACAACAGCGACCTCGCGTTCGTGCGGATCAGCGACGAGAAGTTGAAAGTGCTGCTGATCGACGGTCTGCCGCGCTGGGACTTTCGGTTCTTGAAGAACGACATCCGCCGCGACAACGGCATCAAGGGCCGCACGGGCGATGAGCCGGAAGTCCTCGTCGAAGCCGAATGGCGGCGCATGTCGAAAGAAGACCAGGCCGCGAAGCTCCCAACGACCGCGAAAGAGTTTGCCGAATATCACACGATCGTGCTCGGCGACGCTTCACCGGACATCCTGCATGACGACTTCCGCAAAGCCTTGATCGAAGCGGTGCGTGACAAGGGAGTCGGCCTGATCGTCGAAGCCGGACCGCGCTTCATGCCTCAGATGTACGATCGCGAATTCCAATCGCTGCTGCCCGTCGTGCTGAAAAACAACGCGGCGAACGGCATCGAGGCTCCCGCGTACAAGCCGTTCAAGATCGAAATTACTCCCGAAGGATTACTGCACGAGTCTCTGCGACTACACGACGATCCGGGCCGCAATGTTCAAGTCTGGTCGCAGATGCCGACCTACTTCTGGGTCTCCGCGGTGGAACGTCCATCGGCTGCGGCCATCGTGCTGGCTCGCAACCCCAGCGTCGAAAATCGTTGGGGTAAGCAGCCGCTGATCGCATATCAGTTCGCAGGCAAAGGGAAGGTCGCGTTCCTCGGCATGGACGCCACGTTCTTATGGCGGCAGAACGTCGGCGACCGCTTCTTCTACAAGTTCTGGGGGCAGATGCTCCGCTTTGTTGGCCGTACCGATGACGGCTCGGACAAAAAAGAAAGCCGCATCGCCGTGCATCCCGTCCGCGTTCAACCCGGCGAGTCGGCCGAAATCGAACTGTTCGCCTTCACGGCGGACAATCAGCCGCGCACCGATGCGACGATGAAAGTCAGTACGCTCGGCCCAGCCGGTTCTCAGATGATTGAGCTTGTCGCTGACAAGTTCTTGAAGGGCCGCTTCACCGGCAAGTTCTCGCCAAAAGAAACCGGCGAGCATCAGGTACTCTATCAGCCGAACGATTCACCCAAGACGATCGAAGGCAAACTCCGTGTCATGCCCTCCTCCGAGGAGCTGCGCGATCCAAACTTGAATCGCCCCTTGTTGGAGACGCTCGCCAGCACAACCGGCGGCAAAGTGGTTTCGATCGCCGAACTCGCTTCGCTGCCAGAACTCTTCAAGGGCGAACCGATGCTGATCGAAGTCCACCGCGAAGCCAGCATCTGGGACAACTGGTTCACACTGCTGTTGATCACACTGATCTATGCCGTCGATGTCGGACTGCGCCGCCTGAGTGGATTGAGTTAAGGAGTTCTGCGATGTCGCGATGTTCTCTGATATTTGTGATGGGCCTCCACGTTGTGTGTTCCACCGCGCACGCCCAAACGAAACCTCCCGCTGCGGCACCGACAACCGCCGCGCCGCTCACCGAGCAAAAGGTCATCGAGCGAGTCACGGCCGCTGTGGATCGCAGCCTGGAATATCTCGCGTCGAAGCAGAAGCCGGATGGGAGTTGGGATGACTGCAATGCCGGCAACGCGCTGACGCTGCTGGCGATGCTCGGCCGAGGACATGTGCCGGGGCGTGGACAGTACAAAGACGTGCTGCAAAAGGGACGCAAGTATCTGCTCAAGACGCAGCGTGAGGACGGGCTGTTTGAATCGCGGCGAAAGGCAGGAGCGGGGCCGATGTATGAGCATGGGCTTTCCACAACGGCGACGGCGGAACTCTACGGCATGGATCCCGATCCCGATGTCGAGGAAAAACTGCGTCGGGCCGTGCGAGTCATCATCAACGCTCAGTCACCCAACGGCGGCTGGCGATACAACCCGAAGCCAGGAGACCACGACCTCAGCGTGAGCGTGATGCAGATCGTCGCGCTGCGAGCGGCCAACAACGCTGAGATTCCCGTCCCCGAAGAGGTCATCGAGAAGGCCGCCAAGTATGTGCGGTACTGCGCTCATCCGAACGGCGGCTACGGCTATCAAGGACCGGCTCAGGGAGCACAGACCTCAGCGGCCGGAGTCGTGTCGCTGCAATTGCTCGGCAAGTATGACGACCCCAGCGTGCCGAAAACCCTCGACCTGTTGGCGAAGTTCCCCGTCGAGTGGTCGGCTAACGGCATTCAGTATTGGTACTACTTCCATTACTACGCGATCCAGGCGAACTATCAGGCGGGGGGTAAGCACTGGAACGACTGGCACCCGCGCGTCCGCGAACTGCTGCTCGACAAACAAAACGCGGACGGCAGTTGGGACGTCCCCGGCGGCACCGCCGAGAACGCCGGCGTCGTCGGCCCCAACAACATCTACTGGACCAGCATGGCCACGCTCGTCCTCGAAGTCTACATGCACTTCCTGCCGGCATATCAGCGGTAGTCACGCGATGGGTCTGGAGGTTCCGTTGTCCACGGCTGCGTGTCCCACACCAGCCCCTCCGAATTTCATTTCTTCTTCAGCGGCAACGTGAAACCGGATTGCTCAAAGTGGTGTTCGGCAGTCAAAGCGTCGGCAATTTCGCGGTCCTTCATCACGATGAACGACACGCAATCCGGAAACGACCACTCTTTGTCGCGACGTCGCACAAACATTTCAAAACCGCTAGCCCACATTATTCATGCGTATCCAATGAAGCGGCCCGCGAGGGCGTAGAAGGTGTTGTGACATCAGCACTTCAACGCCGCAGGGAGGCCGGGCATGAGTTTACAGGGTGTGTTGCCGTTTGTCCTCGATTTTTCGG
>SXKJ01000292.1 GCA_005778115.1 Planctomyces sp. | reverse complement strand
GCACCACCGTTGGCTGGAAGGGGATGATCAACGACCCGTACCTCAACGACTCGTTCGATATCCAAGCGGGGCTGCGACTGGCGAGAAGGTTGTTACTGGATATCGGCGACATGGGCTTGCCAGCCGCGACGGAACTGCTGGAGCCGATCACGCCGCAGTACATCGCCGACCTGCTGACGCTGGCGTCGATCGGTGCGCGGACGACGGAATCGCCGACACATCGGCAGATGGCCAGCGGCCTGTCGATGCCAGTTGGCTACAAGAACGGCACCGACGGCGGCTTGCAGGTGGCACTCGACGCAATGATCGCCGGACGCACACCTCATGCTTTCCTAGGGATCGACGGCGACGGACACACCTGCGTGGTCAACACGCGCGGCAATCCGTGGGGACACTTGGTTCTGCGAGGCGGACGTGGCGGCCCCAATTACTCGCCGGACCAAATAAAGGTTGCTGCGGAGAAACTGTCCGCCGCCGGACTGCCACCACGGATGCTGGTCGATTGCAGCCACGCAAACTCGAACAAGGACTACCGCAATCAACCCAGTGTCTGGCGCGACGTGATCGCTCAACGAGTCGCCGGCAACCAGAACATCATCGGCTTGATGCTCGAAAGCAACTTGCATCCGGGCAATCAAAAGCTGACGCCCGATCCTTCGCTGCTGCACTACGGCGTCTCAATCACCGACGGCTGCATCGGCTGGGACGAGACCGAAACGCTGATCTTGGAAGCGAACGAACAACTGGCCTAATTTCGCCCGCAGACAGAGTAGACGAGTCACTCCGTGACTCGAAGATTCCGGTCACGGAGTGACCGGTCTACTTGAAAGGCACGCCATGACGAACGCTTCTCTTCGCGCTTCGCTCCTGATGTTGTTGGCGGTGTTGAATCATCTTGTTGCCTTCGCGGCAGAACCGACCATCACTCTGCCGATTGGCGAGGTCGAAGGCCAACCGCTCGCCGCAAACGTGAAACGCGTCATCGAGACGCTGCAATTCCTCGGTTCACCGCTGCCAGCCGAAGAGATTGAAAAGCTACAAGCCGCCGCGAAAGACCGCGACGCCAAGCAACTTCAGAAGCTGCTCGACCCGCGTGTGCTGTTGCTCGCGCACATCAACCCAGAATCGCGTGTCAAAGTCCGCCGCGGGCCGGCGGCCGCTGAGTTGCAGCAGTTCGGGTTCACGCCGGTGCTCATCAAGGTGCTCAACGAGAGCACGGTTACGAAGCGGATGAAGCTAGTCAGCCCGCAGGCCGGAGCGGTCTATGCCGGAGCCAGCAAAGGCTCGCTGGGCCGTCAGCAGCAGACCGAATTGAACGACAACGAAAACGTCAAACGGGATGCCGGTCGATTTCTCGCGGTTGAGATGTTCGAGCAACCGCCGATGACCGATCGACTCAGCGGACTGGAAGTCGAGTACGCCATCGGGTTGATTCTCTCGACGGAGGCCGGCAAGCGCGAAGCGACGATCGGCATTGATCTCGAACAAGGCAATCAAGACATCGGCTTTCGCGGCGAGGTGCCGGTGCTGTTTCGGATCGCTCCGGCAATCCCCGTGAAGCTGGAGATTCACGACTTCGACGGAACGCCGACCACCGCAGCACTCGTCGTGAAAGATCGAGCGGGTCGCATCTACCCGCCGCAGCCGAAACGGCTCGCTCCGGATTTGTTCTTTCAGCCGCAGGTCTATCGTGTCGATGGCGAGTCGCTATTGCTGCCACCGGGTGAGTTCACCGTGCAGTTCGCTCGTGGCCCGGAGTACTGGGTACGCGAGAAGAAGATCGAAGTCCGTGGGGCAGGTTTTCAACCTGCCCGTCCAAAACCGGATGCGGCCGGGCAGGTTGAAAACCTGCCCCACGAAAAACTCAACCTCGAACGTTGGGTCAACACGCGCGACTTTGGCTTCTACTCCGGAGATCATCACATCCACGCGGCGGGGTGTGCTCACTACACCGTGCCGACCGAAGGGGTGACGCCGGAGGACATGTTTCGACAAGTCAAAGGGGAAGGCTTGAACGTCGGCTGTGTGCTGACGTGGGGCCCGTGCTACAAGTTTCAACGACAATTCTTTCAGCCCGCGCCACACAATCTCAGCGAACCACTGACGCTGTTGAAGTACGACTTGGAAATCAGCGGCTTCGGCTCGCAAGCATTGGGGCATGTCTGCCTGTTGAACCTGCGCGATCAAACATATCCCGGCTCCGACGGGACCGAGACCAAAGGCTGGCCAACCTGGACAACTCCGGTCATGCGTTGGGCGAAACAACAAGGGGGCGTCACCGGCTACGCGCACTCAGCAAGCGGCTTATGGATCGAACCAACCGCCGCCGCGAAACGGCTCCTCGCGAAATGGGATGCCAACAAGGACGGCTTCTTGTCGGTCGACGAAACCAAAGACGCGCTCCTGCCTGAACCGTTCGAGAAGATCGACGCCGATGGCGACCGCAAGCTGATTGAGCGAGAACTTGTGCTCTGCCACGACCGCGCGGCGGATCAATTGCCGAATCTCGCGATCCCGGAAATGAACGGTGTCGGTGCGATGGAGTTGCCGGTAACGGTCGTCGAGGGTGTCTGCGACTTCATCAGCGCGATGGATACGCGGCGGATTCAGGAATGGAATACCTGGTATCACATCCTCAACTGCGGCTTCTCCCTGAAGGCCAGCGGCGAGACCGACTTCCCCTGCATGAGCAGTCGCCGCGTCGGCCAAGGCCGGGTGTACGTCCAGCTTGGTAAGGACGCGAAGTTAGACTTCGCTGAGTGGTGCGAAGGGATCAAGCTCGGCCGGTCGTATGTTTCCGATGGCTTCGCGCACGCACTCGACTTCCAAGTCAACGACACTCGCCCCGGCTTCGGCGACGTCGCGCTGTCGCAACCGGGCGAGGTCACGATCACCGCGCAGGTCGCGTTCGCACCGGTCATGCCAGAGACGGTCGCTCAAGGAGTCATCGAACCGGTCGGCGGCAAACGGCTCGTCGGCGACACTGTCGAACTGCACGGCCCTCGCTCCGACAAACTAATCGAAGAAGGCAAGCGACTGGTCGAGATCGTCGTCAACGGCCGAGCCGTCGCGTCGCGCAAGGTGCCGGCCAATGGACAAATTTCAAATCTCAAATTTCAAATCCCGATTGAGCACAGCAGTTGGGTCGCGCTGCGACACTTCCCACAACTGCACACGAACCCGGTCAACGTGTTCGTCGCCGACCAACCGATCCGAGCCTCACACGAAAGCGCCCGCTGGTGCGAAGAGGTTATCGACTTGCTGTGGAAGAACCGCGAACGAGTGATCGCGGAACCCGAGCGGGCCGAAGCGCAACGCACGTTTGAAAGAGCGAAGGCCGCCTACCGGGCGATCGCCGAGTCCGGCCGATTGCCGTGAGCCGATGGCCGACAGCCGTTATCACAACCTTTGACGATGAGAATGGGGTGGGATAACGGCTGTCGGCATACAGCATTCGGCGATCGGCCGGGCAGAATCACAGCCGTTTGACTTTGATGTTCTTCCAGCGGCACTTGGCTCCGTTGGGCCAGCCTTTGCCGCCGTGGACTTGGACGGTGATCGAGCCGGCCGGACCAAGCGTTTCGGCAACCTTGGCAGCGTCGTAGCCCTTGCCGTCGAATTTCTTGCCGTCAAATTCGTTGACCGTCAGGCCGTTGATCCAGGTCGTGATCTGCGGCGGGTTGCCGACGACGCGCACCTTGGCGGTATTCCACTCGTTGACCTTCCACGCCTTGAGCCATTCATCACTGGTGCAAGTGGGCGTAGCCGTCGGCGCGGGATCGGTCGGCTTAGCGAACAGCTTCAACAGCTTTCCGTCCTTCTCCTCGCCGAAGATGTCATACGGTCGCGTGTTGAAGCCGCCGGTTCCTTCGCCGTAGATGTGGCCAACGTTTCCTCGGTCGTGATAGTCCACCATCATTTGAAAGCATTGGCCTTTGTCGTTGGACCGCACGAATAAGCCAGAGCAGACGCCCCAATCGGGCTTCATGTCGATCAACAACTCAAAGTCTTTGAACTTTTCATCGGTCAGCAGGATGCCGCCGTTGCCGCTGCCGGGTGGGTCTTGCTCGCCAGAGATGGCTCCGTCCTCGACAGTCCAGCTTCCGCCAGTGCCGTGGCCGATTCGTTCGGGGTTCTTGTGCCAGCCGGCCAGCGACTTGCCGTCGAAGATCGATTTGAAATCTTCGTCTGCGGCGCGGACTGACGTGAGAAACAAAGGCAGCAGAATGATTGGCAAAAGCATTTTGTGGATCATGCGAGTTCTCCAAAGTTGAGAGGCGAGCGAAACAAAGTTGGCGAAAAATGGAGGGCCAAGATCATGACAAGGACACGGAACGTAATGAGGTCGAGATCTTTCGCCCCACATTTTCCGCCAGCCAATCATTCTTCCTCTTCGTGAACTTTGGCGGAGGCCACGATCTTCTGTTGCTCGTTGCCGGGCACGACTTCGTAGTGGCTGGGCTCAAACGTGTACGAGCCTTGGCCGCCGGTGATGCTCGACAGCGATCGAGCGTAGGTCTGCATTTCGGACAATGGGACCGAGGCTTTTACGACCGTGAAGTTGCCGGGAAGAGTATCCATGCCTTCCATGCGGCCGCGGCGCGTGTTGAGGTCGCTGGTGATGTCGCCGAGTTTTTCGCCGGGGACCATGATCTCAGCTTTCACGATGGGTTCGAGCAACGCTGGCTTTGCTTTGCCGAAGACTTCCTTGAAGCATTGTCGGCCGGCAGTCTTAAACGCGGTTTCGTTGCTGTCCACCGGATGGTCTTTGCCAAAAAACAACGCACACCAACAATCTTGAACTTGATAGCCGGCAAGCACGCCCTTCTCCATCCGTTCTTTGATTCCTTTCTCGACGGCCGGGATGAAGTTGTTGGGGACGCTGCCGCCGGTGACACAATCGAGGAACGCGAAATTCAGTACCGGGTCGTAGTGGAACGACCGCAGGCTCTCGAAGCGTTCTTTGATGAAGTATTCTTCGGGCACGATCCCTTGCGGCAGCGGGCCGATGCGGAAGTGGACCTCGGCGAACTGGCCGGAGCCGCCCGACTGCTTCTTGTGGCGATACATCCCCTCGGCGTTCATGTTGCAAGTCTCGCGATAAGGGATGCGTGGCATCGCGGTGTTGACATCGACTTTGTCCCGCCTATGGAGTCGATGGACGATCGCTTGTAGATGCAGGTCGCTCATTCCTTGGATGACCATCTCGTGCGTCTGAGCCTCACGCATGACGTGGAAGGTCTGGTCTTCCTCTTCGATCTTGTGAAGAGCCACAGAAATCTTTTGCTGATCGGCGGCGGTCTTCGGAGTCACGGCGAGTCCGACCATCGGACGCGGGAAGTGAATGGAAGGAAAGTCGATATGAACCCCCTGGGCCGAGACCGTGTCACCGACCGACAGATCTTCGACTTTCGCGACGGCGATGATGTCGCCCGAGGTGGCATAATCGACCGGCTCCGTCTTCGAGCCTTGCACTTCCAGCAGATTGCTGAGCTTCATGGTCTTGTTGTTGCGATGGTCTTGAACCACCGTGTCCTTGGCAATGTGGCCAGAGAAGACGCGGAGATAAGCCATCTTGCCAACGAACGGATCGATGCGAACTTTGAAGACCTGCGCGACAAACGGCTCGTCCGGTGAGGGATTGACGACGATGTCCTTCCCACCTTCGCCGGTTGCATGATGATCTTCGTCCAGCGGCGTCGGCGCATAATCGGCCAGAGCGTCGCCGAGTTCTTGCACACCGACACCCGATTTGGCCGACGTGAACAGAATCGGGATCAGCGAACCATGTCCGATCGCCTTTCCGATGAGATGAATGATTTCCTCTTCGGAAACGTCTTCACCGCCGAGGAAGCGTTCCATCAATGCCTCGTCCGCTTCGACGATCGCGTCCATCAATGCCTGGTGATAGTCCTGGGGATTGAGCGGCAGTCCCGCGGGAACTTCCCCTTTGATTTGCAATGCGCTGTGAACCGCGGTGAACTTCGATCCGGTACCGTTCGGCACGTTGATTGGAACGCAGGAACTGCCCCAATGTTCGCGGATGGTCGCGACCAAGTTGGGAATATCGACATTGTCGCCGTCCACGCGGTTGACCACGATCATGCGTGCGAGATGCTCGTCGGACGCCAGTTGAAAACACCGCCGAGCATTCACTTCCAAGCCAGCGTTGGCATTCAGAACAACGACGGCTGTTTCGACGGCGCGTAGCGCGCCACAGACTTGGCCGATGAAATCGGGATAGCCGGGGCAGTCGATGAGATTCACGCGATGATCGGCGTGCTCGTAGCGGCAGACGTGGGAAAAGATCGACTGCTTCTTTTCTTTCTCTTCCTCGTCTGTGTCGAGCAGGCTGGTGCCGTCATCGACCGACCCGGCTCGCGTGCCGACTCCGGCCTTGAACAGCAGCAAGTCGGCCAGCGTGGTCTTCCCCGAATGCCCATGCCCTACGAAGGCAACATTCCTGATCTCATCGACCTTGTGCTTCGACATTCTCGGCTCCCTCACTCAGTGATGTGCGTCACGGAGCTGACCGATCGAGCGCGTAACCAGGCGATCCCAGACTGCCTCGTTCGCGAAAGAAGTGAGTCGCACGACCGGCCAGCCAAACCTCCGCCTCCGACGGGCGGAACGGGGCGACATCGTAACCAGACGCGCGGGAGTGGCAACGAAGAGCGGTCAGGCACTCGGATTCCGTTACTGAGTCCTCGCGCCAGACGAACACACAATCCGAAAACCGAGGCGGCCAACGCCGTAGCCGTCGCGCCAGACGCCGGGAGTGTAGCCGGCGCGGCTGGCAGAACGTGCGAGTCTCGGATCGTCGACATGGGAGCCGCCACGCAAAACACGATGCGGTGAGCCACTCGTCACGAGCGGGTTCGTCGTCACGCCATTGCGCCCGGTATAGGCGTTCTCGTCGTAGACGTCCTCGCACCATTCCCACGCATTGCCATGCATCTGGGCCAGTCCAAACGCATTCGTCGGATACTTCGGATCATCCACCGCCGTGGGTCGCTCCAAGTATGTCCCCTTCGTCTTGGTGCCGTAGGGATACCTCCCGTCGACGTTGGCCTGGTTGCCGTTGAGCACATGGCCGAATTGAAACGGCGTCGTGGTTCCGGCACGGCAGGCGTATTCCCATTCCGCTTCGGACGGCAGACGATAACCGCGATCAGACACCCGTTGCCGGTTCTGGTCATAGCACGCCGTCTTCCCCTCTTGTTCGCTGAGCCTGTTGCAGAAGTCGACCGCGTCATTCCACGACACACTGTCGACAGGAAACCGACGCGTGTCCTGATTGGCCACGCTCGATTTACCGCCACCGCTGCTCGCAAAGTTGCTCGGAGTCGTTCCCATGACCTGCTGATACTCGGCCTGCGTCACTTCGTACTTACCCATGTAAAATGGCTGTGTGATTCGCACGCGATGTTCGGGCTTCTCGTTGGGTAGCGCCTTTGCTTCGGAATTGAGTGCTCCCATCAGAAACTCACCCGGTTCGATCAGGACCAGTTCCATCCCAATGCTGTTCTTCATCAACCTGATTGGAGGCGAGGTGGGATCAGGGGCCGGTTTCACGTTCGATTCCGGTGCCGTACTCGTTCGTTCGGACGCGGGTGGTGTCTTGGCAGGAGTCTCAATACTCACGCCCGGCGAACACATAACCCGAAAGCCGATGCCGCCGTTACGGAGGTCGGGAGAGTCCCCGTGGCGATAGGCGGAGCGAGCGAACCACGGATTGTTGTGCCAGCAGCCACCACGCATAACACGAGACCCAGAACCACTCATCACAACTGGATCGTTCGTCACGCCACTACGTCCCGCATAGGTCTTCGCATCAAAGATGTCTTCGCACCATTCCCACACGTTGCCGTGCGTTTGGGCCAGTCCGAAGGCGTTCAGTGGATAATTCGGAGCCTCCACGGCCGTGGTTCGTGCCAAGTTGGTCCCCTTCGTCATGGTGCCGTAGGGATACTGTCCAGGGACGTTGGCTTGCTCGCCGTTGAGCACGCTGCCGAAGTGAAACGGCGTCGTGGTTCCCGCGCGGCACGCGTATTCCCATTCCGCTTCGGTCGGCAGACGATAACCGCGATCAGACACCCGTTGTCGGTTCTGGTCATAGCACGCCGTCAGCCCGTCTCGTTTGCTGAGTTTGTTGCAGAAGTCAATGGCCTCATTCCATGACACTTGTTCGACGGGAAAACGGCGCGTGTCCAGTTTTGCCACGCTGGCATTGCCGGCACCGCTGCTCGCACAGTAACTCGGATTCGTCCCCATGACCTGCTGGTACTCGGCCTGCGTCACTTCGTACTTACTCATGTAGAACGGCTGCGTGATTCGAACAGGATGTTGGGGTTGCTCTGCCTTGAGGTACTCCTTGAGATTGCTGTCGGCTTGGAGAGACTCCTGCACGTCCGCGTCACTGCTGCCCATCAGAAACTCACCCGGTTCTATCAGGACCAGTTCCATCCCAATGCTGTTCTTCAACGACCGGGGAAGTTGCAAGTCAGTGGCGATTCCGATCGGCGGCTTGGAAACAATGTCCGCACTATTCTGGAAAGTCAGATCCCACACTTTGACCGTCTGATCGTAACTGCCCGACGCCAGCCGTTTCCCGTCCGGGCTAAACGCTACGCTGTTGACTCCGTCGGTGTGTCCTTTCAACGTAAGCGTCTCCTGACCGCTCGTGGCGTCCCACACCTTCACCGTCTGATCGCTGCTTGCCGACGCCAGCCGTTTCCCGTCCGCGCTAAACGCCACGCTCATGACCGGATTGGTGTGTCCTTTCAAAGTGAGCCTCGCCTGACCGCTCTCGGCGTCCCACACTTTCACCGTCTTATCGCCGCTTGCCGACGCCAGTCGTTTCCCGTCCGCGCTAAACGCCACGCTCGCGACAGAGCTGGTATGCCCTTTCAACGCGAGTGATTCCTGACCGCTCGTGACCACTGTTGTGCCCGGACGAGGTTGCGGGCCAGTGGCTATTCCGATCGGTGGCTTGGGATCAGAAACTAGGGAATCGTTGGACGAAAAGAGAGAGGCTCGGTACAGCCAACCAATCCCAATGAGCACGAACAAAACGACGCAGACTGTGGCGATGAGGGCGACTCGGCGAGGCTCAATGCCGGAACGTTGCCGAAAAGTTTGCGGAGGCGGTTTGGTTCGGTCGGCGAACTCTTGCGACAAGCGTTGGACTTCGAGATCGTCGGGTTGAAGCTCTCGCAGGCGATCGAGTTTTTCCGTCAGGCTCGCGGGGGGACTTTTCTTGGTGTTCCGTCGGAGTCCGGTTTGCACTTCTGCCAGAAGGAATTGAACCTCGTCGTTGAGGTCGGTCACTCGCTGTTCCAGAGCCACGACTTGCGGCGAGCGGCCGGCGGGGTGAATCGAACGCAGCAGCTCCGCGGCTTTCTCGTACCGCTGAGACGCCACTGCCCGCTTGGCGGCGTCGTAGCGCTCGCGACCTTCGCGCAGCACGCGTTCAAGCTCGGCTTCAAACTTGGGGAGTTCCTGCTGTGCCCAGCGAGTGAACTCCACGATCTTGGAGCTTTTCGACGTGGCCAACCGCTTGAGGAAGCGGATGGCTTGTTCCAGATCGCCCGCCCGCCGCGCTCGCGCGATCGCCTGCTGGCACTGCCGAGCCATCACCTGCTGCTTGTCCGCCAGCGACGCGACAACAGACACCGATGCGGGAGCGCGATTCGTAGGTTGGGACTCCGTCCCGACCGGCTCGGGACGGAGTCCCAAGCTACGGGTTGCGGGCGAAACCCGCGTCAGGTATCCGTCGAGCGCCTCGACGACCTGCTGCATCGACGCGAATCGGTCACTGGGCTGCTTGGCCAGCATCTTCAGACAGATGGATTCCAACTGCGAATCGACATCCGGCCGCAGTTCCGACGGCGGCTGCGGATTCCGCGTCAGAATCTGGACCAGCACCGCAGTGACCGAGCCTCGAAACGGAAGCTGGCCGGTCAACAGTTCGTACAGAATGACCCCCAGGCTGTAGAGATCGCTGAGTGGCCCGATCTTTTTGATCTGACCGTCCGCCTGTTCGGGAGACATGTACGCGGGCGAACCGAGAATGGTCCCCGACTGCGTGATTCGAATGTCGGGCGACTCCGCGATCTCGCAGGCCAAGCCGAAATCCATGACGATCGGCTCGCCGTGAAGATCCAGCATGACGTTGGCGGGCTTGAGATCGCGATGCACGATGCCGCGCCCGTGAGCATGCTGCAAAGCGTCGGCCAACTTGCGGACCAGCACGGCCGCTTGTGGTTGAGGGAGGACTTCCCCTTGATCGAGATAGTCGGCCAGCGACCTCCCTTCGACGTACGCCATCGCGATGTAATGCTTGCCGTCCGTTTGCCCCACGTCATAGAAGCGGCAGATATTGGGATGATCCAAATTCCCGGTCGCACGGGCCTCGCGATAAAACCGCTGGAGGAGGTTGCTGTTGACGGCGCTGTTCGTGCTGCCGAATTTCGGCAGTTTGAGAGCCACGTCACGCTGGCTGTCGAGATCGTGAGCCAAGTAGACAATGCCCATCGCGCCTTGACCGAGAATCCCGATCAAGCGGTAGCGGCCAATCTGGTTGACCGAATCTTCACCTCCGGAAGTGACGCCCTCCGAATCCGAGATAATCGGCTCCGCGAGCGTCTCACGATCCGCTTGCGTGCCCTTCAAAGTGGAGGGTGCCGGAGAGACTTGTCGAGCGATCGGTGCAACAGCCATCTGTCCTGCAAGCGAATTTTCAGCCTCGTCCACTGGTTGAGGTGCAACGTCCGATGAGTCATTTCCGAACGGCGTCCGGCCGACGATCGAGGAGTCAATCGGCTTAGAACGATCCTCTCCCATCGTGGCACTCGATCTCAATGATGTGCATCGCGGCGAGCCAACCAGTCGAGCGCGAGCGCAGGCGATCAAAGATTGCCACGTTCGCGAAAGAGGTGTATCGCAAGACCGGCCAGCCAGAACTCCGCCTCCGACGGGCGGAACGCGGCAACATCGTAACCAGCCGCGTGGGAGTGGCAACGAAGAGTGATCGCAGGCTCGCGAGATTCCAATCTCAACTCAGGTCGTGACGCCATTTTCGTAACAACAGTGCCGCCGCAAGTTAGTCTTCTTTCAGAACGTCAGGCGATGTGGCGGGGATTTCTGCGGCGTAGGCAGCCAATGCTTCCCGCGCCAAGCGATGGTTGGGCTGAATTTGAATGGCTGTTTGCAGCCAGCCGGCTCCTTCTTTCTTCATGCCCAGGTCCATCATGATTCTGCCCGCCTCGTAGCGCAGATCGGCATTGTTCGGGGTCTTTAGCAACTGCTGCGTGATTTCCTCGACGCGCAGGCTCTGGGATCGAATCCGTTCTGATTGTTCTAACAACTCGCGCGATCGGATTTCGTTCCCCATTCGGGCATAGGCTTGAGAGAGTGAGTACCAAATCGGTGCCTGGTAGGGCGCGAGACGAGTTGCCTCGTCGAGTTCCACGATGGCCTCTTGAAAACGGCCGTCGTCCGCAGCGATCTGGCCCAATTCAGACAAGACGGATGCGCGTTGAACCGCCGACAGGTTCCGATCCAGTGCTTGCTTTAAGAGCGGAACGGCAGACTGAACTTGAGCCAGACGTCGATGGCACTCCGCCAATCCGATGAGCACTTCCGGAGTCGATACGCACGTTCGCAAACAGCGTTCGTATTCTTGCCGCGCCTCTTCAACGCGACTGGTGTCCTTCAACACGTCGGCCAAGCGGCGGCGAGCTTCACAGTGCTTTGGATCGATCGCCAAGATGGCTCGGTACTCGCTCTCCTCACCAGAGCGATTGTTGATTCGATGGCAAATATCCGCTCGCCAAACTTTTGGAAAGATGGCCTGCGGCTGCCAACTGCTCCAAGAACTGAGACATTCCCACGCCTCTTTCAAGCGATACGTTTTGAGATATCCAATCGCGAGTGCCTCGTAGATTTCTTCAGCCGCTTCGTCACTGGCCCCTCGGATCATGATCGATTTTAACCGAGGATCGGACTCGTCGATGTCGCCATTTTGGGCCATGACCAGTAACAATTGCCGATCTATATCGTCCTTCGACCAACCCAGCTTGGCAGCACGTTGCAGCGGCGACGAAACGCGATCTAAATGCCCGGACCGACGCTCAGCGACGGCCAAGAGATACTGCACCTCGGCGTCATGCGAAGCAGATTCAGCCATCCGTTGCAGCATCGGAATGGCAACTTCCGGACGACCAGCAGCCAGAGCCTGGCGTGCGACCGTCATTTGCCGCCACTGATACACTCGCGGGCTGGCGATTGCTAAGCAGACCAGAGCGCTGATGAGCAGGGCAATCCGCCGACGCTGGAAGAGACGCCACTTCAACATTGCCGCCGGCCAGAGCCGTCCCCTTATCCGGATTCCGACAACTAGCCGCGCAGCATTAGCCCCGGCTCATGCCGTACAACCGGTACTAGCACCACTCGGCTGATTTCTGCGATCCGTATTCGAGCGTTAAGGGCGAGTTCGTTTTCTTGCTGGCGGCAATATTGCGCAATTCAGTCAATCGCCTGGCCGACAGGAATTCTCAGTCGACCAGATCAAAGGTGAAGACGTTTTTTTGGACGTCGGCCACAACTTCGGCCCCGAGTCCGCTCCTGTCTGGCTGTGCATACCTCTCAGGAATCTCGCTCTTCGGAGTCAACTCCGTCGCTTTGCCGCCTCCGGCGACCTGCATCTTCTGCATGTCCTCCGGCTTCATGCTGGCAACGTCCGCTTTGACCGCCGGCGCTGACATTTTCACCACACCAACTTTTGCTTTACCGAGCGGCACGCCTGGACGCCCCGCCGTTGTCATTTTGAACTTGCCGTCAGAGGTCGTCGTTCCGGACGACAAATGCCCGCCGGGGCTGATCATCGTCACGTTCGCACCCTCAAGTGGCTTCCCATGATAGTTCACGGTTCCCGAGACTTCGGCCAATTGGGGACCGCCTTCATCTTGGCCACACCCAAGCATGGCAGCACAAACCACAACCAGTAACAAAGGCCCTCGATGCAACACAATTCTCTCCATTTTGAGTCTTCAAATTCTTTATTGAGCAGAATTGCCGCGGCGTTCAGCTCAATCGAATGTTTTCGGCGACTGAGTCTTCGGTATCGCCAACGCGATCCTTGGATCAAAAATCGCCGAGAGTCTTGCCGTCGGCCCGAGCACCTAGATTCTGATAAGTCTGGTAATCGACATTTTGGTTAATAAACCGAACGGCACCGTCTCCCATCACGAAATGAGCTCCTCCCTTGTGGGCCGACTTGAAGCCCCATGCATAGTTCCAGTTCGACGCAGGGCGGCAGTCAGTTCCCCCAGGAAAGCACTGCGGCGCAGAAGCAGCCGTGGCCGAGGCCAGCGCCGGGCAGCTACACATGATGTTCAAGGGAGAGGAGGTTGAGGCGTGGGCATTGCCCATCCCGTTGTAGTGCCACCATCCAGCGTCGTGATCGTGGCAATCCGACAAAATCTCGCCTACAAGAAATGTGCTTGTCAGCCCGTCGGAAAAAGACGCGAACTTGATGTTTGGTCCCAGCCGACCAAACGCGCCTGAAAGAGTATCGACCCTGTTCGTGTTTCCGTGATCGGCAGATCCCCCGGGTTGCTGGTAATTCACGCCAGCTGTCAAGAATTGGTTGCATCCACCATTTGCGGACGGGGTTCTTTGAGAACCAAGGCTTCCCGTATAGCTCGTTTGAGCCCAGCCGCCGTGATCGGTGCCCTGCACTTTACCCGACGGGTCGGTTGGGCAACGTGCATACGGGACATTCACCTGCCGTGCGCGGCGCCCATCGGACAACGTAGAATCCCAGGCCGTTCCCGACATCATGTCGAGCTGTTTGAAGATATTAGCCTGATCCATGAATGGCAGGATTTTGGGTTGCCATCCAATTTGGGGGCTCCCCCAATTTGAGCCAGCAGGCGGAAGCATGCCACTGGTGTCGTGGTAGTTATGCAGCCCCAGACCATACTGCTTCAGGTTGTTCTTGCAGGTGCTGCGTCTGGCCGCTTCGCGTGCTTGTTGCACAGCCGGCAAAAGCAGAGCGATCAAGACCGCGATGATCGCGATGACAACCAGCAACTCAATCAGAGTAAATGCGAACCGACGATTGCACTGAAACATGAACCACCCTTTCAGGGAAAAACTCAAGCAAGCCTGGCGTATTCTCCGCGACAGAAGATCATGCCGTTGCCATCACATGTCTTATGACGAGTGACGCTCACATCGACTGACTTCGGGAGAAGACTCTTCAATTCGGAAGGTCGTTTAAGGATCGCTTTCGAGATTGTCAATCAGGGCTTCGTATTGAGCCATTGCATTGACTCGACTTATCGCGACGAAGCCTCGATTCAGACTACAACTCGACATGATCAATCACGAACCCTCTTTACCGAATCTTCAGGTAGACTCGCGGGCCGCGCCATTGAGCACTGGGAAATACTGGCTGATCGGATTGGCGGCCATCGCAGTAGCGTTGGTTCTCGCGGCGCTAGAGTCCGTGAAGCGATCAACGCCGGATGCACCGCCGGTCACGCCAGCACTCGAATCGACACGCGTCGCCAGCTCATCGGACCAAACCGTTCAGGAGATTGTCACATTTTGCAGCGCGTGTCACGTCATACCGAAGTCGGACAGCTTTCCGAAGGACGCCTGGTACGATGAAGTGAAGCGCGGATACGACTTTTATTATCTGTCAGGAAGAAAAGATCTCGATCCGCCACCGATGCAAACGGTGGTGAATTACTTTCGCGCGCGCGCCCCGGCGACCTTGGCGTTTCGGCAAGCCAAAACGGAGCCCAATTTAAATCGAATTTCGTTTCGGTCGACTGAGATCGTCATCCCACGATCGGCTGGCAAACTCACATCTCCCGCAATCTCGTTTGTTTGCCGATTATCGCGCAGCATGAAATCCGCACCGGATCTGCTCGTGAGCGATATGGCGGGTGGAGGTGTTTTTTGGTGTCAGCCAGCATCCCCAGAACACTCGATGCGAAAGATTGCCACACTCAGGAATCCCGCTGCGACCAGCATTTGCGACTTGAACGGCAACGGCGATCCGGATCTGGTGGTCGCTGACTTGGGCAGCTTTCAACCCGCCGACCACAACCAAGGCCAAGTGATCTGGTTGCCCGATTTCCAAAACGGCGGTCCATCGCAGGTCATCCAGTCTTTGTGCGAAAACATGGGGCGTGTGGCCGATGTGCAACCGGCGGACTTCGATGGAGACGGAGACTTGGATTTGGTGGTCGCAGAATTCGGTTGGCACAAAACGGGGCGAATTCTGTGTCTAAGGAACAACGGTGATGCACGATCGCCACAGTTTGTGCCTCAGATTCTCGACACGCGTCCGGGTGCGATTCATGTGCCCGTGGTGGATTTGAATCAGGATGGCCGCCCGGACTTTGTGGCTCTAATCAGCCAAGAGTTTGAAGTCATCGAAGCATTTCTGAATCGGGGCGACGGAGTCTTTGAAAAACAGCGTCTCGCGACGGCCGATGACCCCGCCTTCGGCTCGAGCGGAATCCAACTTGCCGACCTGGATGGTGACGGCGATCAGGACGTGCTGTATGCCAATGGCGACACGTTCGATAGCAGTCTGATCAAGCCCGATCACGGCATCCAATGGCTGGAGAACACAGGATCGTTTCCATTCGTTCTGCACCGGCTCACATCCATGCCCGGCGTTCATCGGGCCTTGGCAGGCGACCTCGATGGCGATGGCGACCTCGATATCGTGGCCGCTTCGCACTTGCCGGCGACGACTCGCAACGAATCGATTCGCGGTCGATTGGACTCGCTGATTTGGTTGGAACAGCGTCAGCCGGGACAGTTCCTGCGACATGTCCTCGAAACGGGAAACTGCGTCCACGCGGCAATTGAACTGGCCGACTTCGACAACGACGGAGACTTGGACATTGCCACCGGCTGGTTCCTGAATCGCGAGGCCGCAACTCAGGGTGCCGTGACAATCTGGTGGAGTGGGTTGAGATAGCTCCGGAATCTATCTGTTGGTGCTCGCCGGATTACCCTTGCCGCTCAGCCACAATTCCACATAGCCAAGCAGCGACTCGTTGGGACGCGGCTTCTCCCACAGGCCGATCCCCAGCGCGACATCGGGTTTTCCGTCACCGTCAAAGTCGCCGGTCGTCAGAGTTGGGTAGCGGCCCGGACCACGCTCCCAAACGTGAAACTCAAATTGGCCCGGCGCGGTTTGTTCGAGCCAGACTAGCGCGGGAGGCAGTGAGCTTTGCTGTTTGACGGCTTGCTGCGCCGATCCTTCGGGAACCAGCGTGCAGGCCACGATGTCGAGGTCGCCATCGCCGTCGAGATCGGCCGCCTCGGCCCGGTGGACTCCGGGGAGTTCCGCCAGAGTGTGTGGCTCGAACTTCAGATCGCCGACGTTCTCCAACCAGCTGATGCTGTGATACGGCTTGAGCGTCGGCCCATCCATCATGTCTCCGTTGGTGATCAGCACATCGAGCCTGCCGTCACCATTCAGGTCGATCAACTGAAATCCCGAGTAGCCCCAGACCGGATGCGGCGCGCGAAAAAGTTCGCGAGGCAGGAACGAACCGTCGGGCTGATTGAGGTACACGAAAAGCGATTCATGCTCTTGAGCCAACAGCGCGATGACATCCGGACGCTCATTGCCATCCAGGTCGGCGATTTCAATTTGCACGGCCCCGTGTCGCTCGTCGAGCGTCCGCTGCTCGAATTTCGGCAGAGTCGTTCTGCCAGATCGCCGTGTGGTGTTTTCCAGCAACAACACACGCCCTGTCGTGCGCCACCCAAATTCGGCGACCGCGATGTCCAAGTCACCGTCTGCATCGAAGTCAAACGATTTGACGTCGGCGACACGTCCGAGATAGTCGCTAAGAACGACACGCTCCCACTGGCGATTCTTGGAACGCAGCCAGTCGACCGAACCGAGATTGTGGTCCATCGCCGCGAACGAGCCGATATTTGCCACCAAGTAATCCAAGTCGCCGTCGCCGTTCAGATCAATCGGCTCCAACCGGCATGAATGCGGCACTTGATCACTGACAATTCGTGATTCAGGAGCGCCGTCCAACGAAGTAATCTCGCAGATCCAGCCGCGATGCATGTCGCAGGTCAGCAGACGCCGCTCGCCGGAGGGCGAAGTCAACAATTTGATTTGAGAGACAAAAGAGGACTCGTCCGATGGCGAGGAACGCACTGTGACGCGGCGTAATGGTGGCAGCTGCTCCGGAAGCGACACTCGATCAGCCAACTGCAACTTCTCGGGAGCCCGTTCGAGAAACCACTCGACGATGGCCGTCGTTTCCAAGCGTTGTGGCGCGACGACTTTGCCGTAACCGGTCATCGGAACCATCCGCGTGACCGCTTTTTCCCATTCGTCTTTGGCAAGCGTGCCTGGCTCCGCAAATAGATGGCACTGCTGACAAAGTTTCTTGAGCAAAGCTTCGTCGGACGGTGTCTTGATCGCCATAACCTTTGCTGGATCGATCGTCGTGACAACCGGGCGATCTTTCTGTGAAGGTTTTTCGCAACCACACAGCCAAAGGACGGTGCAAAAGTATCCTAGAAGTCCGCCAACCTTGCGCGCGAATACCAGTCGAAAAGACGCGAAGTTCGACTGTCTGACTTGCAACGACGTCGGGTGAGACGAGCTTTTACCGAGCGCCGGCCCACTAGAAAACCCTCTGAAAATACCAGTTGGGCCGGCGCGGCGAAGCGCTGCTTGTCCCAAACTACGACAAGCCAGACAGTCGAAGTGGAACCATCGAATCATACAATTTCTTCGAGTCTGGTCATTCAGGGACCGGATCAAGCCCTTCGCGAATCACCCAATGCCGATCCATCACCAACTCGGGCACCTGTTGGACTTGCCCCGAAGGCCAAACAATCTCAACAGATGGCATCGCTTCCGCGTTTCCCAGCCCAAAGACCAAACGCGGATCAATTGAGGAAGCGAAACTTGTTCCCCCTTTGACCTGCCGAGTTTGAGTCTTGGTTCCGCTCGTCAATTTCACGACGGCACCGACCGGCAAGCGCGGGCTCTGAAGTCCAACCAACCGCAGCGACAACCAGTGATGCGACGTCTGAGACGAATTCCTCAGCAATGCGACAGGCTGATTCAGCCGCGAGATCACCAAGTCGAGCTTTCCGTCATCATCGATGTCTCCGGCCGCTGATCCTCGTCCCTCGTGCCCTTCTCGAAAATACGGACCGACATTCGCGGCCACGTTCACCATCCGTTTTCCGTTTTGATTATCAAACAGCAACGGCGCTTGTCGGATCGGCGCATTGACGGGATATCGAATGACGTGACCATTCGAGACGAACAGATCCTCATCGCCGTCCAGATCGAGGTCGGCGAACGCAGTCCCCCAACCGACGTACAACCCTCCCACGGCGACGATTCCCGTTCCCTGACTGACGTGCTGAAAGAAACCATTTCCATCGTTGCGATACAGGGCGTTGCTCTCCCGCTCATAGTTCACCACCCACAAATCCGGGCGGCCGTCCAAATTGAAATCACCAACATCGACTCCCATGCTCCCATCGGCACTTCCCACTTGGCTGAGAGCCGTTCCGCTGATCAACCCCACCTCTTCGAACTTCCCCGTGCCATCATTCCGATAGAGAAAGTTCGCGACGGTGTCATTGCCCACATACACATCAACGTCGCCATCGAGATCCAGGTCAGCGGTCAGGACTCCCAAACCTTTACCGCCGGGGACCAATCCGCTCTCACCTGTGACATCACGAAACGAGCCGTCGCCCGTGTTGAAGTACATCGTGTGAGGCAACCCGATGAACTCACGCGGCGGACACGATTCGCGAGAATCCGGTTTGGGGCCTGGGCAAAACGGATGCTTCTGGAACGACCAATCGGCATAGTGAGACACATAAACATCCAAGGTTCCATCCTTGTTGAAGTCGCCCCAGGCTGCGGCGCTACTCCACATCGAATCGGTCAGGCCAAACGACTTTGCAACTTCCTCAAAGGTCCCGTCGCCGCGGTTATGCAGCAGCAAGAGTCCTCCATACCCCGTCACCAGGACATCGCAAAAACCGTCGTTGTCGAAGTCCGCCGCCGAGGCTCCGTGACTGTAAAGCGTCTTGATGGCGGCTCCCGCTTCCGATGTGACCTCGGTGAAATGCCAATCGCCGTCATTCCGATAGATCGCATGCGGCCAGCCGAGCACATCGCGCCCTTTTCCGCGTTTCTCGCTGTAATGTCCCCCGCCCGGAAGAAACAGATCCATATCGCTGTCGTTGTCGAAATCGAAGAGTCCAACTCCGCCGCCAAGCGATTCCAAAATAGCCACCTCACCTGCCTCGTTCCCGTTGCGATAGGTGAACTTCACCCCTGAACGCTCCGTGACGTCTTCAAATGCCATGGCCGTTGAGACCGATGGGGTATTCCCAGCCGAAGACTTGCCCGTATTGACGGAACCGCTCTCCGGCGGCTTACTCGGAGACGACCCACTCGAGCATCCAAGGACCGCCAGTAATAGCCAACCAGCGCACAGAAAAATCACCGAACCAAGCTGCTGGGACATTTCGTGGATCGCGAATGGTGATGCTTTACCCTTCCCCATGAAGGGATGCGGCAAAAACAACTCCCTGGCGAAAAAGAATGTGCGCATCGATGTGGTTTTCATCTCAAAACCTCGAAGTCAGTGACTTGAGGTGACCTCAGACTCCCTCACTCACGCTACGGATGTTTGTACTACGAATGTTTGCACAAAGTAGCCACAAATCCAACTGCCCGGAGAATGCTTAATCGCCATCGCTGCCGAACGTCACGACTTTTCCCAGCTATTCAAGCGAGCGCAATCACTCAATGCCACGTTCAAGATTTGCCATTCAGGGACGCTTACACCGTAAATGCGGCGGGGGCGGTTGGAGCCAATATCAACGGCCGGAGACGCACAAAATACGCCTCACAATTCACGCCCGTGTCACATCAATGTCCGAGAGAAGATCGTCCTTGACATCACAAGGACGGCTCGATGAGATCAGCGATCGGCTTGCGAAACGGTCTTCCGTTTTCAGCAAAGCCGACGACAAATTCTATTATCGCGGTCTCATTTCCGATTGTCATGTGGGCATCAATTCCGACCACTTGATTCATGATTGCGAGTTTACCAGCGGTATTGACCTCTAATCCCCTCACCTCGGTGATCTAACAGTCCGAAAGTCGCACCGGCCCTCTTTGATTGTTTGTCCGAAGTTCATTCACTGCACGGCATAGCAGCCTGTTGAAAAAGCCGTCGTTGGGTTGACGTGTGTGACAGGGCGCTATGATCTGCGACCTTGAGGGACTCTCGAGCAGGAGGAGCTGGGAATGGCGATGGGACATTGGCAGACGGAGCAGCAGCAAGAGTTTTG
>SXKJ01000291.1 GCA_005778115.1 Planctomyces sp. | reverse complement strand
CTGCTGGGCATCCGATAGACGAACGATCGTCCGCGGCTTTCGTCTCCGCCCTCGCAAACCTCTTGCCGCACGCCGGAAAAGTTTTCCCATACGCCTTACTTGATTTTGACTGAAGCGATGGTTCACACTCACAGTCATTGGCCATTGCAGCGTCCTAATGCCATCACATGGCGCCCCCTTCTTGCTGCTCACTTCAAATGAGCCTCTAACTAGACGCCCAAAAACGTTTGGAGATTCCCATGAGAAAAGCAACCTTTGCAAAGCGTGCCTTGTGGTGGACCCGAGCCAGTAGAAATTCGAGCAGACGACGCCGTGGGCATTGCTCGGCGGAGATTCTGGAGCAACGCATTGTTCCCTTCATCGGGGTTTTCAACGCCGGTACGTTGACCGTGACGGCCAGTCTTGCCAACGAGGGATTGGCGGTTTCCGTGGTGGGCGGAAACGTGGCAGTGAATGGCAACGTGATGGTAAACGGCGCGGCAACCGTCGCAGCAGCAGCAGTCACCTCGCTTGAAGTGCGCGGAGCAGCTACCGGCACGAACAACATCAACCTGGCCGGCGTGACCGAAGCTGGGTTCGCGGCACTGGCCAGCGTGTTGGTCGTTGCGGGAACGGGAAGCGACACGATCGTTGGCTCCGAGTTCGGCGACACGATCGAATGGAATAACGGTGACGGCTCGGACCGGATTGATGGCGGTGCGGGACAGGACCGGCTGGTGGTCAACGGCTCGACCACGGCCGGGGATTCTTTCGATGTCACGGCGAGTGGCGGCCGGCTGACCTTCCGCCGGTCAAACTTGACGGGGTTCACGTTAAATGTCGGCGGCGTCGAAGACTTAGTGGTCTCCGCTGGCGGTGGCAATGACACGATCAGGATCGGCAATACGGCGACGAGCGGTCTGGACAACGTGACGGTGCTGGGCGGAAATGGCGTCGACACCACGAATCTCACGGGCATCAATCTCGATGCACTCCGGTTGGTCGCGGTGGATGGCGAGGACGGGAACGATGTGATCATCGTTAGTGCCGGTTCCGATGCGAATAACAACGTGGCCGATCAATTTGTGTTGAGCCTAGTGGACACCCCGGACGGCCCGGAAACCGAGTTCTCCGTCAACGGCACGACGATCTTTACCGGAGCCGACGAGTCGGCGTTTATACAAGTTGACGGTTCTCGCGACGCCGATTCTTTGACCGTCATTCACGACGCAACGCTCGGCTCACCGGTCCCCTTTAACGGCCTGACCTTCAACGCGGGAAGCGGCGTCGTGCAAGATCAATTGGTGATTGCAGGAGCGTCCGAGGCCGCCGTGTACGACTTTACCAATGTGAGAAACGGCTCTGCCCAGGTCGATCTCCGCACAATACGGTTTGTGCATTTGGAATTGATTTCCGATACCAGCACCGCAACCTCACGCACGGTTTTCTTTGCCAACGGTGCTGACCGCGTCAGCCTGAGCGACGCGGAGGCCGTCGATGATCGCTTGCTGCGATTGACCTCTCTCGGAAGCGGTCCCACGCTGACATTCCTGCAAGCGGCGGGCGGATCAATCGCCATCGACACGGGTGCCGGGAATGACGTCATCACCATTGGCAGGATGGACAATAATTTCAGCGGCGACTTGCTGCTGGATGGATCTGGCGGCAACGACCGAATTGTGGTTGCTAGCCAAATGAATGTGATGGGGACGATTAACGTCAGTGCGGATGGCGGCGAGGGTCGCGACGTGCTCGATGCTTCCGCATTCACGCAGGGCGCTGTGCTGTTCGGCGGGGCTGGCAACGACGTGCTCGTTGGCGGCAGCGGAGACGATGATCTGTTTGGACAAGCGGGAGCTGACGTTCTGACGGGTGGTCTAGGCAGCGACATTCTGGATGGTGGCGCGGACGCCGATGTTTTGGTCGATGCGGCTGACGCGGATCTGACGCTGACAGCCGACTCTCTCACCGGGATTGGTGGGGATGACGTCGCGGGCATCGAGCGGGCCGAACTGACAGGCGGAGAAAGCGACAACGTCATCGACGCGACAAACTTCACTGGTGTAGTCGTGCTGCGAGGTGGCGGCGGCAACGACGAACTTATCGGCACCGCGTTCAACGACACGATGTTCGGCGGAGCAGGCAGCGATTCGATGTTCGGTTTGGCGGGTGCCGACCTCTTGAACGGTGAAGACGATCGCGACTCGATCACTGGCGGTCTGGGCAACGATCAACTCAACGGCGGAAACGACAACGATGAATTTGCGTGGTTTAGTGGCGACGGCAGCGATGGCCTCGCCGCCGGCTTGGGCGTGGACGTGTTGCAGGTCACCGGCCACGCGACCGATGGTGATATGTTTCGAGTGACGTCTAATGGTGGATCGGGAGCCCGCCTCCAGGAGTCCGCGTTGCTGACGTCTATTGTCAACTTCATCGACGTCGAATCTCTGGTGGTGGAAGGTGGCGGCGGAGCGGACTCATTCACCGTCGCTATGAATGCCGGTTCGCGACGGCCAGGTGAAATCACCTTCGGCGGTGGTGATGGTGACGACATGCTCAATGCGTCGGCGACATCGGTTCCGATTTTTGCCTTCGGCGACGCGGGAGACGATGAGTTGATCGGTGGCCGCGGAGCCGACACCCTGCAAGGGGGCGAGGGCGGTGATGTGCTGATGGGCAATTCCGGAGCGGATGTGCTCAACGGCAACGCTGGTGACGACGTCATCTCGGGTGGAGCCGGCGACGATTTGTTGAATGGCGGCGACGACGACGACATGCTCGACGGCGGTTCCGGCCGCGATGCGATCGCCGGGTTTGCGGGCGATGATGTCATTGTCGGTGGCATCGATACCGACACGCTTGCCGGCGGATCAGGTGGCGGAGCCGATGTGAATGCAAATGATCAATTCCCCGACGCGGTAGCAGGCGAGATCAACGAGGCATTCATCTTTGCCAATCTGCCCAATTGGATTAACGATGTGTTCGAGAGTGGCAGTTAGCTGGCCAGTCGGCGTTAATTGCGCGTCTGGCTTTCAGAGTTTTGAGAGGGTCCCGATTCGCTGTCGTCCTGCGACGGTTTTCAAATCACTCATTTCCAGGAGATTGCACATCATGCTCAGAACCCGTTTCATCAGTCTTGGTTTGTTGTCAGCACTCATGCTGTCAGCACTGGCGGTTGACGTGTCTTCAGCCGCCGATCACCGCGATGCGCCTGCATTGACGGTCGGTACGGTCATGGTTCCCCCCGGCGGCCCTCCCGTTTTGACTTACACAGGTACTCAAATCGAGACTCGCAGGCTCGACCTCAACGATATTTATGTTTTTCAGTCACCGTCGAATCCGAACAACACGGTCTTGATGGCGACGGTGAATCCCTTGCTGTCCCCTGGTGATGTCGCGTTTTTTAGTTCAACTGGTGTCTACGAATTTAAAATCAGCAATGGTGCTAATGCGACGACTCACCATCAGCCAGAGATCACGATCGCATGCAAATTCACCGCTCCACGTAACGGTCGCCAGGAGATTCGGGTCACCAGAACCAACCATGTGACCAACCGCTCGGAGTTGATCGCTCGCGGTCTAACGGGATCGAACATTGCGGTTCGCGGCGGTGGACAACTACGGGCCGATTTGTTCGACGACCCGTTCTTTTTCGACTTCCTTGGTTTCACGGGATCCGGCGGTACGCGCGACTTCAACGACGGCCGTGAATTTGACTTCTTCGCTGGAACGAATGTGGGCATTATCGTTCTTGAAATCCCGTCGATCTCGCTCACCGGCGGCAATCTGACGAACCCGGTCATTACGGTGTGGGGCCGGACTCTGTCGAATAATGTGCAAATCGACCGTACGGCGGTCCCCGTGCTCAACCCGGTATTGGTTCGGCCAAATCGGTTCCTGACAGCCTTGGGCCGGCCGGCTCCTATGCCAAACACCCCTCCGCTCAAAGACCGATTCAACTTGACGGAAGCCAGCAACGATCGGGCAATGTGGGGAGAGGAGATTCGACTCAACTTGATCGCGTTCGGGAACACCGACGAGCCAATTGCCCCAGGCGATCCCAATCGCATTTTTACATTGACCCAAATATTAGATGTAGTGAGCCCGGATGTGCTGACCTTTAATGTGACCAGCACTGCGGGTTTCAATTCGGGGCCGCTGAACGGTCGCCGATTGGAGGACGACGTGATTGATTTAGAGCTCCAGGTGATCGTGCAGGCTGTCGATCTGAACGGAGACGGAATTGATGCCAACGACAAGTCATTCCTCACAAGATTTCCGTATGTGGCCCCAAAGCATTAATTCTTCGATCGTCCGGGAGCAGTCACTTTGGAATTGGTCGGAAATATTTGAGTCAGGAAAAAATATCTTAGTCCGGTCATTTCCAAAGTCCTGAACCCCTGGCGATAGACGTGGGACACCATCGGGATCGAGCGGGGTGGCGCCAGTCCTCCAGTAGTGCGGTCAACGCACGGGGGCTGGCGGCACCCCGCTCGTCTGTTTCGTGAGTGGCGTTCTGGGGATCAATCACAAGATATCAAGGAGTCAACACCGTGGGTGCTTCCGGAACACGACGCGGTCGCTGGTCTGCCCTTAGCTTTCTGATGGTCGGAGTAGTCGGCCTTTTCATTTTCGCGGAGCGAGCCTCCGCGCAGGATCAGCTCGACGCGATCTATCCAAACGAGATGCCCAACTATGACAGCCCCATCGCGTTTTTTAAGAAACGCGTCGCAGACCATCCGAAGGTTTTGAGCTATCACCTCCAATTGGCTCAGCGTTACTCGCGCAAGGCCAAGGAAACGGGGGCAGAGGAATGCTATGCGCTGGCTGAACAGTCGCTCAAACAGGCCATGAAACTGGCTCCGAAAGACCCGGCCGTGCGATTGTCGATGGCTGGGACGCTCGCATTTCGTCACCACTTCGCTGACGCCTTAAAGCTGGCCGAGGAGGTGTTTGCCGAACGGTCAGAGGATATCGAAGCATTGGCTGCGGTGCATGACGCGCAAATGGGACTGGGTGACGAAGTGGCCGCCAAGAAGACGCTGGAACAACTCGTCCAGCGCATCAATGCACCGGTGACGGGGCTGTGGGTTCGCCAAGCACACTTCGCCGAGTTGCACGGTCAGGACGACGAAGCACTCAAGCTGTTGAAGAAATGCGTCCCGGTCGCCTTGGAAAACTGGGGCGATCACCGAAATCCCGCGATTACATGGTATCAACTACGGCTCGCTCATCAGTTGCTGGAGATGGGGCAAGTCGAGCCAGCGGTCGCGGAATTTGAGGATGCCGTTGCTCGGCTACCGAAGTACTTCCTGGCAGTGTCCGGACTGGCTGAGGCTCGTGCTGTTCAGGGACGCTATGAGGAAGCGTTGAAATTGTACGCCAATACGATTTCGCTCTGCCCCGACCCAATTTTTTTCATGGCGGCGGGCGACATTCACACGAAGCTGGGCCAGGTCGACCAGGCAAAAGCGGCCTACGCCACCGCCGAGAAAACGATCCTGGAATCAGGAGCAACGCCGGCAGAATACTCCCGCGAACTCTCGTTGTTTTATTCGGAGCGCGGCCTGCAACCCAAGAAGGCCGTCGAACTCGCGCGGACTGATCTGACTTTCCGCCACGACATTTTTGGATACGACGCGCTCGCATGGGCGCTGTATCGGGACGGTCAGTTTGAGGAAGCGGTGAAAGCCAGCCAACAAGCTCTGCGCACTGGATCGCGGAATGCCAAACTGCATTATCACGCCGGGATGATTCAGCACCGTCTGGGCCATGCGGACGCCGCTCGAAAACATCTGACGCACGCGGTCACTCACAACCCAGCCTTCTCGGTGCTAGATGCCGACATCGCGCGGAAGATCCTGAAGGAATTGTCCAAGTAGCGAAGGTGTTACTTGAGTGTCCGATATGTGCGAAACGCAATTGTCTTCGCACCAACGGTGCGGAACTCGATAGCCCAAGGCAACGCCCTGGGTGCTCATCACAAAAACACGCTGTCAGCCCCAACGGGGCGTCACTCACGAAACGTGAAATTGAGTTTCGCCCCGTTGGGGCTGAAACTCATTCTGATCCGCAAACCCAGGCCGTTGGCCTGGGCTATCGAGTTTCGCACCTTTGGTGCTGACGCGCAGTCAGCGAGGTG
>SXKJ01000290.1 GCA_005778115.1 Planctomyces sp. | reverse complement strand
GACCAGGAATCGAGACCAACGACGGCAACAATCCCGTTGCCAAAATCCAACACGAACTGGACCAAAAAACCCCGCAGCAAAAAACCGCTGCCGGGAAAAATGATCCGAATCGACTTTCAGAAAAAACTCACAGCCTCGAAGCGTCAGCGAGGGCGAACGCTTCACAAGCGTCCTACTCCGAGCCGCAAGAAGCATTCGCCCTCGCTGACGCTTCGGGTTAGTTTCGACAGCGCTTCTATCAATCCTCTAGGCGAATCTCCATGCCCGAACTTGCGAGTGAATATGACGTGGTCGTGATCGGCACCGGCCCTGGCGGCGAAGGGGCCGCGATGCAGGCGGTCAAACATGGCCGCACCGTGGCCGTGATTGATCGCGAGGCGGCGGTTGGCGGCAACTGCACGCATCGCGGAACAATCCCGAGCAAATCGCTGCGGCACTCGATCTTTCAGATGTCCGAGGTCAACAACAACGTCCTCTTCCGTGAGCACGGCATCACCGCCCACTTCCTGATTCCCGATCTGCGTCGCCGAGCCAAATCGGTGATCGAGCAGCAAGTCAAAATGCGGACGACGTTCTACGACCGCAACGACATCCCGATCGTCCACGGCCGAGCAAAATTCCTCGACCCGCACACGCTGGAAGCGGTTGAGGACGACGGTTCCCGCTGTGTGGTCCGCGGCAAGTCGATCGTGATCGCCACGGGGGCTCGCCCCTATCACCCGCCGGAGATCGACTTCAACCATCCACGCATCTTCGACAGCGATTCGATCCTGCACATGGACCTGCACATCAAGTCGGTCACGATCTACGGAGCGGGCATCATCGGCTGCGAATACGCCTCGATGTTCCGCAACCTTGAGATCAAGGTGAATCTCGTCAACACCCGCGACAGGCTGCTCGACTTCCTCGATGAAGAGATCGTCGATGCCCTCAGTTATCACCTGCGCGAGCGTGGCGTCATCATTCGCCACCGCGAGGAATATGATCGCGTCGAAGCGTGTGATGACGGAGCGATCCTGCATCTGAAATCGGGTAAGCAACTGAAGACCGACGTCCTGTTGTGGGCGATCGGCCGCTCCGGCAACACTGACGGACTGGGACTTGAGGCTGCCGGAGTGCAACCCGACATTCGCGGCAACATTCCCGTCAACGAGCACATGCAGACCATCGTCCCGCACGTCTACGCAGTCGGGGATGTCATCGGCCCGCCGGCCCTCGCCAGCGCGGCGTATAACCAGGGCCGCTACGCCGCCACACGCATCCTCGCCGGTGACTGCCGTGGCAACGAGCAAAACGAACCGCCCCCGTCGCTCGATATTCCCACCGGCATCTACACCAGCCCGGAGATCAGCTCGCTCGGCAAGACCGAACGCGAACTGACCGAAGGCAAAGTCCCCTACGAGGTCGGCCACGCTCACTTCAAGAGCATCGCCCGCGCCCAGATCACCGGCCAGACGACCGGAATGCTCAAGCTACTGTTTCATCGCGAGACGTTGGAGGTGCTAGGCATCCACTGCTTCGGCGCGAACGCCAGCGAAATCATCCACATCGGCCAGGCAATCATGTCACAGCCGAAGCCGTATAATTCGCTGATGTACTTCATCAACACGACGTTCAACTATCCGACAATGGCCGAGGCGTACCGAGTCGCGGCGTTGAACGGCTACAACCGGTTGTTCTGAGGCGGAAAAGACCGCAGTGCAAAGTGCAGAGTGAATAATGCAAAGTGAAAATTGTTTGAGCCGGGTTTGAGATGGCAACGACGCGAGCGGACAATGATGCCTTGGAGGATCGCTTGCTGGAATTTGCCGCGCGATGCGGCAAAGTCGTCGATGCTTTGCCGGACACTCGAATGGGGCGACATGTAGCCGGCCAGTTGGTTCGTTGCGGGACTTCTGCAGCACCCAACTACGCGGAAGCATGTGCCGCAGAAAGTCGAGCGGACTTCATTCACAAACTGCGAATCGCCCTGAAGGAATTGCACGAATCGCGAGTGAGGCTCAAGCTCTGCGTGAAGAGTCAACTGTTGCCGACGTCTCGATTGCTTCCGCTGAAAGACGAATGCACGCAACTACTCAATATCCTCGGCAAGTCGATCGTCACAGCCAACGCGAATGGCGCAAAGCGAAACCGAACTCCCCAGAAGGAATGAGGTTGCTCAACACTTTGCACTATTCACTCTGCACTTTGCATTGAGCCGCCGATTCCACCACGACTCTCACGGAGGACTTCATGCCCCAACGGATTCTCAGCATCTCCGGCCTGCGAGGCGTCATCGGTGATGGCCTCGATCCTCAGTTCCTTGTCGAGTTCGCAATGGCGATCGGCACGCTGGCCGAAGGTGGCTCGGTCGTGGTGTCGCGCGACGGACGTTCGACCGGCGAGATGGTGCGGCACGCTGTCATCTCCGGCTTGATCGCGACGGGCTGCAAGGTGCTGGATGCTGGCATCGCGACGACGCCAACTTGTGGAGTGCTCGTGCGACATCACAAAGCTGCCGCCGGATTGCAGATCACCGCCAGCCACAATCCGATTCAGTGGAATGGACTGAAACCATTCTCCCGCGCCGGTGCGGTGTTGAACGCGGCTCAGGGCGAAGAGCTACTCCGCATCCTCAACAGCAAATCGTTCAAACAGGTCGGGTGGGAGAAGCTCGGCACGGTGGAGTTGCTCAACAACGCGGCCGCTCCGCACATCGAGCGAGTCCTCTCGCTAGTCGATGTCGCGGCGATTCGGAATCGGCGATTCAAAGTCGTGCTCGACTGCAATCACGGCTCCGGCGGAGTCGCGACGCCGCAGTTGCTCAGCACACTCGGCTGCGAGGTGACGGTGCTCGGCGGCACGCCTGACGGATGCTTCGAGCATGTTCCTGAACCGATCGCCGCGAATCTCACCGGACTGTGCGACGTGGTGAAGCAACTCGGTGCGGATGTCGGCTTCGCACAAGACCCGGACGCCGATCGGCTCGCGATTGTCGATGAGACCGGCCGCTATATCGGTGAAGAACTGACGCTGGCACTGTGTGCCGATTTCATTCTGGCGACTCGCAAAGGACCGTTTGTCGTCAATGGGTCCACCAGTCGCGTGACAGCCGATGTCGCAGCCAAACATGGTTGCTCGTTTTTCCGCTCGCACGTCGGCGAGGCCAACGTCGTCACCAAGATGAACGAAGTCGGAGCGGTTTTCGGCGGCGAGGGCAACGGCGGAGTTATCGACCCACAAGTCGGCTTCGTCCGCGACAGCTTCGCGTCGATGGCCTATGTGCTGAATGGCTTATTAGTAGCAGGCACACTCCGTGTGCCGTCACCTGCCGCAGACGACACACGGAGTGTGCCTGCTACGACTGAACGACTCTCCGCCTGGGCCGACTCGCTGCCGCAATACACGATCATCAAAGACAAGCTCGAGTGTCCGCGTGAACGAGTCGGTGCGGCCTGTGCCGCTCTGCGATCCGCGTTCGGCGATGCAACCGCTCAAGAAGGGGACGGCCTGCGGCTCGACTGGCCCGACAGTTGGGTCCAAGTCCGCGCCAGCAACACCGAGCCGATCATCCGTGTTATCGCCGAAGCGCCGTCCAGCGATGCGGCCAATGCTCTGTGCTCGCGAGCCGTCGAAATCGTGAAACGGGCCGTGCAGTGAAATCTTCATTCCTCTGGCCCCATTCCTCTGCCAAAAGACTTGGGAGAGGAATGGGGGCAATGGAGTGACATGAAACAATCGCTTTAGGCTTGGACTAAGAATGCTGCCGGGGTCGTGGCGGGCATTGCAATTGACCGGATCGTCGTCGGCATGTCGTAGCCCGGACGCCCACGTCCGATCGCCCGGACGTAGGCGTCCGGACTACGACCGGCGCAGTCTCGACCTGGATTGCGCATGTGGCGAGAGCTTTCTGGGGCTGAGCTTGCCGATGCGTGACTCGTGGCGGCGGACCTTAAGCATCAGTCGGTCGAGTTCGCTGGCGACTTCGGATGGCGTTTGCGGGCGGTCATTGGGATTGGTCCGCAGCATGTCGGTGACTAGATCGTCGAGGTCCGAGTGCGCTTCGGCTCGCAGCGCGCTGACCGACGGCGGGATCGTGGTGATGCGGGCCATCAGTTTTTC
>SXKJ01000289.1 GCA_005778115.1 Planctomyces sp. | reverse complement strand
CCCGATGAGGCCGCTTGATCCGAGCTTGAGCGGCCGACACTTCATTTTGTGAGTTGGATTCATTCATGTCAGAACTTATAGCGCCCAAAAAACTTTCTTGAAGTTCGGCTTCTAAAAAATCACAGCCTCTTCGGGTTAGTGTGCATTGCGCGACAATTACTGCGTGCCAAAATGCCGTTCGCAGAACGCTCGCCAATCGCTCGTCAGCTTGTCGAAATCCGTCTGCCACACCGGTTCCAAATGCGAGCCGAGGTCGTTGCTCTTCGAGTCGCGCAGGCGTTCCAACAGGATCGGGAAGCCGGCTCGATAGCGTTCCTCCGTCATCAGCATTTGGCAGATCGTTGCCGCTTGCCAATATCGGTTGGTGGCGACTCGACTCCCGTCGCAGAGTTGTTTCAGCGGATCGTGTCGCAGCGGAGTCTTCAGCCCGTCACGAACCATTTCCTTGAGGTTCGCCTGTGGATGAATCGTGAGCTGAAAGCGACTGGCCAGCCCCTCGTGCAGCCAATCTTCTTGACTCGCCAGCGGCAGCGTGCGGGCGAGATAGCCATGCACGAACTCGTGCGTGTAGACCGGCCGCAGCGTGCCGTACTGAGCGTCCCAACTCGACGTGCAAAGCCCTTCCACCGTGAAGCCCGCTGTTTCTGGTGGATTCACTTCGCAGTTAAACTGACGGGCATAGCGCGGAGCAAACTGACGATACTCCTCTCGCGTTTGAAAGATCACCAACACCGGCCCGCGAACCGGTTCCGGCAGGTACGGCATTTCACGTCGAATCTCCTTCGCGACGGAGGCCAGATGCCCAGCAAGTTGTTCGAGAGCCAGTGACTTCGCGTTCGTGACCAACTGCACGTCGCGCGTTTCCAGCGATCGAAGCGGTGACTCGGCGTCTTTGTTCGGAAACGCGACCGACGCGACCATTTCACCCGATGGGAAATCACCGCGAGCCGTTTCCGACGGCTCAGCCCAAACCGTGTCGATTGTCAGTGTCGCCGACTCGCGCAACTGAAATGCGAGAGTCCGCACCTTGTCCCAGCGTGGGATGCGGCTGTGGCTCCAGCGAAACCAATCCAGCGGCATCTCGATCTTCTGCCAGCCGGAGTGGCTCACTTCCAGCTTCCTCCAGAAGTACGCGCGGCGATCCTCTTCCATTAGATGCACGTCGAGCACCACGGCAGAACGCACCTTGGCCTCCTCGGCAGAGCGATACACCCAGAACGCGAGCGTCCCCGACTTCCGCCAATCGACCTCATCGAACGCCTTCGACTTCGAGACGAATCCCCCGCCCGCCTCTCCGGACAGCCGCAACGCTCGTCCCACCGGCATTGGACCTTTCTCCGAGTCCACGACCTCCGGTTTCCAAAACTCCAGCTTGCTCTTGGCGAGGACGGTCAACTGCTCACCGCTGGCCGTCTCGTCAAACGTCAGCAACTCGCGAGCGAACACAGGCGTAAGCAGTCCCAGCCACAACAGCCACGCCGCTGCAAAACGCCAAGCTGTAAACGCCATCGCGATTTCCTACAGGATTGGAATAACGACGAGCGGCGGCATTCGTCATTCACCAAGCCGAGCCGTAGAATGCCGCCCACATCTTCAGGGATTTGAAATATGAAATCTGCAATTTGAGATTGGGATACCGCTATGTACCTGCGAATGGCCAAACGAGTGCTGCTGGAAACCGATAAGCGGTTGGTCGCCAAGTTCCTGTGGAACATGGGGGTCAAAGGGACGCTGTCGGTCGTCAAATACAAACGCCGGATGAAGAAGGGCCAATTCTTTCCGCCGTTCTTGTACGTCTCGATTCTCAACACCTGCAACCTGCGCTGCCAGGGCTGCTGGGTCGATGTCTCCGCCAAGCAAGAGAAGATCAGCCTCGACGCCTGGAACCGTCTCGTCAACGAGGCCAAGCAGATGGGCAACGTCTTCTTCGGAATTGTCGGGGGCGAGCCGTTCATGCACCCGCAGTTGCTCGAGATGCTGGCCGCACATCCCGACTGCTACTTCCAAGTCTTCACCAACGGCCACTTCATCACCGATGAGGTCGCTCGCGAAATGCGCCGCATCGGCAACGTCACACCGCTGATCAGCGTTGAGGGAAGCGAGATCGTCAGCGACGAACGCCGAGGCCGAGGCGGAGTGCTCAGCAAGACGATGCAGGGGATCGAAGCCTGCCTGCGAAACAACCTGCTGACCGGCGTCTGCACCAGCGTCTGCAAAACGAACATCGACGACCTCGTCACCGAGAAGTGGGTCGATCGCCTGATCGAGATGGGCGTGTTCTACACTTGGTTCCACGTCTATCGCCCGATGGGCCCCGACGCCTGCCCCGATCTCTGCCTGACCCCGGAACAACAGCTTCAAATCCGCAAGTTCGTCGTTGAGACGCGAGCAAAAAAGCCAATCGCCATCGTCGACGCCTACTTCGACGGCGAAGGCCAAGCCCTCTGCCCGGCCGCGACCGGCATCAGCCACCACATCAACCCGTGGGGTGGGATCGAGCCGTGCCCGATCATCCAATTCGCCAAAGAGTCGATCCACGACGAGTCGCGCACGCTGGGCGAGAAGATCATGGGCTCGGAATTCCTGCGCGACTTCCGCACACTGGCCCAGAAGACAACACGCGGGTGCATCGTGCTCGAACGCCCCGACCTGCTGCACAACCTTGTCGTGCTACACGGAGCCAAAGACACGACCGCTCGCCAAACCGCGATGGCCGAACTACAGGCGATGTCGATCCGCACGTCGCAATACAACCCCGGCCACGCGATTCCCGAGAAGAGCTGGGTCTATCGTCTGCTCAAGCGGTACTTGTTTGCCGACTTCGGTGTCTATAACGGACACGATCACAGCCAGAGCGCTGCTCCGTTCGTAGTCCCGCCTTTAGGCGGAACTAAAGTCACCGCCTGAAGGCGGAGCTACGAACTAGCTACGGATCGGCGGTCGAACTCGGCACTGTTTGCAGGTAGTGCCACACCGCGTCGAACTGTTGGCGAGCGTCGCCATCAAAGACGTTTTTGACCTTGGTGGTGCGGCCATCGACGACGAGCTTCGGCATTCTCGTCGTGACATCGTAGCGCGGCGGGTCGAGTGTGAAGCGGCGATAGAAATCTTCGCGGATGCGTTCACGAGTCAGCGCGAAATTGATTCCCGGAGCGAGCAGCGTGCTCTTATCGCCGGTGGGTTGCAGCGAGCCGATCGCGTGGCATTGGCGGCAGTCGAGCAATCCGGCTCGCGTGGCGAGAGCTTCGCCAATTTCGGCGAGGTCTGGTTCGACGCTTGGTCGTGGCGACGGATCGCTGGAGAGTCCGTGTTCGCGCGCAAATCCGTCGGCCAGCAGACCTGCTCGCGCGGGGAAGCTTGGCATGCGGAGCTTCATCCACGGACGCGGGCGTTCGGCGATCTGACCGGCCAGCAGCGTTTGAATCCACGGTGAGTGCAGTTTCTCACCGACCCAAGTGAGATTCGGCAGGACTTCCGGAGGCCGACCGGACGCTCCTTCTTCGGCGAGGATTTCAGGGAGCGAACTCACGCGTCCGTCTCGCGGGTGACAGACCGCGCATTTCAATTCGGCCACGAAGCGGCGAGAGACATCGGTCGGAGTGTCTGACGCAAGCTGACGTTCTGTGCCGCGTAGCAGTGCCAGTAGTGCGGTCCGTTCGGCAGGCTTAAGATGAAAGTCAGGAGAGCGAGGCGAACGATGCTCGTCAGTCCCACCGAGGCAACCGCGAGCGATCGCTTTCCCAAAGACCGACGGCAAATGCGGCTTGGGCATCGGCTCGTCTCGCGACACGCGATGGCACTGCCGGCAACCGAGCGAGGCCAAAAGTTTCTGTCCACGGGCCACATCACCTTTGGGACGGCGAACCCTCAGCTCCGGACGCTTGTCGTCTTGCTTGGCAGACTCGATGACAGCGTGCGCCAATGACCTGGCTTCGTTCTCAGAGAGAGCGAAGGTCGGCATGCGCGTCCACGCGAAATGCCGATGCGGCTCGAATAGATACTTCGTCAGCTCACCCGGCACGAATTTGTCGTAGGCGAAGATCAACGAGAATCGTCCATCGGTGGGCTGATCATTCCCGTCGTACTCGCGGCGATGACAACCAATGCAGCCGAGGTCTTCCCACAGCGCATTCCCCAACGCGAGATCACGAGCGGAAATTGGCGGCGCTAGAGTCACTGGAGGACGCGGTGGCGGAGGAAGTTTCAGCGAACTCAAATACTCAACCACATCCGCGGCTTGCTGCCGTTCTTCTTCCGATGGGTTGACCGAGAACAGGCGCGGCATCCGCGCGGCGCTTCGCAAGAGAGTGGGATCGAGCAACCATTGATACATCCAAGTGTCAGTCAGGCGCGAGCCGACTCCGATGAGGTCGGGGGCTTCGATCTGCAATTCGGGCATGGCGGATCGTGACCGCAACACCTCGTCCCCAACGGTGTGACACCGGGCGCAAAGATGTTGACCGAAGAGTTTGCGGCCGAGTTCTTGAGACACGACTGATTCCGGCAGTCGTTCGCAAAACAACGCCGTCGGTGGAACAGGTTCCGTTTCGAACGAGTCCGATTCCCACAGCAGCCGCAACGAGACGGCCTTTTCGAGTTGCTTTCCATCCACACTCTGCACGATTCGCAGTCGGTTGTACCCACGCGCGAGTTCGACGTCGCTCGGCTTGTCTTCCGTCGATCGCCACACCACTCGATCGCCGATCGAGATCTCGGTCGCGCCACTTCCCTCGGCCGAGAGTTGATACTTCCCGCGCCGAGGTGCAACGAGGAATCCGTTGGCGACGATCTCGCGAGTCGCAGCAACTTCGTGCGGCTCGAATCGCCAAGCGGCCATGCGCCGCACGTGAGGCAAGTTTTCAACCTGCCCCACGAACTCGCAGCGAATCCCGGGAACCAGCCGCTCTTGTTCTGTTTCGGTCAATTGGCCTGGCCGCCGTTTCGCCACTGTGGGCTTGTCGTGGAACTGTTTGCTCTGAATCGCGTGAATGGTGTAGTCGATACGCCGGTCTAACGGACGGCCATCCTTCGCTTTTAACGTCATTTGAATCGAAAGCTGATCGACCGGCTGAAAGTCTTTCAATTCCAGAAACACCATTTGCGCACCGCCGTCTCCGATCGGCGTGGCCGACAGCACTTCGACCTCGTCGCGACCTTCCTGCGCCGGGTTGCTGACCTGAAATTCGGGCGAGCCATACGCGGCGGACCAACGGTAGTTCCATTGTTCGACGCGATAGTTTTCGGGATCGCCAGCGGCGACCTCATCGATCGGGTTGCTGAAGGTCAGCAAAACGCCGTCGCGATAGGTCTCGAACTCCACGGGCAATTCGAGTGGCCGGCCGGTGTATCGGACGCGCTGCAAGCAACCGTCCTTCGCCGCGTTGCTCACCCAACCTCGCAGACCGCTGACATACAACTGGCCGTCGGCATCTCGAAACCGTCCGCGCATCACGCCGGAATCCAATGCCAGTGGCAAGGGCACAGTGCCGCCTTGCGTCACGGACTTGTCACCGACCACATCGGGCGGGAGCAACAATTCGACGGTCGGCTTTTTGATCCCCAGATCGGTTTCATAAATCTCTTCGATCAAAAACAGAAATGCTCGGCTGGTTCCGTAAGAGAGATGCAACACCATCTGGCCATCATGTCCCCAACGCTGGTGTGGCACCCAAACCTGCCCTCCAGACGAGTTGTCCTGCAATCGAGGAATCCAGCACAAAGGTTGAGTGAACCGCTTTGGGACTTCTGGGCGATGTGCTGACGGGACATAGCCGTAAAAGTGGCCAGGCCTCACCTGGAAGATTCCCGACGCAGGCGTCCATTCCCCTTCCTGCGGAGCGACCGTGATGACGTCGCCGCGAATACTTTGTTGCAGTCCCATCCCCAGACCATTCGCATTGCGAAACCCGGTCGCGACTACCTCCAGCTTTTGGCCATCGGGAGAGACTCGCAACAAGCAGCCGTCATGATCGGTCTTGCCGTCCGCGTTTCCCTTGAGGAAATAGAACCAGCCATCGCGATCCGTTTCGAGACAAGTCACGTATTCGTGACCGTTAGCAGTGACTTGCCCGTCGTTGTTGAAGTTCTCGTACCAATCCGCCTCGCCGTCACCGTTGAGATCGTGCAGCCGAGTGATCTGGTCTCGGCCGACGACATAGATTTCGTTTTTGACGATTTTCAATCCGAGCGGCTGAAACAGCCCGGTGGCGAAGCGTTTCCAAGTCAGCTTCTCCAGCTTGTCATCGATGCCGCTGACGAGCCACACGTCGCCATGCAAAGTGCAGACCGCCGCATCGTAGGTCATCCTTTCTAGGTTGACCCGAATGTCGCTCGACTCCGATTGCACAACCGACGTTGGTGAAGCATTCCGGTCAGCCTGGAAAGGCTGACCTACGAAGAAGTCGTGCCCACCCACAAACATCAGCGCTTTGTACGGGTTGTCGAACGGTAAGTTGAGCGTATCGACGGCCAGCGCATCCGCCTTGTCCGACACGACTCCGCGCGTCGTGATCTCGTGAGTCCACCGGGCCGGCCCCGGTTGCGTCAGCTCCTTCAAGCTCCTTTGCGAACTTTGCGTTTCCAGATCTTCTTTCTTCAACACAGAGGTCGCAGATTTCGCATCGATTGGAAACAGCAATTTCAACCGGACGACCTTGTCATGCGGGACGATCTTCACCGTGATGGGTGTCTTTTCATCGCCACGATTCAGCGTCACGACCTCGGCATCCGCTACGAGTTCCACTTTGGCCCCCCCTTCGGCGACCAGCAATTCCAATTCGGTCTCTGACGGCGCGACCTCCAACTCGCGAGTGACAAACTTACGGTCGCCGATCGTCTCAACCCACGGGCTCTCGAGCACGGCGACCTGTTTCGGCCCGACGATGTATTCGAAGACGACTCGGTCGCCGTGCAGATGCAGGCCACGATATTTGGCCCACTCGCGCGGCAGCGGGCCGAACTTCGGGAAGTCGGAAGTTGGAATGGGGAACGCGGAACTTCTGTCTTTTGTTCCCCCCTCCGCCTTCCGAATTCCGCCTTCCTTTCCCGCCCAGCCCGGTTGTCTCGGCGAATGAAACGCGATCTCTTTACCAACCTTCGGTGGCCCGATGATCCCATACCGAGCCGGATTGAATTCGAGAAATTCGCCGCTCCAACCGCAGACGACCCGCAGCAACTCCGTGTCGAACAAAACCGACGCTTCCGATTTATCGCCGATGCGCACGGCGATTCCTTTGAGCGTCATCTCCTTCGGCGTCCAGATCGTTGCCGAGTAGAACCGGCCGACGTCCATCTGCTGCAAGCGATTGTCGACCGAGTCCTGCTCAGTCCACTTGAAGCCGACCGCATCCTCGCCCCAGTGGCCGGTGATCTTGCCCGTAGCCGACTGCGCTTGGCGCGGGTCTCCCGACCCCGCCGCTTGGCCCGACCGTAGGTCTCCCGCGCGCTCCGAACCGTTACGACCATTCGGGAGACTTTCGGTCGAGCGGGCGGCGGGGTCGGGAGACCCGCGCCGAGCACGCACGTCAGCTACTTTTTTTTTGCAGACACCGGCATCCCATCGGCACTGCCGGGGAGCCACGCTTTGAGCTTGTTCGCTGACAGATCGACAAAGCTGCCACCCTCGGTCAGCGTGTCGAAGCTCCACAGCGCAATCGTCGAGTCGTCCACCTTGAGAGTTTCGCTCGGCACGCTGCTGATGGGACTCAAGCCGCGCGAGATGCGCAGTTCGTCGATCACTCCATCGCAGCCGATCAACTGATCCACTAGCGAGCCGATCGCCAACTCTTCCTGGGCCGGCTTCAGCGCGGCACCAAACGCTCCGTCTTTGGCCTTCACTTCTTGATCGGCAACCTGCTTGCCATCCACGAACAAGCGGATGCGGGTCGGCTCGAACTGCATCGCGACGAAGTGCCATTTCCCGTCGGCGATGTCGCCGCCACCTCGGACGTGATCGGGAGCCAGACCCGGCGTGTAGACCGTGAGTTGTCCCGAACCGGGCGACGAGAAGATCTCCCAGTGCGTCGGCGACGACTTCAGTTCGTTCGCCAACAAGATGTTGTACGAGCCTTTGCTGTCGAGCTTCGTCCAGAGTTCGACCGTGAACGGCAGCTTGCGGAAGTCGTCGCGGTGATTCACAAACGCGCCGCCGATGCGAGTATCGAGCGCCTTGCCGAATTTTCCTTCTGCCGTAGCCGACGCGGCTTTTCGCGGAGCCTTCTCAGTGGCCGTGATGCCACCACGCTTGAGCGAATCTTCGAGCGTCCACGGACTGCCTGCTCGAAACAGCGTGTTCTCGGTGATCGCCACCGGTGGATCAAAGCTAAGCGGGTCGCGTCGCGCGGACCAGACGGTTCCTCGGCGGATGAGCGCTCCGGCTTTGCGGATCGAAACATCCGCATGGCCGAGCACTGTTTGGAAGACGCGAGCCTTCGATTGCTCGTAGGCCCACGCCAGCGGTTCGTTTTCTTTGGTCACCTTCGAAGTCGCGGTGACGAGCGGCACGATCGGCAATGCTCCTTGCTGACGGAAATAAAGTTCGTCGTCGGTCTCGAACGACGGCAGGCCGGCGGTGATGGGATGCTTCTCGCCAGCGGCGGTGAGATCGACTTGAAACTTCCCGAACGCATCGTGGCCGCTAAGTCCCGGCTTGTGATCCCAAATGCGGCGGACGATCTGCGTACGGAACTCCGGCCAATCGGCTTCCTTGTTCGGCAGCGTGTCAGTCCAACTGCCGTTTGCGAAGTGAATGATCGACAGCCCGCCGCCATCGTCGATGAATTTCTTGAGTCCCGCCTTCGCCGCGTCGCTGAGTCCCGGCCGATCCCAACTGCTGTAGTTCAGGACGAGCGCGTCGTAGAACGTAGCCGCGACACTCCGTGACGCGGATTTCCTGTCGCGGAGCGACAGGACTACGTTTGCCAAGTCATCCGGGTTCTCGGTGACGTCCACCCACACGCGCGGGTCTTGTTCGAGGACCGGAACCAACGCGGCGGTCGTCTTTCGCCAATCGTGAGCCGGATGGTTGTGCCCCGTGACGATCAAGATCCGAATCGGCTCTTCCATCGTCGAGACGACTCCGCCAGTCGGCACATCGACCCCCGCCGTCCAAACAATCGCGTTGAGGATCGTGCGGCGGAAATTGTCATCCCACCAGTTTTGGAAGAAGTGACCGCCGGTGGTGCCGAAGCCTCGGCCGCCGTCCTTACGCTCGACGGCCCACGCGACGATGTGGTCCTTCTGTTGTCCCGGGGGCTTCGTCAGCCAGATCGGTTTGACGCGGTCATCGCCGTCGCGGAAGCGGAGGTTGTAATAGAACTCTTCGCGAGCCGTGAACGGCTTCACGCCGCGCGCGACCGGGTGCTCGCCGCTGCCGACGGTCACGTTCGCGTCCCAGGTGCTGATCGCCGAGAACCATTTGTTGGCGGCCGGTCCCTTCTCATAATCGAAGTAGCCGCCGACCCATTCGGTGATCTGATCGTGAACTCGGCTGGGGTTAAACGTGGTCCAGTGAAATTGGACGAAACCGCAACCGCGCTTCATCTGCCGTTCGAGCGTTTGAAATCGCTCGCCGACATACAGTGGATGATCGGTCGCGTTGCGGTCGCCACCGTCCGAGATCATCACGATCGTCGCGGCATCGTCGAGCGTCTTTTCGTCCGTTGGCCAACCTTTGAAGTGCGTCTCAACAGCGACTTTGCCCTTCGTGCTCGGCGAGGTGTCGAGCAGATGCTTCAGCAAAATGATGCTCTTCTCGTACTCGTGCGTGTGCTTGCCGTGCCCGGTAATCGGACCGGCGATGAGTACAATCTTCTTCGGCGCGGGTTCCGCCGCTTTGAGCCAGCCGGACGCGAACATCACAAAACACAGTGCCAACAAACATCGTCGCATGGATGAAACCTCCGAGACGAACAAGGCGACATCAATGTAACGCAGCCCGCCTCATAGCGGAATTCGCCGCTGGCCGAATGCTGTCGATCCACTTTTTGAGCGAAACAAAAGTGGGATACCGGCTCTCGGCCATCGGCTCACGGCAATCGGCCGGGTGGCGTCAGCCCCCGGTTCGTTGGTCACCAAACCGGGGGGCTGACGCCGTTCCGCTCGCCAGAGTGTTTGATCCTCGCTTAGCATGAGTACGTTATGGACGTGTCTCGCTTTTCCCTGAGGAGATTTCTTTCATGTTCCCGACGATGATTCTGGTGATGGCTCTTGTGGGAGCCGATGCTCCCGCGACAACTCCGGCCGACAGGGCATTTCAGGCAGCGGCGGATGAATTCCTCTCCGGCTACCTCGCCTTCCGTCCGCACACCGCGCTGGAGTTGGGAATTCACGAGTACGACGGCAAGCTGGCTGATTATTCGCAGGACGCGCTGGCACGCGAGCTGACGCGGCTGAAATCGTTTGAAGAGCGATTTGCGAAATGGCCGGTTGACGAGCTCACACCCGCAGCGAGAGCGGATCGCGAAGTTCTGTTGGCGGGACTGCGCAAGGTGAAATTTGAGTCGGACGGAGCCGAAGCGTTTCAGAAGAACCCGATCACCTATTTGCTGGCGATTCAAATCGACAACTACCTGCTGCGCGAGTACTCGCCGCTGGCGGATCGCGTTCGGTCGATCATTGCCGTTGAAAAACAAGTCCCGCGATTACTGAGCGCGGCGCGAGCGAATCTGCAACCGGTGCTTGGTAAGCCGATCGTGGAGACGGCCATCAAGGTCGCCAACGGCGGAGCCAACTTTCTTCAGAACGATCTCCCCAAGGCGATCACCGAATTGAAAGACGACGCGCTGCGAGCGGAACTGAAGATCGCCAACGATGCCGCGATCGCCGAGATGCGCGGATACGCAAAATGGCTGGAGACTGAGCGGCTGCCGAAATCCGACCACCGTTTCGGAATCGGCAAAGACAAATACGCGCGGATGCTGCGTGAACTGGAACTTGTCGTGCAGTCGCCGGATGAGATCTTAGAACTCGGCATGAAGGAACTGCGCCGCGAGCAGGCGGTCTTTGCCGAGACGGCTAAGCAGATCAATCCGACGAAGCCGGCGATCGAGGTCTTCACCGCGATTCAGGAAGATCATCCGACCGCCGAAGGATTGATTCCCGATACGGCTCGCGGCCTGGAAGCGATTCGGCAATTCGTGATCGACAAGAAGATTGCGTCGATGCCGTCCGAAGTCCGCTGCAAAGTCGATGAGACCCCGCCGTTCCGCCGCGCGACCAGCTTCGCGTCGATGGACTCCCCCGGCCCGTTCGAGAAGGGTTCAAGCGAGGCGTACTACTACGTCACTCCGGTCGAAGCGAACTGGACGGCAAAACAAAAAGACGAATGGCTGACCGCGTTCAACTACTACACGACGGATGTCGTCTCAATCCACGAAGCCTATCCAGGTCACTATCAGCAGCATTTGCACTTCAACGCCTCGCCGCTCAGCCGCGTGCGAAAGAGTTTCTACAGCTATGCCTTCGTCGAAGGCTGGGCGCACTACACCGAGCAAATGTTGCTCGACGAAGGTTTTCCCGGCACCGGCGACCGTCTGCGGACGGCGAAGTATCGGCTGGCCCAATCGGACGAAGCGCTGTTGCGACTTTGCCGCCTGTGCTGTTCGATTAAGATGCACTGCGACGACATGACCGTCGATGAGGCGGCCAAATTCTTCCAAGACAACTGCTACTACCAGGAACAACCCGCTCGGCAAGAAGCGGTGCGCGGCACCTACGATCCCGGCTATCTGCACTACACGCTGGGCAAGCTGATGATCTTGAAACTCCGCCGCGACTGGCAGCAACAGGAGGGTGCTTCGTATTCGCTGCAAAAATTCCACGACACGATGCTGCATCACGGCTCACCGCCGTTACCGCTGCTGCGTCAGATCATGCTGAAGGATCGCGAGCTGTGGGATGCGGCGCTTTGAGATCCATTCGGACAGGGCGGCGGAAAATGAACCGCAGTCTGATTTTTCGCCCTTCATTTTCCGCCAGCCGCTTTCCCCTCCAACGACGAATACCCACAAGGCGCACCCGGTCGCTGACGACGCTTACGGCCATCGTCGATCTCCGTGAGAAACTTGTACGCATCATTCTCGTGACCCGCGATCGTCAGTAAATCGCGAAGGATGTTGGGCTGCGTATCGATCGGAATCGTTTCGACCATGCCCGCTAATGACAGGGCTGCGGGTGGTTCCAGCCAACTGCTGATGCCGTTGGGTTGCCCGACTGTGAAGCTCATCGAGTCGAACTCCAGGTCGCGCGGTTCCATCCAGTGAATTCCGGAATCGACGTTTTCCACAATAAAGAGCGTACTGACGACGCCATCCGTAACGTCATGATCACTGATGGTGCGATGGGCTGGAGAGGCCGTCGTGTCTCCCACCACGCGCAAGTAATTGGTCGTCACGTTCCCCGGCTTCGCGCAGCCATGCAGCGCATATTGCGTCGGCATCTGGTCGGCGAGCTTGCGGTTGTTCGGCCCGTCCCACGGTTCGTCGAAGCGATATTGCTGGTAGACGTCGTTTCTCTCCAGATAGGGCAACAACAAGATTCGCCAACTGTGCATTGGCTTGCCGTCGGCATCCGCGATGAACGGCGGCGGATAGCACTTGTAAGTGTCGTGATAGTTGGCGACCGCCAACCCAAGCTGCTTGAGGTTTCACTTGTCGTTCGACTTCTTCGCCGAGTTTCGGGCTTGTTGGATCGCGGGCACGAGCATTACCGCGCCAACGACCATCATTAACGTGAAACCTCCCAGCAGCCATCGACACCAACGCGGAATGCGAACCATCACAGCTCTCCCAACTCCAACTATCTGGCAGGTCCAAAATCCATGAATTGTCCGTCCGGCTGCACTCGAAACTGACGCGCCGCAGATTGCTTGGCGAAGATTTCCTGAGTCGGCCGAAACTGCTTGGTTAAATCGTCGCCGTGAATCGTCTGTCCGCCGCCGGTGACTCCGCCAACGATGGTGACTCGGCGCGGGGCGATCAGGCTGGCGATGTGCGGGATGTCGCCGACGTCTCGCAGAATTCCGGGGACCATCAGGCCGAGTCGCTGATTTCGGTACGGCTCATCGGTGACGTAGCTGGCCAGCGAGTTGATCGTCACCGCATGCGTGATCCGTTCGTCGAGCGCGGCCGAACACAGTGCGAGCGGACCAGCAGTGCCGTTGCCGACCAGCATGACTTCGGGCGGCAACTTCGCGAGCCGAGCCGACAGCACGTCGAGCGCGCGGCGGACATCCCACGTCCATTGGCCGAGCAACGGGCGGCCGATCCAGAGGGACCATTCGGCCGAGTTGTGATCGGGGGCATGACCGATTTTGTCAGACGGCAACGCGAATCGGCCGACGGCTCGCAGTTCGGGAACGGCGACGGCCCAGCCCTCTTTCAGCAGCTTGTTTGCTTGCTCGCTGCCCATCGTCTTGTCGGCACTTTGTTCGAGGTCCAGCAGCACCGCGAGCCGATTGATCTTCGGCGGCTGCGGAGTCTCCGGCACTCCGCGCACCGTGATCGTGAGCGTGATGCCGGGTTCGCTGACGAAACTGAGAATGAATGTTTCCCCTTCGGTGATTTCCACGCCGGGAGTTGCCTTTGCGGCGTTGGCTCCGGTTCCACCCAGCACGGCATTGAGGACCTTGAGCTGCGACGTCTTTTCGAGATTCCAAACCTCAAGGCTCTCAGGAGTCTTTTTTCGAGTTTCCAACAGCCTCCGAGCCTCGCCTCCGGCGAAGCGCGGGATGGTCAGGTAGTCGTCCGGCCGCGAGTCGCCGGGGAAGCAGCGCAGCGATTCGGGTTCTTCGGTTTTGATTTCGGGATCGGGGAGCGGTGAGCCATCGCCGCTTCCCTTGAGGTGTCGCGTCATCCAGCCGTACATGGCTTCGCGCATCGACTGGTTGTAGTCGTGTCCCGATTCAATGATCGTGTGTTTGACACCGTCCGGTTTGCCGAGCAGTTTGGCGAGCGATTCGACACGAGCGAACGTCTTCTTCGCTTCGCCGACCGAGAACTGGAAGGCGTCGCGTGTCGCGCTGGTGATCATCGCCCCGCGACCGGCGGCGAGGCCCAGGACGTCTCCCTCTTCGGTGAATCGCACGGCACCGGGGACGACCTCGCACATGCAGCAGGCGGCTCCGAGGTAAGAATCGTAGGTGCCGACCGAGCAGGTCGGGACGACGCAGCCGAATCGTTCATCGAACGCGCCGGCATACATCGTTTGATTGCCGCCGCCGCTGGCCCCGGTGATGCCGATGTGTTTGCCATCGACCTCCGTCCGAGTCTGCAAGTAATCGACCGCACGCATGTTTTCGTAGACCTGCAAACCAGACAGCGGCAGGCCGATCGGGAAAAGCGTCGCTCCGGTCATCTCACCGTGATACTCGCCGAGTTTTTCATTGATGCCCCGTTCACCGGCTCCCATCGCATCGACGACCAGCACGAAGAAGCCGTGCTTCACCGAGCCGATGCAGCGCGACTGCACGACTCGATCTTGCTTCGCTCCGGCCCAATGCCCATGAACGTGCAGGATCGCCGGCACCTTCTCGGACTTGGCTTTGTCGGGGACGTAAGCGTTCGCCGTCATCCAGATGCCGGGCCTCGTTTGGAAGATCAGCTTCTCGACGCGATAGCCGTCCCGCTGAATCTCACCTAGCTTGCGCGGTGCAAGTTCGCACGGCGTCTCTGGAAATCCGCCCCAGGCTTTCAAAAGATTCTCGCGGAGTTTCGTCTGTCGCTGCTGCCACTCGTTTGCGTCAACCGGTGGCTGGTCGTTGGCTCGCAGCGCGGCGGCTTGTGACTTGATGAATGCCAGGAATTGCTGGTCCGGCTTCGGAGCTTCTTGAGCCTTTGAATCGACATGAACTCCGCACAGGACGCCAATTAAGACGGGCCACAATTGCCAGCGCATGAGGTTGCTCCTTCCGAGGACGATTTGGGAATCGGACTTCTTGTATCGGCCCCCTTTGCCGCCGCCAATCAGAACAGGGCGCGAGTCGATTCGCGACTCCGAATGAAACCGGCAAGTGGAGCGGCGTCAGCCTTTCGGCTCGCCAAAACGCAGGTGCTATGCAAGTACTTCGCGCACCACGCGTCCCGCCACGTCGGTTAAGCGTTCGTCGCGGCCGTTGTGAAAGTAGGTCAGTTGCTCGTGGTCAATGCCGAGCAGATGCAGAATCGTCGCGTGCAGGTCATGCACATGGACCGTGTTCTCAACGGCTCGCAGTCCGACAGCATCGGTCGCTCCGTAGGCCATCCCGCCACGCACGCCCGCTCCCGCCAACCAGACCGTGTAGCCCCACGGGTTGTGATCTCGCCCCTTGCCTTGCTCGCTCATCGGCATCCGCCCGAACTCGCCACCCCAGATCACCAGCGTGTCGTCGAGCAACCCGCGCTGCCGCAGATCGCGCAGCAAACCGGCGACCGGTTTGTCGGTCTTCCGGCACATGGCCGTGTGATTGTCGAGCAAATTCGTGTGAGCATCCCAGCCGTTCGTGTCGCCGGAGTAAACCTGCACGAAGCGGACGCCTCGCTCGATCATCCGCCGAGCCAGCAGGCAGCGCGTGCCGTAGTCATCGGTGTCTTGTTCGCCAATGCCGTATTGCTTGAGCGTCGCCGCCGACTCGCCTCGCAGATCGACAACGTCGGGCGCTTCTGACTGCATTCGAAACGCGAGTTCGTAAGCGTTCATCCGCGCGGCGAGTTGGTCATCGAAATTGCGTTCCGCGAGATGTCGCTCGTTCGCCCGCTGCACGAAAGAAAGCAGCCGGCGCTGCCGCTCCTCGGTCACGCCGGCCGGAGGCTGCAAGTACAAGATCGGACTCTTGCCAGGCCGCATCGTCGTCCCTTGAAACGTCGCCGGCAGATATCCGCTGCCCCAAGCCGGAGGTCCGCCTTTCACTCCACCACCTGGATCGGGCAGAACAACGAACGCCGGCAGGTTCTGGTTCTCCGTGCCCAGTCCATACGCGACCCACGAACCGACGCTCGGCCGGCCCGTCAGGATGTGGCCGGTATTCATCTGATAAACCGACTGCGGATGATTCACGCTGTCGCCATGACACGACCGCAACACACACAACTCGTCCGCACACGCGCCAATGTGCGGCAAGAAATCCGAGACTTCCAATCCCGACTCGCCGCGCGGCCGGAACGGTTTGATCGCCGGCAACAACGGATTCGCCGCCACCTTGCGCCGCGTCATCACCGCGCCAAAACTCTCTGGCAGAGTTTTCCCCGCCAGTTTGGTCAGCTCCGTTTTTGGATCAAATAGGTCCACATGACTAGGACCACCGTGCATAAAGAGCCAAATGACGCGCTTCGCTCGCGGCTCAAAATGCGTGACTCGCGGAGCCAGCGGATTGGCGGACGACTCACTCGCCAACATCGACGCCAGCGCAATCGCTCCCAGTCCGCTGCCGGCTCGCGAGAAAAAATCGCGACGAGTCGAACCGCCAAAATTCGCAATGGACTGCCTTCCAAACATGATCGACGTCATCTCCAACCACATTCCTCTGGCCCTATTCCTCTGCCAACGCTTTTTTGGGCAGAGGAATGGGGCCAGAGGAATGTATGCATGATTGAGACAGGCGAGCCGTCTGTCGTTACGACTTTGTAGACGCCTCCCCCCAGGAAGGCTAGAAACTGCTCATTCTCCACCGAGCCATCTCACCTCAGAAAGTCACCTCATGCAACTCGGATTCGTCAGTGCGATCCTGCCGGAACTGTCGCTCGAAGAAGTCTGCCAGGTCGCGCAGACCAAGGGCTACGACTGTGTCGAACTCTGCTGCTGGCCTGTCAGCAAAGCCGATCGGAGGTACTCTGGCGTAACGCATGTGGATGTCAGCCACTTCGGCACCAGTGAGGCCGAACGGGTTCACGAGACCGTCGCCAAGTACGGCGTGACGATCAGCGGACTCGGCTACTACCCGAACGCGCTCAGCCCGCACCACGACGAGGCTCACACCGCGGTCGAGCACATTAAGAAGGTGATCCACGCGGCGGCGTTGCTCGGAGTCCGGCAGATGAACACGTTCATCGGCCGCGATTGGACTAAGTCAGTCGCCGACAACTGGCCCCGCATGTTGGAAACCTGGGGGCCGCTCGTCCGCTTCGCCGATCAGCACGAAGTCCGCATCGGCATTGAGAACTGCCCGATGCTGTTCGGCAAAGACGAATGGCCGGGAGGCAAGAATCTCGCCACCAGCCCGGCCATCTGGCGGAAGCTGTTCGCCGACCTGCACAGCCACAACCTGGGCCTGAATTACGATCCGTCGCACATGGTCTGGCTGCACATGGACCACATCGCCCCGCTGCGAGAATTCAAAGACCGACTGTTCCACATTCACGCCAAGGACGCCCGCATCGACCGGCACAAGCTGAACGACCTCGGCATCCTCGCGCATCCGAACGACTACCACACTCCAAAACTGCCGGGGCTTGGCGATGTCGATTGGAACCAGTTCTTCTCGGCCCTGACCGACGCCGGCTATCGTGGTCCGGTCTGCGTCGAAGTCGAGGACCGAGCCTATGAAGACACGCTGGATTCCCGCAAAGCCGCACTGCGTCAAAGCGCGACCTACCTGCGAAATTTTATCCCTCGTCATACCGCATGATTTTCAAATCTCAAATTTGAAATCTGAGATTTGAAATTCGGAAAGTTCTGAAAGGCGTCCCTTGTTTCGTTGGTTCAAAACATTTCTCTGGCTCTGCCTCTTGGCCGGCATCGTGGCGGCGGTCGGGTACGGCTTCCTGCCTAAGCCGGTCCCCGTGGACACCGCGCGAGTCACACGCGGCAGTCTCGCGGTCACTGTTTCGGAAGACGGTAAGACCCGCGTGCGCGACCGTTATTTGATCTCCTCACCGCTGGCCGGGCGACTGCATCGAATCAAACTCCGCGCGGGCGATCCGGTGACGGCTCCGCCAGCTCACGAGTCGCCCAACAACGACGTCGCGGCCACGGAGTTGGAAGATCCACTCGCCAACGGACACGGTCAACAGCCTGTCACCCCCACGCTCAGTCCAGGAGCGACGCCGGTCACCGAAGTGGCCATCATCGACCCGATTGATCCTGGCTTGCTGGACTCGCGGCAACTCGCTCAAGCGGAGCTGCGCGTTAAAGCAATGGAGACCGCGATTCAGAGTTCAAACGCCTCGCGCAAGAAAGCAGACGTCGCGCTCGAATGGGCCAAGACCGATCTCGAACGCCGCAAGGAACTCGTAGGCAAAGGAGCCAACTCAAAACAAGAACTCGAAGATGCCGCGATGCTCGTGCGCTCGCGCACCGAGGAACTCAACGTCGCGCAATTCGCGGAAGTCACCGCCAACTACGAGCGCGATCTCGCCCGCGCCGCGCTGCTCCGCTCAAAGCCACACAAACCGGATCAAATTGAAACGTGGCAACTTCGATTGCAGTCTCCGATCAGCGGCGTCGTGATGAAGGTTTTGCAAGAGAGCGAAATGATCGTGCAACAAGGAACGCCGCTGCTGGAAGTCGGCGACCCGCGCGATCTGGAGGTCGATATCGAAGTCCTCTCGACCGACGCCGTCCGAGTTCGTCCCGGCCAAACCGTGCGACTGAAACACTGGGGCGGCGAGCGTCCGCTGACTGCGCGCGTGCGACTGGTCGAACCCTCCGGCTTCTTGAAACTCTCCGCGCTCGGTGTTGAAGAGCAGCGCGTCCATGTGATCGCCAACTTTGAAGACCCGTATGCCGAACGCCCGACGCTCGGTAACGGTTATCGAGTCGAAGCCGAGATCGTCATCTGGGAAAAGGATGACGTGGTGAAAGTCCCCACCGGCGCGCTCTTCCGTGAGAACGGTTCGACAAGCTCAGCCTCCCCGACAGAACCGGCACGCGACCTGTGGGCCGTCTTCGTCGTCGAAGGAGACATCGCTCAAAAACGCCAAGTCGAAATCGGTCGCCGCAACGGACTCGAAGCCGAAGTCCTCAACGGCCTCAGCGAGTCCGACCAAGTCATCGTCCACCCCAGCGACCGCATCCGCGACCAAGTTCAAGTCCAGCCGCGATAGACTCCACACCGCTCGACTTCAAATTCCTCTGGCCCCATTCCTCTGGCAAACTGCATTTAGGCAGAGGAATGGGGCCAGAGGAATGAAGACAAGATGCGTGCTGGTCATTCTTGGAAAGTAATCCATGACCTCTGCGTTGCCGGACATTTTGATTCGCGCCTCGGCTGGGACCGGGAAGACGTATCAACTCGCGAGCCGCTTTCTGAGATTGCTTGAGGCGGATGTGCCGCCGGAGTCGATTCTCGCGGCGACGTTTACTCGCAAAGCGGCGGGGGAGATTCTCGAACGCATCCTGCTGATGCTCGCTCGCGCCGCGACAGACGATCGCAAGCGTGACGAGTTGGCCGAAGCGATCGAGTCGCCGGGGCTGACGGCCGAACGATGCCGGCAACTGCTGAGCACACTCACGCAACGATTGCATCGCTTGCAGGTCGGAACGCTAGACAGCTTCTTCGCGAAACTGGCCAGCAGTTTTTCACTCGAACTGGGCCTGCCGCCAGGTTGGCGAATTCTGCAAGGGGTCGAAGCCGCCCGACTGCGTGAGGATGCAGTCGAGGCGTTGCTGGAAGCGGAGACCGACGACGACCTCGTTCGTCTGCTGCGGTTGCTGACCAAAGGGACGACCTCGCGGTCAGTCAGCGAGCTAATTGACGAGACCGTGCGGAAGTGTCACGAGACCGCGATGCAGACAGCGTCGGAGGCATGGCACAAAGTTCCGCAACCGCGACTGCCGACCGACGACGATCTCCTCCGATCGAAGCAAGCGCTTCAAGAACTTCAGCGAGCCGGAACGCGAACCGACAAGGTCTATGTCGATGCCGTCAACAACGACATTGAACTGTCCGACCGCGAGCAATGGGAAGAGATGCTGACGAAAGGCATTCTCAAGAAGCTGGCGGAAGGGGAAGTGAAGTTCAATCGGAAGGAACTCGATGCGACGACGCTGGCGGTCTACCAACCACTGCTGAAACAGATTTCGAGCCTCGCGCTCAACCGGCTGGCTCGCCAGACCGAGGCGACGCGAGATCTGCTCGACAAGTACGACCGCGAACTGCACGAGTTACAGCGGCGACAGGGCGGTTGTTCGTTCTCGGACGTCGCCCGTGCGTTGGCCGGCGGACGTACCGCCAGTGGCGCAGACGAACTGAGCGGCACGGCGCTAGCCGCCGGTGGTGTGCTGACGAAAACACCGGCGGCTAGCGCCGTACCGCTCACGGTCAATCCCCCCGGGCGTGAGCCTCAGCCGGACGATCAGCGGTCGCTCGGCAAGTTGTCGTTTCGGATGGACTCACGGCTGTCGCATTTGCTGCTCGATGAGTTCCAAGACACGTCGCCGTTGCAATGGTCGGTGCTCCGTCCGTTTGCCGAGCAAGTCGTCGCCAAGCAACGGCCATCGAAAAAAAAAGCCGCTCAGGGGTCGCTGTTCGATCAATCGGAACTACCGCCGTCGTTCTTCTGTGTCGGCGATGTGAAGCAAGCGATCTACGGCTGGCGTGGCGGTGACGCGCGCATCTTCGACACGCTGCGCCGGCAGTTGCCGAACGTGACCCCGCAGGAACTCGCGTTGAGCCGCCGCTCGGCTCAGCCGATCATCGACACGGTCAATCGTGTTTTTCAAAACCTCGCCCGACATCCTCGGCTGGAAGGACTGGCCGATCCGGTTGATTCCTGGTGCCGTCAGTTTCCACCGCACTCGACCGCGCGAACCGATCTCGATGGCTATCTGCAGTTCCGAGTCGTCCCGAAAGTCGGTGCCGACGACAGCGAATCGCAAGACGACATCACGCTGCGCACCGCCGCCAAACTGGTCGCCGATCTGGCAACAAAACATCCTCAGCACGAGATCGGCGTGCTCACGCGCAGCAACGAAGCCGTCGCGCAGTTGATCTTCCAATTGCAACAACTCGGCGTCTCGGCCAGCGAAGAGGGAGGTCACCCGCTAACCGACTCGGCCGCCGTGCGGTTGCTGCTTTCGTTGCTGAAGCTCGCCGATCATCCGGGAGACCGGATCGTGAGGTGTCACGTCGCGACCTCGCCGCTGGGGGCATTGTTGGGCTTCGAGGATTTCCGCGATGACACCGCAGCCGCCCGGCTCGCCGAGTCGTTGCGAGCGTCTCTGCTCTCCGACGGTTATGGCCCGACCATCGCCTCGTGGTCGCGGCAGCTCTTCGAACACATCAACGCGCGCGAACAAGCGCGGCTGACTCAGCTCATCAAGCTGGCCGACGCTTATCAGCCGTCGGCGACGTTGCGATCGACAGACTTCGTCGAGTTCGTCCAAGAAGAGCGAGTCGCCGATCCTAGCGGGGATCGCATTCGAGTCATGACGGTGCATCAATCCAAAGGACTGCAATTCGACATCGTCGTCCTGCCAGAGTTAGATCGCCAAGTTCCCGGTCAATCCCCCGACCTGGTCGCCGGCAACGTCGATCCGGCCGAGCCACCCGACGCGGTCTGTCTCTATCGTGGTGAGAGCATTCAAAATCTCTTGCCGCCCGAACTGCAAGAACTCTTCCAGCAAGACCTCGAATGCCGCATGCACGAGGCGCTCTGCCTGTTGTACGTCGCACTGACCCGCGCCGTTCACGCGATGTATTTGCTGATCGCCCCGCACGACAAAGATCCAAAGAAATCGTTCGCTGGCTTGCTGCGCGCTTCACTGACAACCGACATGCTGGCTCCGGCAGACACGGTGCTGTTCGAGACCGGCAATCCAGACTGGGATCAACGCGACGACCTCAGGCGAGCGGGGGGCGTCAGCCCCCCGGTTGAGCGAGATTCAGACGTCGCGCCATCCACCGGCGGGCTGACGCCCCCCGCTCGCCAAGAGCAGCACATCCGCTTCGCACCGCTGTTGCCAACTCCGACACGCGGCTTACAGCGACAGGCTCCCTCGCAGCACGAATCTCCCACGACTCGACGACTCGACGAGTTGTTCCGGCCACGCGTCACACATTCGCTCGAGCGCGGCACGCTGATCCACAAATGGTTCGAGCAAGTCGAATGGCTCGACGCCAGCCGACCGACCAAAGAACAACTCCTTGCCGCCACGAGCACCCTCCCGCCGCTGACGATCGAACCGCAGGACGTGTTGCCTGAGTTCTTCACAATGCTCGACAACCCCGTGATCGCCGCTGTGCTGACTCGCGACCAATCGCCACATCATTCGCTCACGCCGCGTGTGCTCCGCGAGCACCCGTTCGCCTGCCGCTTCGACCGTACGCTGATCAGCGGCATCGTCGACCGCTTGGTGCTGTGGTCATCCAAAAACAAAATCGTCGCGGCGGAGATCATCGATTTCAAAACCGACGCGATCGCCAATCAGGCCGCACTGAATGCGCGAGTCGAAACCTATCGACCGCAATTGGACTCGTATCGCCAGGCTGTCTCACAAATCTTTCGGCTCGCCATGAGCGACATTTCCACCACGCTCGTCTTTGTGCAGCCGGGAGAAATCGTGCGGCTCTGATCAGACTCAGTCAGAGGTTTTGGCGAGCGGGGCGGCGTCAGCCCCCGGT
>SXKJ01000288.1 GCA_005778115.1 Planctomyces sp. | reverse complement strand
TTCGGCATCAAGCGACCGCTGCGGCAGTTGCTCTATCCCGGCAATCTCCAATCCGCGTTCGCTCCTCACTGGTTGGGAAGGACGGGGCCGGAGCACAGCGGGCTGTATCGCCTGCGACTTCAAGCCAGCGGCATTCGGCCTGTGGGCGGTCAGACGGCGCACCTCAGCATCGGCAAGCGGACCGGTGAAGAGACCGTCGAAGGCCTCATCGAGTTTGACATCACGGCTCCCGAAGACAGCCCGCAAGTGCATGAGTTCGAAGTGTTTCTCGAGATGCCGATGTCGCTCGAATTCTGCGTCGTCGCGACCGATGTGATCGATCGCCGAGGCGGTGCTGCCTTCCGCGGTGCGCTCACCAGCGGCAGCTACATCTTCACGCACAGCAGCGAGACTCGGCTGCTGAACCCGAACGCTCCGCAGATGTTCGATGACAAAGGGAACGGGCTCTTCTCGACCGTGCTGCTGGATTGGATCGAGTGGGAAGGACCGCTCGAAACCGACGCCGAGAAGTCGCGCCGCAACGGTCTGCTTCCGCCCGATGACGCCACTCCCGAAGCCGTTGCCGAGCACCTGCAACGCTTCGCCGAACGAGCGTGGCGGCGACCGGTCAAGCCGGACGAGCTGTCGGATTTCTTACAGGCTTACCGTTCGGAACGTGATGCGGGTGAGAAGCCCGCCGACGCCTATCGAGTCGCCATGCAAGGCGTGCTGACTTCGCGGCACTTCATCTATCTCGTCGAAGGAGATCCGGCCCCGCGCGATCGGCTCAACGATGCGGAACTCGCGTCGCGGCTGTCGTACTTCCTGTGGAGCTCGATGCCCGACGAGGGTTTGTTGGCTGCGGCGCGAAGTGGTTCGCTGAGCGTTGTACGACGGACTTCCAGTCCGTCGCAGAACACGACTTCCAGTCCGTCGAATGCCCCGACGGACAAGATGTCCGTCGTACTGGAGCGGGAAGTCGATCGGATGCTCGCCGATGGCAAGACGAGTCGCTTCATCAACGACTTCGTGCGGCAGTGGCTGCAACTGCATCGGCTCGGCATGTTCCCGCCGGATAAGAAGCTCTATCCGACTTACGACGCATGGCTCGAAACGAGTCTGCGAGCCGAGCCCGTCGAGTTCTTCCGCGAGATGTTTTCCAAGAACCTGCCCGTCGACAGCTTCATTGATTCCGACTGGACGATGGCGAACGCGCGGCTCTGCGATTTCTACGGACTGCCCGAACCGAAGACCGGCGGCTTTCAACGAGTCTCGCTCAAGCCTGAAGATCATCGCGGCGGACTGCTGACGATGGGCGCGGTGCTCGGGCTGACGTCGGATGGAACTCGGCATCGACCGGTGCATCGCGGCGTGTGGCTCAGCGAAGCGATCTTCAACAAGACTCCGCCACCTCCTCCGGCCAATGTCGATCCGATCGAGCCGATTCCGCCCACGGGGACGAAGATCACGATCCGTCAGAGAATCGAAGCACATGCCAAGAACACGAGTTGCGCCGCCTGCCATCGCAACATCGATCCGTATGGACTGGCGTTCGACCAGTACGACGCCGTCGGCCAATGGCGCACCCGCGAGTTGGTTCCCACGGGCGTCGGCGAGAACCCAGTCGTGGATGCATCCGGCCTAATGCCCGACGGCCGACCGTTCAAAGACTCGATGCAATTCAAGCAACTGCTGATCGCAGACCGCGACCGCATCGCCCGAGCCTTCATCGAGCACCTCTGCACCTACGCCCTCCGCCGAGTACTAACCGTCGACGATCAAGACGATCTGAAACTGATCGAAGCCGAAGCGAAGAAGAACCAATACCGCATCAAAGACATCATCCGCGCCGTGGCCTTGTCTGGGCTAATCCAGAAGCGGTGACAAACACCGCCGCTCAACAAATTCGATACGCGGACCCACATCAATGAATGTCGAGCACATGAAACTCACCCTGATCACCGCTCTGATTGGCTTCGGCATGTCCGCCGCGAGCCTCGCCGCAGAACCCTTTCGCGTCTACGCGCCCGCCAGCAAGACGCAGACGCTGTGGATAATTGACGCCGTTCCCAAGGCCGACGGTGGCCTTGAACTGAAAGTGGCGGAGAAGCCGGAACTCGGTTTTCGCGGCGGCATCATCGCGGCACATCCGAAGAAGCCACTGCTCTATGTCTCGGGGTTCGGTGGCGAGCGGGGAAAGGTGCCGGGGGCGGTCGTCTCCTTGGCGCGAAACGGCGCCTATGCGAGCCATCAGCGCGTCGACCTGAATGACGATGCCGCCTACCTCAGCCTCGATCGCAGCGGCGCGTTTCTCTTTGGAGTCAGCTACGGAAACGGGCGGCTCAATGTCTATCGCCTCGGTGAAGACGGACTGCCGGGAAAAGCCGTGGCGACCGTGGATGAGGGGAAGAAGGAAGCCCACTGCGTCCTGATCTCGCCCGACAACAAGTTCCTCTACATCCCCTACGTGAAGGGCAACCTGGCGCTCCTTCAATACCGCTTCGATGCGTCCTCGGGGGCCGTCGCTCCGCTCACTCCGCCCAATGCGAATCCACCCCCAGGCACCGGCCCGAGGCACCTGGTTTATCACCCCAAGTTGCCGATGGCCTATTTCACGAACGAGCAAGGCATCGGTCTCTCTACCTACGAGCGGCGGCCAGACGGTCAGCTTGTTCTGAAGCAGAACATTGCGATCCTGCCGGAAGGAATGTCGAAGAACGGCCTCAGCGCTTCTGACCTGGAGATCACGCCCGACGGCAGATTCATCTTCGCCGGGCTGCGCGGACACAGCCAGGACTTCGACCGCATCGCCCGCTACCGGGTGCGGGAAGATGGTCAGGCCGAGCTGTTGGGTCTGATACCGACGGACAAGATTCCGTGGGGGCTGGCGCTGTCTCCAGACGCCAAGTATCTCCTCGTTTCCGCCTACACCGGCGCGACCCTCACGGCCTACCGAATCACCAACGAAGGCGGACTGGAGAAAGCGGCGAGCCTGTCGTGGGACGCGGAGATTTCCGACCTCCTCACTCTTGCGGTGAATCGATCCTCCGCGCTTGACCTTTCCAAAGTCACCTCTCGCGCCGATCTCGATGCGGTCATCGCCCCCGCGACCAATGCGGCATTGAAACAAGCACTCGCCGAGCACGCCGAGGCCATCATCGTTGCCGCCGGGCGGCACCCGCATGTCGAGGCCGTCATCCGCACCATCGAAAAAGCGCCGGGCTCTTTCACGAAGATCAACACCACGCCCGAGGCGTTGAAGAAAGCGGCGGGCGGCGACATCTCGATTTTTGACACACTCACGCAGGTCAGCACCAGCATTCTCGGCGGGAAAGCCCACGACCATCGCAAGGAAAGCGAAGACCCCTACAACGCCGACTTCATCGAGCACCTCGGCCACATCGCCACGCTGGAGTCGGTCAAGCTGGAGGCATCGGGCATTCAGGACTCCTGGGTCGCCCCGCTGCTCAAGCTCAAGAACTTGAAAAACCTGCATGTGAGTGGCTTCGGCAGACTGGGTGATGCCAGCCTGTCACAACTCCAGCGGCTCACCGAGTGTCCCGATCTCACGCATCTCGAACTGGCCTATTTTGGCGCGGCCACCGATGCCGGTTGGGAACAGCTCGCCGGCCTGAAAAACCTAGAGTTCTTCTCTCCGCGGGGCGCTCGTTTCACCGGCCACTTCTTCGCCAAGTTCAAGGGTTGGACCAAACTCAAGAACATCAACTTTCACAGCAACGGCCTCGATGACGAAGGGTTCGGCCACGTTTGTGAAAACTTCCCCAACCTGGAGTTCATCAAGCTCTGGCACTCCCAGCTCCTCACCGATGTCAGTGCCGAGCACCTCCAAAAGCTGAGACATCTGAAAGGCATGGAGATCAGTTGTTCGAAGGCCACGGCTGGCCTGATGAAGCACCTGCGCGAGTTGCCGATCGAATATGTGGCGCTCGAATACGGCGTGAACACCCCGGCCTCGGACGCCATCGCCACGGTCAAATCGATCCCCACGCTGCGCCGCTTCAAGCTGCAAGGCGTTCCACTCACCGACGCTGATCTCATCGCGCTCGCCAGCGCGACCCAGCTCGAAGAACTTACCATCGGACTTGATGACCTGCCCGATGAGCGTTTGCCGCAGTTGCAGGCCCTCTCATTCCTCAAGTCTCTGCGCGTCGTTCCAACCAAGAAGAACCCCTTCAGCCCAGAGACCCAGGCGAAAATCAAAGCCCTGCTCCCGAAGACCAAGTGCGAGTTACAATAAGCCGAGCACCAAGAACCAACCCTGAATCAGACCAACCTCTTCCAAGGAAATTCCCAATGAGCCACTTTCTTTCGCAGTCCTGGCTACTCGACCGCCGACACGCCCTGCGGGCTTTAGGCTCTTGCATCTCGCTGCCGTTTCTGGAGTGCATGGTTCCGTTGCGGGCGGCTGAGCAGCAGACGCAAACGCCGAAACGCAGTGCCTTCATCTACCTCGCGAACGGCGTGCATTCGTTGAACTACCAGATCACGACGCCGGGCAAGGACTACCAGTTCTCGCGTTCGCTGAAGCCGCTGGAAAAACATCGCTCGGTCATCACGCCGATCAGCGGTCTGCATCATCCCGGTGCTCTGAGTCACCACCACAATTGCATTTCGGTGTGGCTGACCGGCGGGAAGCTCGGGCCTTCGGACAAGAACACGATCTCCGTCGACCAGAAGATGGCCGAGATCACCGCCAAGCACACGCGCTATTCGTCGATGGAGGTCGCCCTCACCGGAGAATGTCTCGGCTGGACGGCGGACGGTGTGCGACTCCCTTCGATGCGTCGTTGCAGCGAGATCTTCGCGTCGCTGTTTGCAGAACCGAAAGGTGGCAAGACGGCCCAACGACGAACACTGCGTCGCAAAGGGAGCGTGCTGGATGCCAATCTCGCGGAAGTGCGGCGGCTCGAACAAGCGATGGGAACAGCGGATAAAGGTCGGCTCGATCAATATCTCACGTCGGTTCGAGAAGCCGAAGTTCGCACGCGACGAGCCGATGCGTGGCTCGATACTCCGCTGCCGACCGTCTCGGACGACGAACGCAAGCGCACCAATCGCGATGTCCCTCAAACTCAAGCGGGCGATTACTTCCGCACCGTCTATGATCTCATGGTGCTCGCGTTTCAGACGGACGTGACGCGAGTGGCGACGTTCAGCCTCGGCGGCGAAGGGGATGCCTTTTCGATTCCCGAGATCGGCATCACCGAGTCGCGGCATCAGCTCAGCCATCACGGCGGCGATGCCGGCTACATGGAGAAGCTCACCAACTATGACACGTTCGCCATCGAGCAATTCAGCTACTTCCTCACGCGGCTCGCCGAGAACAAAGACCTCAACGGCCAGCCGCTCCTGGGTTCGACGATGGCCCTCTTCGGCAGCGGCATGTCCTACGGCCACAGTCACGGCAACGCGAACCTGCCGCTCGTACTGGCCGGTGGCACGGACCTCGGCCTGAAGCACGGCAGCCATCTCGATTTCAATCAAGGCCACTTCAAGGGCTACCAACTCGACAAACCCGGCGAGCACTATTCGCTCTGCAGCCGCCCCGCGAACCCGAACGCTCACATGAGCAACCTGCTGCTCCTGATGGCGCAACGCATGGGCGTCGAGACCGACAAGTTTGGCGACAGCAACAAGGTGATCGAACTATGACTCATTGCACGAGAAGTACGACGGACTTCCAGTCCGTCGATATCCGCACCGAAATCCGCGACGGACAAGATGTCCGTCGTACTATGAGTTGCGTGATGCTGTGTCTCATTGCCTCATTGATCGCAACTTCCACCACACTCGCAGCGGACGAACCCTTCCGTCCCGAAGCGGGCAAGTTTCCGCCGTTGGAGATGGCGCACTCCTACCGAGGCGAGTTGGTCTTCGTGGATCATGCCAACCGGCGCGGGAGCATCCGCGTGCAAGGGTCGGGCATGTTCTTCCGCAACGATCCGCACCCGTTCGCCCTGCTCCCTTACGGCATGGTCCGCTATCACGGAGCACCGGCGGATCTTCGAGACATCCCGCTCGGCACGGTGATGCATGTGCGAGCCTATCTCCCGCCTGATCCGAAGATCTCCGCCGTGCCGGTCTTGCCGGTCGACAGCAAGAAGCGAGACGCGAACCACAATCGTGGTGCTGGCGTGGCACCCGCTGAGAACCATGTGCTGCTGCTCGAAGACGAACCCACTCAGTGCCTGCGCGAGGGGCTGGTCTGGAAGCTGACCGAACTGGAGCTTCAGAACAACGCCGGGATGATCGTCGCGAAGCGCGAACCGAAGGCCGGGGGAGACGGTAAGGCTAGCGATGAGAAGCTGACGTTCGATGCCGCCACGCGCATCTGGCGCGGCCGCGAACAACTCGCGATCGAGGAGCTGATCGCGGAAGGCGTCTGGCCCGCCAGCGGGAAGAAGTCGCTGGATGGACAAGCCGTGCTGCTCGGCATCACTTGGAAACCGACGCCGGATGGCATCTTCACTCGCTTCCACATCTCGGACATCTGGCTCGACGACGTTGCCATCCAGCGTGCTGCTCGCCATCAGACCGAGACGCACAAAGCCTTCATCCGCAGTCGTTGGATGCCTGCTTGGGTCGATGCTGTCGAGTACGGCAAATTCGGCCGCGCGAAAGTCACCGCAACCTTGTTCGGCGGCATGGCCCCGTCGCTCTACGCCGACTTCAAGAAGGATGCTTCGGCCATCATGAACTCCGTCGAGAACACCCTGAAGCACACTCACGGCGCTTACGGCCCCGCGCACATGGCCTCGCGAGGCAACATCCTCGAAGTCATCAAATCGGAAGGCGATGCCCCGCTCGGCAGCAGCGGCATCCAAATCCGATTCGAGACCGACCTGATCATCGAAGGCCTCCGCCCCGGCCGAGTCGTCCGAGTCCGCCCCGGAAGCTGGCCTCAAGTCCAAGTCCCGCGCGAGGAATATCTCAACGACACCAGCCCCGAAGAACGCTTCCCAACCCCGGCCATCTTTCCGAAGTATTGAGGGCGGAGCGTTCCTGGTTCTTTCTTGCGTGGCGACGCACCGAGATCCCGAACCAGGAAACCACGAACTCAGTCGGCACGAAGACAACCCTGTGAAATTCACCCTGACTCTGGCGGCCTTGGTCTTGAGCGGACTGATCTCCGGTGCGGAAGTCGGTGCGGCGGAGACGCCACCATCGGCTTCGTCGCAGCTCAAGCAGTCGTGCTTTGGATGTCACGACAAAGAGACGGCTGAGGGCGGGCTGGATCTCACGGCGTTGTCGTTTGATTTGAACGATCGAACCGTGCGCGAGCGCTGGGTGCGGATTCACGCTCGTATCGAGAAAGGGGAGATGCCGCCGAAGGCTGATGACCTGCCCAAGGACTCGCGGACGGTACTGGTGAAGTCGCTCAAGCAGGTGATTCACAAAACGGACCTGGCTGACGTCCAGCAGCATGGTCGCGGGCCGATGCGGCGGCTGAATCGGGACGAGTACGAGCAGAACCTGCGCGATGTGCTGAAGCTGCCGCAGTTGGATATTCGCGACATGCTGCCCGAAGACCGCGAGGGACATCGCTTCAACAAGACGTCGGAAACGCTCGACATGTCGCGCGTGCAGTTGGCGGCGTATCTCGATGCGGCGGATGCGGCCTTGCGACAAGCGATGGTCAGCGGACCAAAGCCGCCAGCCACGAAGTTTCGCGCGGTCGCGACGAGCCTCTTTCCCGAACGGAACACCTTCGGCGAACGCGAGGCGATGTTCTTCGCCAAGGACAACAAGGCCATCAATGGCAAGCAGATCGATGAGTTGAAGGACGAACCGGCTGTGGAACTCGCGCTGTTCCGGTCGGCTCACTGGCCGTACTACGGATACCCGCGCGGCTTCATCGCCAAGCTGCCGGGCGAGTATCGCGTGCGGTTCTCGGCGAGAGCGGTGTTGCAGGCGAAGGGTTACGAACTCAAGCCGGCAACTCAGCCCGTGCCGATGACTTTTCGAGCCCGCAAGCCGTCCGGTCCGGATGTCTCGGGCGATGTTCGTGCGACGGGCGGCATCATCGACATTCAACCGATGGTCGCGAACTACGAAACGACGATCCGTCTGCGAGAACGCGAGACCTTCGAATACAGCCTGCTCGGCCTGCCCGTCCCGCTGGCTCGCAATGTGAATGGCGGCCCGCCGACTTATCGCTATCCGCCGTTCCCCGCCGAGGGCCAGCCGGGAGTCGCGTTTCAGTGGCTGGAAGTCGAGGGGCCGATCTCGTCCGACGATTGGCCGCCAGCATCGCATCGTGTGCTGTTTGATGAGATCAGCGGGATAGGCTTTCAGCCTGTTGACGAACCAGGAACGGACAAACCAAACGCAGACAGGCTGGAAGCCCATCCCACTGAAGCCCGCCGCTTACTCCGCCGTTTTGTGAACCTCGCCGCGCGCGAGCCGGTGCCGGAAGACGCACTACAGAAATTCGAAAAGCTCATCGCCGCGCGGCTTGAAACGCAGGAGCCTTTCGCCGATGCCGTGCTGGCGGGCTACAAAGCTTTCCTCTGCTCCAGCCACTTCCTCTTTCTCCACGAGCCCGCACGAGACGACGATGACTTCGCGATCGCGTCGAGGATCTCACACTTTCTCACCAACACACGGCCCGATGCCGCCTTGCTGGAGTTGGCTCGAACGCAGCAGCTTCGCGATCCGAAAGTTCTTCGCAGCGAGACCGACCGTTTGATCGCCAGCGCCGGCTTCGACCGATTCATCCGCAACTTCACCGACTACTGGCTGAGCCTGAGGCATCTCCGGCGCGATGAGCCCGACATCCGACTCTATCCCGAGTACCGCTTTGACGATTACCTCGTCGAGTCGATGGAACTGGAAACGCGAGCTTTCGTCACGTCGATGATTCGCGACAACCTGTCGGCGCGAGTGCTCGTCGATGCCGACTTTGCCTTTGCGAACGATCGACTCGCGCAGCACTACGGACTGCCGGACGCCACGAAGATCACCGGCTCCGCAATGCAAAGGATCTCGCTTCCGCCGGAGAGTCCGCTCGGCGGCCTGCTGACTCAGGCGGCGATCCTGAAGGTCACCGCGAATGGCACATCGACTTCGCCCGTGGTCCGCGGTGCGTGGATCATGGAGCGACTGATCGGAGAACCGCCGCCGTCACCACCGGCAAGCGTCCCCGCTGTCGAACCCGACATTCGCGGCGCGAAGACGATCCGCGAGTTGCTCGCTCTACATACGAAGTCGGCGAGCTGTGCCGGATGCCATGCGCGGTTCGATCCGGTCGGACTCGCGCTGGAGAACTTCGACATCCTCGGCGGTTGGCGCACGCGATATCGCGGCGTCGAGCAGGGCGATCGTGTCACGGGGATCGACCGAGCGGGACACGACTTCGCCTACACGCTTGCCGAACCGGTCGATGCCGCCGGGCAACTGCGAGATGGACGTCGCTTTCAGAACATCCGCGAACTGAAAGCGATCTTGGCCGCAAACCCGCGCCAGCTCGCTCGCAATCTCCTGCACCAATTCACGCTCTACGCAACCGGCACGCCCGTCCGATTCGCCGACCGCGCGGAGGTGGAGTCGCTGCTCGATGCCTGCGCGGCGGACGGCTATCGAGTTCGCGACCTCCTGCACGCCCTTGTGCAAAGCAGGATCGTCCTCGGGCAGGACCACAACCATGATTGACCAGCGTCTCCATCGTCGCCGCTTTCTGCGCAGTGGGGGCGTGATGCTCACACTGCCGCTGCTCGACAGCTTGTTGGCGAAGTCGGCGCGGGCTACCGAACCGCCCACGCCGAGGCGAATGCTGCTCATTTCGAACAACCTCGGCGTGCTGCCGAAGCCGTTCTTTCCGCAGGCGACCGGGCGTGATTACGAGCTGTCGCCGTACCTCGAGCCGCTGGCGGAGTTTCGCAACGACTTCACGGTCTTCAGCGGCCTTTCGCATCCGGGTGTCGCTGGCGGACACAGCACCGAGAATTGCTTTCTCACCGCCGCGCGCAATCCCACGAAGAGCGGCTTTCGGAATCAGATTTCGCTCGATCAGTTCGCCGCGGAGAAGCTCGGCCCGGTCACGCGATTTCCGACGCTCAATCTCGGCGTGAATATCGACAAGGCGAATCGCAGCCTCGCCTGGACTCGCGATGGCGTGCTGCTGCCGGCTGAAGACAGCGCTCCCGCTCTGTTCCAGAAGATGTTCGTGCAGGGGGATGCCGCGGCGGTCCAGAAGCAACTCAAGAAGCTCGAAGAACGAGGCAGCATTCTCGACACGCTGCTCGATGATACGCAGCAGGTGCGACAGAGCCTTGGTCGCGACGACCAATCGCGACTCGATCAATACCTGACTTCCGTCCGCGAGATCGAACAGCGACTGCAAACGGCGCGCGAGTGGGAACTGCGTTCCAAGCCGACAACGACTCATGCGCCGCCCGACGACATCAAGGACCAGAAGCTGTTCTTCGAGAAATTCGACTTGATGCTGTCGATGGCACAGCTCGCACTGGAGTCCGACTCGACGCGGATCGTGACGCTGATGGTCGATGCCTTCGCGACACCGCCCTTCAAACTGGGCGACGCCGAGAACACGACCTCCGGCTATCACGACCTGAGCCATCACGGTCAAGCGGCGGACAAGGTAAGGCAGCTCGAAGAAGCCGACCGCCGACAGATGGCGCTGCTGAAGAAGCTGCTACAGAACCTCGCCGACAAGCGAGACGGCGACGCACGATTGCTCGACCGCACGATGGTTCTGTTCGGCAGCAACATGGGTGACTCGAACACGCACGACAACACGAACCTGCCGATCCTGCTCGCGGGCGGCGGCTTCCGTCACGGTCAGCATCTCGCCTACAAACGCGACAATAACACGCCGCTGTGCAATCTGTTCGTCACCATGCTTCAGAACATGGGCCTGGAGACGGAAGCCTTCGGTTCAAGCACCAGCACCCTGCACGAAATCAACACCTGAGGTCTACCATGAAAGCCACCTTCTTCGTTCTCATCACGTTTGTCTGGTGCCAATCGGCGTTTGCGGAGATCAAGACAGAGACCGTCAGCGTTTCGATGCGTGATGGCGTCAAGCTGGCGACTGATGTTTATCGCGATGACGCTGTGACGCAGGTGCCGGTCGTTCTTATTCGCACGCCTTATGACCGCACGAAGCAGAAGGGCATCGCCGAGCGGTGGGTCAAGGCGGGGTATGTGTTTGTGGCGCAGGACTGTCGCGGCACGAAAGCATCCGAAGGTGTGATCGCACCGTACAACAACGAAGGGCAGGACGGCTTCGACACCATCGAATGGGTCACGCGGCAGCCGTGGAGCAACGGGCGCGTCGGCATGGTGGGCGGTTCGTATGTCGGAGCGGTGCAGTGGCAGGCGGCGGTTGAGAGTCCGCCGGGGCTGGCTGTCATCGCTCCGCAAGCAACCTGGAGCAGTTTCTACAGAAACCTCTATCTGGGCGGCGCGGTGCGGCTGTCGCTGATCTCGGGCTGGCTCGCAGGGAACACGCCGAAGCCCGAGGGGGTGAAACCCAACGACATGAACGACGCCCTCATGCGGCTGCCGCTCAGCGATGTCGACGAGGCGATCGGTTGGCCCATGCCGTGGCTCGATGCGTACCTCACGCACCCTCAACCGAATGGATTCTGGACGCGGCTAGATCTGACGTCGCGACTGCCGGAGTTGCAACTCCCCGCGCTGCACGTCGTCGGCTATTACGACTTCTTCTCGCGCGAGTCGGTCGACAACTTTTCGATCATGCAGAAGCAGGCGCGAGATCCCCTGACGCGCAAACAGCAACGGCTCGTGCTCGGTCCGTGGGATCATGGCACGATCGGCAAGTCGCAGGTGGCGGAAGTCGATTTCGGAACGGCGGCCGCACTTGATGTCTCCGCAGTGCAGTTCGACTGGTTCGACCGGCATCTCAAGCAAGACACCGCCGCGCAGGCGAAGCCGTTTCCGCCCGTGAGCTACTTCTCGATGGGCGACAACGTTTGGCGCGACGCGCAGCAGTGGCCGCCGGAAGGTGTCACGGCGACCTCGTTCTTTCTGCACTCAGACGGCCAGGCCAATACGCGCAAGGGAAACGGCCGGCTCTCACGCGAAGCACCAACCAGCGATCAACGAAGTGATGCCTTCCGCGCCGATCCCTCACAGCCCGTCCCCGCGTGCCCCGTGACCGATAAGCGACCGATCAAAGCCGCCGTGTGGGGGCCGGTCGATCAGGGCGCGCTGGAAGACCGCGACGACGTGCTCATCTACAGCTCGCAGCCGCTCGCGGAACCGCTGACTTTTGCCGGCAACATCGAAGCGAAGCTCTTCGTCAGCACCGACAGGCCCGATGCCGACTGGGTCGTCAAAGTCGTCGACGTTCGCCCCGACGGCGTCGCGATCAATCTGGCGACCGGCATTCTGCGCGGCCGCTATCGCCACTCGCTGCTCAAGCCCGAGCTGATGAAGCCCGGCGAGGTCTACGAGATCACCGTCGATCTCGGTCCGTGCGCGGCAGCGCTCGCGAAAGGGCATCAACTGCGAGTCGACATCTGCGGCTCGCTCTTCCCGCTCTACGACCGCAACCCGAACACCGCCGAGGGCATCTTCGGCAACAAGACCGCCATCGCCACCGAGCAAGTGCATCACCAGCCCGGAGCGTTGTCGCGAATCGTCCTTCCGGTTCGGTAGGACGGCCTTTCCAGGCCGTCTCGTTCGCTTTGTGCAAGTAGACCTTTTCGAGATGGACATTGAAAAAACGACGGCCTGGAAAGGCCGTCCTACGACTTGTTGACCGGCTGGCGCGTTCCTGCGGTGACAACATACCGCAATAGTTTTACGCAGCGGCGTAAAGCGCGTGTGGTCAAAAAACTCAGCCGCGTTGAAAACTCATTGGTAAATTAAGTTTCGAAGGAACAAACGATCGAGAACTCGGCCGACCGTGGCTGGAATCGAGACTGGTTCACGCTGAATCAGCGAGGTGTTCCGTCAGTTTTT
>SXKJ01000287.1 GCA_005778115.1 Planctomyces sp. | reverse complement strand
GCAAGACAAACTCCCGAATCGTCCCGGCCGTTCGTTCGAACGAGAAACCTACGCCAGACGACCAAAATCCACCCAATTCAAAAAACGAAAACCCAAAACGCCAGAACCCAAACCAGACTCTTAACGTAAGTGCCATTGGGCTATCGCCGTGCGGCTCACAAATTTGTTGTCAACACGAATGGCGGAGAGCCCAAAAAACGAAAGGGACAAATCGAACCAGCCCTGTTCTTCGGCAAACCAACACAGCAGACAAATCAAACAAGCCCTCGGCTTCCGCCAATTCTCTCTGCGAGGACTTCCCAAGATGATCGCCGAATGGCAACTCGTCTGCCTGACCCACAACCTCCTGAAGCTCAACTGAAAGCACGTGCCACCTGTCTCAATATGTCCCGTCCGTTGCCACTGGAAGCGACAAAAGTGTCAGGAGCCCAAAAAGACTCCCCTGCATCGTTTGGCAGCGACCCGTTCAAACGCGAATTGACCTGTTTTTCGCGATGGTCCTAACATCTCGTCCATGCCGGCTCGTTATCTCATTCGTCTGGACGACATTGCTCCGCACATGGATTGGTCGCGGCTCGAGCGGCTGTCGCGCGTGTTCGACGAGTTTGGCATTCAGCCGTTGCTAGGTGTGATTCCGGACAATCAAGACCTGCAGTTGCGGCAGTACCCGGAGTTTGCCGGCGACTTCTGGGAGAAAATTCGATCGCTGCAAGCGCGTGGTTGGGAGATTGCTCAGCATGGCTATCAGCATCTCTACGTCACGCACGACTGCGGCTTGATGGGGATCAACGGTCTGAGCGAATTCGCCGGACTGCCGTTTGCGAAACAGCTCGACAAATTGGCTTGCGGACAACGCCTCCTGCGCGAACACGGTTTGCAGTTTGAGACGTTTATGGCTCCGTCGCATTCGTTCGATCGGCTGACGTTGCGAGCTCTTCGCGAGCTGGGTTTTACGACCGTCACGGATGGCTTTACTCCGTGGCCGTCGATTGAGCACGGTTTGATTTTCTTGCCGCAGTGGCTGGCGATTCCGCGTGTGATGCCGCTGGGTGTGCTGACCTTTTGCCTGCACATCAACGTGATGACCGAGGGGCAAATCCGCCGCGTCGAACAATTCGTCGCCGAGCATCACCGTGAATTCCTGACGTTCGCCGAAGCCCGCTTGCTGGCGACCCCGCGCACGCTCAATCGAGTGGCCGGGCGAGTCTTTGGTTCAACCCTACGGAGTTTGAAGATCTTGCGTCGCGGTCTACGAGCCGGATGATGGGGCAGGTGCTCTGATTCCTGTTTCGGCGTCGCAAACGGAGTCAGCCGTGGCTCGGAGAATGGTCTCGTGATGGAGATCGATGACGAGCGGTTGGCCCAAACGGCAGAGATCAGAACACCTGTCCCACTTCGTTCGTCCAATCCTCGCATGGGCTGAGCTGAGGGCTGTCATGAGCGACCGACCGCATTAAAGTGTTCGGTAACCGAGACGGGAGCATTGGCCGATGATCCGCAACGCGATTGGCTATTTGGCGAGTTTGATTTTGCTGGCGACATCGCTGTCGGCTTTGGCGGCTGACGCCCTGGAAGTGACGTTTGAAAAACACGTCCGGCCGATTTTGAAAGCGCACTGTTTTCAGTGTCACGGCGAAGCGGACAAGGTCGAAGCGAAGCTCGACGTGCGACTGAAACGTTTGCTGGAGAAAGGGGGCGAGACAGGACCAGCCGTCGTCGCTGGCCAGCCCGATCAGAGTTTGCTGCTGAGGCGGATCGAATCTGGCGAGATGCCTCCCGTCGAACGCAAGCTGACTTCCGCCGAGCGAGACGTGCTGCGTCGCTGGATCACCGCCGGAGCCAAGACCGCCGCGCCCGAACCGGAGAAGCCCGAAGAGAGTTTCTTCACCGACGACGAACGAAATCATTGGGCCTTCCGTCCGGTCGTTCGCCCACCGATCCCGCCCTCTCTGCGAGACGGAGGAGGACGGACTCTTGAGCGATCGGTCGATGCGTTTTTGATGTCGAAGCTCATGGCCAAGCAACTCGCATTCGCCGCCGAAGCAGACCGCCGCACGCTCATCCGTCGAGCAACCTTCGACCTGCACGGCCTGCCTCCCACGCCCGACGACGTGGAGGAGTTCGTAAATGACTCGGAACCGGATGCCTACGAACGATTGATTGACCGGCTGCTGGCATCGCCGCGCTATGGTGAACGCTGGGGACGGCACTGGTTGGACGTCGCCGGCTATGCCGACTCGGATGGCTACACCGATGAAGACCCTGTGCGGGCTTGGTCCTTCAAGTATCGTGATTACGTCTTGCGAGCATTCAACAACGACAAGCCCTTTGATGAATTCCTGCTCGAACAACTGGCCGGTGACGAACTAGTCCCACTACCGCACGCGAACCTCTCACCGGAGAGTCTCGACAAGCTCGTCGCGACCGGTTTCCTGAGGATGGCTCCCGATGGGACGGCTTCCGGGGCCGTCGATCAGAACATCGCGCGCAACGCGGTCATGGCGGAAACGATCAAGACCGTCGCCACCTCACTGCTGGGTCTGAGCCTGGGATGTTCGCAGTGCCACGACCACCGTTACGAGCCGATCACCCAAGCGGACTACTACCGCTTTCGAGCGATCTTCGAGCCGGCCTACGACTGGAAGAATTGGCGGGTTCCGAACGGCCGCCTGGTGACGCTCTACACCGACGCCGATCGCGCAAAGGCAGCCGAGATTGAAGCCAGCGCCGCGAAGATCGACGCCGAGCGACAGAAGAAACTCGACGAACACATCCAGCGCATCCTCGAACGTGAGTTGCTCAAGAAGCCGGAGGAACTGCGCGACTCGTTGCGCACGGCTCACAACACGCCGGAGGCCAAGCGGACTCCCGAACAAAAGGCGTTGCTGAAGGATCATCCCAGCATCAACGTCAACGGCGGCACGCTGCCACTGTATGACGGAAAGGCGGCGGAAGAGATCAACGCTTTCAGCAAGCAAGCCACCGACCTGCGCGGCACGAAGCCTCCCGAAGAGTTCCTGATGGTCCTCAACGAAACGCCGAACGTGATCCCGCCGACGTTTCTGTTCGCGCGCGGAGAACACTTCGCGCCCAAGCAACCACTCGAACCGGCGGAGCTATCGATCCTGGCCGAAAGCCGAAAGCCGATCGCCGAAAGCCGTCAACCCAACATTCTCTCCGACGACCCCGCGCTTCCTACCAGTGGCCGACGTCTCGCCTACGCCCGTTGGCTCACCTCCGGTCAACACCCGCTGCTCGCGCGAGTGCTTGTGAATCGCGTTTGGATGCAGCACTTCGGCCGAGGCTTAGTTGGCACGCCCGCCGACTTCGGCGTGCAAGGGGAACGGCCATCGCATCCCGAATTGCTCGACTGGCTGGCCAGCGAATTCGTCGCGAGCGGTTGGCGGTTGAAGTCGCTTCATCGCCAGATGTTGCTCTCGACCGCCTACCGCCAATCGTCAACTCGCACGACGACCGCAGACACCGTTGACCCCGACAACCGTTTGCTCAGTCACTTCCCTTTGAGACGACTTCATGCCGAAGAAGTCCGTGATGCGACGCTGGCGATCAGTGGCAAGTTGAACGCAAAGCTCGGAGGCAAATCGGTGCCGGTGATGCAGGATGAGATTGGGCAATTCGTACTCGGCATCGACAACATCAACGGCAACGGCGTCCCGGACAAACCGATCCCCCTCAATGGCGAGGAATTCCGCCGCAGCCTCTACGTGCAGGCCCGTCGCAGCCGACCGCTCAGTGTGATGGACCCGTTTGATCCGCCGGTGCTCGATCCGAATTGCCCACAGCGAAACTCGTCGACCGTTTCGCCGCAGTCGCTCTTCCTGATGAATAGCGAGTTCGTCCAAGACCACTCACGCGGCTTGGCCGAGCGAATCGCCACGACCGCCGGACCGGATCTGAAATCACAAATCGTGCAGGCCTGGCGACTGGTGTTTGGAACCGATCCCACCGAAGCCGAATCGGCCGAGGCAGTCGCCTTCGTCACGGCGCAGACCGAGGTCTTCCAGCCAAAGACTCCGCCAGCGACAACGCCGCCCAATACCGCGACTCCTCCTGACCCGGCTCGGCAGGCATTCGCGCTGCTTTGCCAATCGTTGCTCAGTTCAAATCGATTCTTGTATGTGGAATGAATTGGCATGAACCCTTCAATGAAACCTGATCCCTCGACCCTTGTCGCTCGGCGGCATTTCTTTCGCGACTGTGGAGTCGGAGTGGGCAAAGTCGCGCTCGGCGGTCTGCTGGCCAATGAAATGGCTCGTGGAGCCATCGCTGTCGATGTGAACTCCCTCTCGCCGCGAAAGCCGCATTTCAACGGCAAGGCCAAGGCGGTCATTCATCTTTTTATGTCCGGCGCGCCGAGTCAGCTCGACCTGTTTGACAAGAAACCGAAGCTGGCCGAGTACGAAGGAAAGCCGATTCCTCCTGAAGTGGTCGGCAACCAGCGATACGCCTTCATCCGTCCCGACTCGAACTGCCTCGGCCCGCGATTCAAATTCGCGAAGCACGGACAATGTGGAACCGAGTTGTCCGAAGTACTGCCACATCTCGCGAAGATCGTGGACGACATCTGTTTGGTGAAGTCGGTGCGCACCGATCAGTTCAATCACGCTCCGGCGCAGATCTTTTTCAACACCGGCTTCTCACAGCCCGGCCGACCGAGCCTCGGCTCGTGGATCTTGTACGGCCTCGGTGCCGAGACCAGCGACTTGCCCGCGTTCGTCGTGATGTCCACCGGAGCCGGCATCAGCGGCGGTGCGGCGAACTGGTCCAGCGGCTTCCTGCCCACCGTCTACACCGGCGTCCGACTCCGCAATCAAGGCGATCCGATTCTGAACGTGTCGAGCCCTCCAGGCGTCGATGCCAAGTTGCAGCGCGATTCGCTGGACCTGATTGGCTCGTTGAATCGCAAGTGGTTAGAGAAGGAGGGTGATCCCGAAATCGCGACGCGCATCGCGTCCTACGAGATGGCGTTTCGTCTGCAAACGTCCGCTCCCGAACTGATGGACCTTAAGTCGGAATCGGAAGCGACGCTCAAAATGTATGGCTGCGATCCGGCGGTGCCGTCGTTCGCTCGCGCGTGTCTGCTGGCTCGGCGAATGATCGAGCGGGGCGTTCGCTTCGTGAATATCTACAATGAAGGCTGGGACGCTCACTCGGACGTCGTCGGCAACCTGAAGAACAATTGCGGCAAGACCGATCAGGCGAGCGCCGCGCTGATCACCGATCTCAAGCAGCGCGGTTTACTCAACGAGACGCTGGTGATTTGGGGCGGCGAGTTCGGTCGCACGCCGATGGTCGAAAACAATCCGGCCCTTGGCCGCAGTCTCGGCCGAGACCATCACCCGCAGGCTTACACAATGTGGCTCGCCGGCGGAGGCATCAAGCCCGGCCAGACCTACGGAGCCACCGACGAACTCGGCTTCCACATCACCGAGAACCCGGTCCACGTCCACGACCTGCAAGCGACGATCCTGCACCTGCTCGGCCTGGACCACGAACGCCTGACCTTCCACCACGCCGGCCGCGATTTCCGCCTGACCGACGTGCATGGGAACGTGATCGAAGCGTTGCTGGCGTGAGCTTCGCCGTGCGCGATTTCATTCTGACTCATCACCAAGTAAATCGTTTTGAAGTCTTATATTTTGTCGTCTTCGGACAAGACCACCTTGGAGGCGGCATAGTCGCGGCTGATCAATGATTCGACCAGTTTCTCTCGGTAATGATTTCGGAGTTGTCGGTAAATCTCACCGGCTTGACGAACGTGCTGCCGCACGGTTGCTTCCGAAGCTCCGGTCATCAACAAGATCTCCGTCATCGTGGTATGGGCTTCAGCGAGTTGGAGTCGGCAATGGGCCTCGGATGCGGCCCCAAGGTTCGCCTGAGCGAGCGTGAGTGCCTTGTTTGGGTCGGACAATGCCACGAGTGTTGACTCATAACGACTTGCTTCGATTGAGAAGTAGTTGGTTTGATGGCCCGGTTGATTGGCGAAATCCTTCATCCATTGAATTGCTTCGCGTGCGGCGACCGGACGGAGCGATCGGGTATGGATTTCGGCCAGCGTGGACTGGACGCGAAACTGAAAGACGGAAGCTATGACCTCGGGGTCGAGTGCCCATCTCAGCGCTGTTCGGGCGTCGGAAAGAGCTTCATTCAAATTGCCCCAGGCCACGTTCAGCCGAGCACCGATCAGTGCTCCATAGCCTTCGGTAAAATAGCCAGGTCCATCGCGCAGTAAAATTGCTCGGCGACGGGCGGCTCGGTCAAATCGTCCGCAGGAGACGTCTAATAAACCCATTGCAAATTCCACCAGCCATTCTCGCTGCCGTGACTTGCCGCCCAGCTTCTGTATCGCAGTATGAAAGGCCGCCTCGGCCGCATCGGCCGCATCGGCTGCCGCGACATCACCCCCATAAGCAGCATTTTCTACCTTCGCATGCGCGTTCAAATGATGCACGAAGTGGTTGTTAACCAATGCGGCGTACTGCTCCGCTTCTTGGAAGTCACGGTCAAACGCCGGATGCTGTTCCAGGGCATCCCAGAACTCTTCAACGTGATGGCAAACGCCCAACATCAAGCCCTGTGAGTACCCGTCGAGTGACCGAAATCGTTTGCTCGTCTGAAAGATGCTTCGTGCATGCCGGAAGGATTCTCTCATGCCGGACGCTTCCTGGTGGTATTTGCCGATTGTTTGCGCAATCTCGCAGGCGCCGATTGCCAAACTATTGCGAGTCACGGCAAAAGCCAGGAGTCGCCGCGCGCGTTGGCGAGACGTTGTCAGTTGGCATCATGGATGCCAAGCAGTTACACAAGTAGCCGGTGGCCAGAAAGATGTCTCCGACGTCAGACTCAAATTGTCTCAACGCCTTCATCCCGTGCCGCAGCATTCGCAGGGGGAGTTCGACTCCGAGAACAAACAGGTACGGAAGCGGATCGGGTAGAAACCGCTGCAACACGGGCAGGCTTGAGAGTGACCTCGCAATCGCGTGCTGATAGACCCACTCGCCGACTTCGGCACCAAGGACGTAGTCGTTCGAAACGCAGACGAACGTCAGCATTTTTCTGACGGCGTACTGCCGAGTGTCCCGATCTTCAACGTCCGGCAGATTCGTCAGCAGGTGGTCAGCATCCATCAGCAGGTTGCGAGCCACGCCGTGCTCTTCTCGATGAAAGGCGGCAAGTCCAGCGTCCTCGAGATATCCGAGCCCGCGAATGCGGTCACGGCCCCGGGACAAATGGTATCCAACGGCGCTCGATCGATCGAACGCGTCGCCGGGCAGCGTTCGTTCGAGGTACGAACCCAAACGCTGGTGGTATTCCTCCCGTTCGTGATCCGTCGCGGTCTGGTAGATACGCTCACGTAAACTATCGTGGATCAGGCGGACGTCGTCCTCACGGATTTCGCCAATACGATGTCCAACAAGTTCATCGCATGCGCGAAGTAATTCCGTTTCATCGAGGTCGAACAGTTCCACTAATGTTGCGAGTGAGAGATGTCCGCCGGCGACCGCGAGTTGGAGGCACATCTCCCGCGAGAGTGGTCCCAGTCGCCCAATGCGACGCTCAATCAGTCTCGAAACACTTTCAGGCAATCGAAAATCATCGCCAACAGCCTGCCAGACACCTGCCCGCCGCATGAGGAGATTCTGGTCGATCAGATCTCTCAACAATTCGATCGTAAAAAAAGGGGTCCCTTCGGTGATGGTCGCGGCGCGGCGCATGAACTCGTTCCCCAACGAGTGGCGTCCCAGCAGTCCGTTTACAAATTCACTCATTTGTGTTTCGTCAAATCTTGGCGCTTCGACGACTTGGACATGTTCCTGATGCAGCCACTGGTCGAGGTCGGAACCATCAAGCAGCTCGTCCGCTCGAAACGCTCCCACCAGCACAACGCGGCTTTTTGTCATGTTTCGTGAAACCGCACGAAGCACCAGCAAACTTGACTCATCGCACCACTGCAAATCATCACTCAGTAACAGCAGAGGACGGACCTGCGACAGATCATGCAGCCAGGCAGAGGCTTCTTGAATCAGAATTCCACGCTCATCATGCGGCGAGACCGCAGTAAGTGATGATTTACTGACCTCGCTCTGAAATGCTGGCGGCATCATTCGATGGAGGACTTGTGTCTCGCGTGGCGATCGTCCGACCTCATTGGCCAAGGGGATCAGTTCACGGAACATCGCACGGAGAGACTGATACGGCGCGCGATGTTCTTCGCGAATCGCGACGCCGGCGCAAGTGAATCCGCGGACGAGAGCCTGCAATTGAATTTCGGGTCCATCGGACTTCGGTGTGGGTATTGGTCTAAATGAGTTGTCTTGGGTACATGTCGAGCCCTCCGCAATGGAAGTAGATGGCGGTGATGAAGCTGTGCAGGTTTCGATAGCCGGCGGCACGTCGTTTGAGGGACATGAT